>QHZB01000076.1 GCA_003224525.1 Acidobacteriota bacterium | reverse complement strand
GCGATATCGCGAAGCGCTCCAGCAACAGCGCGAGCAAGTGATGATGTCCAAACAGCTTGCGACGATTGCCACGGACGTGCCGTTGGAACTCGATCTCGACTCGCTGGAACGCCGCGCGCCCGATGTGAATGCCCTCGGTGCGCTCTATCGCGAACTCGGTTTCAATTCCTTGCTCAGAGAACTGGGGGCGGAAGCGGTAGCGTCCTCGGCGCCGGCGGATGCAGAACCGGTGGTGAAGGCGGATTACGCGCAGTTCGCCAGCGTCGCCGAGTTCAGCGAGTATCTGGCGAAACTCCCCGCGAAACAGCCGCTGGCGGTCTGGCTGAACCTGGAGGCGGGGGAGCGCGAATCGGAAGGATTCGGGACGCGCATCGCTTCGATCGAGGTTTCCTCGAAGGCCGGCGAAGGACGCTCGGTGTGGTTCGACGAGAAGGGCGAGGTGTTGAATGCCATCGCCTCGCTGCTCGCCGATCCAAAACGGCCGAAAATCGTGCACGACCCAAAACTTTTTCAACTGCTTACGGGCCGGACGGCGAATATTCGCCACGCGACGCTACTCTTTTCCTACCTTCTGCGGCCCACGACGGCGAATCACAACTTCGCCGACGTGGTGATGCGGCAGTTCAACGTGATGATGGGCGGCGGTCCCGGCGAGCGCGCCGATTATCTGCAGCGGCTTGCGCCTGCGCTCCACGCGCAAGTCCAGGAACAACAACTCGAAGACGTTTACAAAAAAATCGACCTGCCCCTCGCGCCAGTGATCGCAGAGATGGAGCGGGCGGGCATCCGCGTCGATCCCAAAGAGCTCGGCAAGATGTCGCACACGATGGAGAAGGAAATCCGCCGCCTGGAAAAAGAGATCTGGAAGCTTGCGGGATCGGAATTCAACGTCAACTCGCCGACGCAGCTTGCCGAAATTCTTTTTGACAAGCTGAATCTTCAGCCCAACGCCCGGCGCGGAAAAGCAAAAGCGCGGTCTACCGCCGCCGACATTCTCGAGGAATTGTCCGCGCAGCATCCGCTTCCCGCGAAGATTATCGAATATCGGGAAATTGCCAAGCTCAAATCGACGTATGTGGACGCGCTACCGAAACTGATCCATCCCGAAACCGGACGTTTGCACACCAGCTTTTCACAGACCGGCACGGCCACGGGCCGGCTCAGTTCGAGCGATCCCAATTTGCAGAACATTCCGATCCGCAGCGAACTGGGGCGCGAGATACGCGCCGCTTTTGTCGCCGGGAAGGGGAAGTTACTGCTGTCGGCGGACTACTCGCAGATCGAGCTACGCATCATGGCGCATTTTTCAAAAGACCCCGTGCTCGTCGAAGCTTTCCGCAACGGTGAGGACATCCACGCGCGGACGGCGCAGGAAGTGTTCGGCGTGGGGCCGCTGGCGCAGACCGCGGAGCACCGCCGCGCCGCCAAGGCCATTAATTTCGGGATCATTTACGGCCTTTCGCCCTTCGGGCTGGCACAGCAATTAGGCATCGATCAGAAAGAAGCCGCGAAATTCATCAACGCGTATTTCACGCGCTATCGGGGCGTGAAGGAATACCTGGACAACATTCTTGCCGAGACGCGCAAGACCGGCGTGGCAAAGACTTTGTTCGGAAGAATCCGCCCGATAGCTGAAATCAATTCACCGCAGATGCAGCTGCGCAATTTTGCCGAGCGCACCGCGCTCAATTCGCCGCTGCAGGGCACCGCCGCCGATCTGATCAAGCAGGCGATGATCAGTATCGACCGGCGGCTGGCGGAAGAAAAGTTCGAATCTAAAATGATCCTGCAAGTGCATGACGAACTGCTCTTTGAGGCTCCGACAAAGGAGCGCGCCAAGCTGGAAAAATTAGTCAAGGAAGAAATGGAAGGCGTCCACAAACTGGCGGTGCCTATCGTCGTCGAAATCGGCGCCGGCCCCAACTGGCGCGACTTGGATTGATTGGAAGTGAGACAGCAGTCCGCGGCTTGGAGGCGGAAACTGCCGGGCATCCTTTGCGGGCGTCGAGGCCGTCAAACTTTCGAAGCAGGAATCGGAATCACTGACCCACCCCAAATTGTTTGTGCTAGCTTAAAAACTCCCGACCGGAAAATGAGGCACCCGATGCGTTGCGCGATCTTCCTCACATTTGACCTAACTGTTGCCGCGTTTCTAGCTTCGTGCGGCGGCGGAGTCGGTGGCGGGCAGCAAATCACGGTGACGATCGCGCCTACGTCCATAATTTTAACTGTGAATCAATCGATACCCTTCACGGACACCGTTGCGGGAACGACGAATACGGCTGTCCAATGGCAAGTGAACGGCGTCGTGGGGGGCACGGCCGCGACTGGCACAATCAACGCTTCGGGCGTGTACACGGCGCCAGCACAGGTGCCGAGCCCTGCAAAGGTCACCGTCACGGTTGTGTCGCTGGCGGATGCGACGAAGTCTGCACCTGCCGCGGTCACCATAGCGGCGCGACCTCCAAACGAAGCGGCGCAAAACTTTCCGATCATCCTGGGCACGACGGGAGGGAATGCCAACGATTCGAGCACGCAGCAGAACCTCATCTCGTGTTGCGGCGGGACTCTGGGATCCCTGGTTCAGCGGAACGGACTTTTCTATATTCTGAGCAACAACCACGTACTGGCACGGAGCGATTCGGCAACACTGGGAGACAACATCATCCAGCCAGGGCTGGTCGACAACAATTGCAATCCCAGCGGCACCTCGATCGTGGCCCATTTGTCCCAGTTTGCAAGACTCGAAACGACGGGCACAAATGTCGACGCCGCCATTGCACTGATCAATCCAGGGGCCGTGGATACTAATGGGACAATCTTCTTGCTGGGGAGCACGGCGACGGGGAATGTGCCCGATCCCGCTCCGCCGCATAAGGGAATGGGAGCGGCCGCGAACGTGGGCCTGAGCGTGGCGAAGAGCGGGCGCACGACGGGCCTGACGTGTTCAACGGTGGGCGCCATCGCAATTTCGACAAGAGTGCAATACCAGACAGGGTGCGGGACGGGAACCATGTTTACCGTCACCTATCAAAATCAGATTTCCGTTTCCGGAGGAACTTTCAGCTCGCAAGGAGATTCCGGATCGCTGATTGTGTCGCAAGGTTCAGCAGATCCCGTGGCCCTGCTTTACGGCGGATCGGATACGGACAGCGTGGGCAACCCAATCCAGGATGTTCTAGCCGCGATGGCCGATTCGGTGGGGAACAAACCGGTTTTTGTCGGAAGCGCTTCGGCACATCCGGTGATTGCATGCACGCTGCCAGGATTTTCTGCGGCGACAACGACAGCGCAATCCAGCTTGGCATTGCAAAGGCAATCGCTCGCGCCGGCAGCGGCAGCGCGGGACATCCACGCCAACCAGCTACTGGCCAATCCCTATGTGCGAGCGGTCGGAGTGGGCAGGAGCATCGATCATCAAGGGGAACCCGCCGTGTTGTTGGTCGTTGATCCGAGCCAACTGCGGACAGAGTTGCCGGCCATGCTGGAGGGAATTCGCACGCGGATCGTACCGGGCGGGACAGAAGCACCGCGAGGAGTGCTTGATGAAGCGCAGAGCGCGCGGCTGGCTCCGAGCGGAGAAATATTTTCAGTGAACAGTCTCACCGCGGAGCAAGTGACGCAGGCGAGAGCCGTTCATGTGGCGCACGTGGACGAGTGGATGAAGAAACCCGAGGTGCAGGGTTTTGGGATTACCTCAAGTGCGGATGCGCCGGGCGAGGCGGCACTGATGATTTTCCTGATTCGAGGCGTTGCGCACGACCCCATTCCGCCGGTGATCGATGGAGTGCGAACGCGGGTTCGCGAATCCAGTCCCTTCCGAGCAGGTTTTGGCGATGCGCCGAAGCAGCGCGCATGCTCGATGCCTTCGACAAGAAAAACGCAGCCAGGGCCGCGACCGTAGTTCGCGGGTAGGGCGGCGATTGGAACCACCTCTTTTTCATTCTTAACTCTTTTCTTCCTGCGCACGCGGGCGTAGAATCCGCTCAATAGCAAGCTAAACTCGCTCGGCCGGCCCATCCTGTCAGGAGGAAACTATGCGTAGAACGCTCCTCATCCTGGGTGCGATTCTGCTCGCGAGCTTCGGGATTTCATACGCTAAGCCGAATTCCACCCAGGAGAAGCCGGGATCCACAGAGCCAAAAATAACGCCGGAAGACGCCGCCAAAAAGAATCCTGTCACGCCAACGCCAGAAGGATTGGCGGAAGCGCGCAAACTCTTTGGCTACAATTGCGCTATGTGTCACGGCAAGGGTGGCGACGGTAAGGGTGACCTGGTTGCGGACATGAAGCTCGAACTCCGAGACTGGCGCGACGCTTCTTCCCTCGAGAAGATGACCGACGGCGAGCTCTTCTGGATTATCAGCAGCGGTAAAGGCAAGATGCCAGGCGAAGGCGAGCGAACGGCGGAAAAGGTACGCTGGAACTTCGTGAGCCTGGTGCGCTCTTTTGCCAAGAAGGGCGCGGGAGAAAAGGCAAAGAGCGAAAGTTCGCAGAATTAGAAAGCCCAGGGTCCCTCTGAGCCGTCTTTGACCGGCAGGCCCGGACCCTGAACGACCGCAGGGTAAGTCCAATGGGCGCCGTCCTGCCTGTGCTATTCTCATCTCCAGTTCATTTGTGGAAGGAGTTTTCGGATGGCCCACGCGGCGCAATTTCTGAAATTGGTGAACGAAGCGAAAAAAAAGATCAAAGAAACCAATGTCGCGGACGTGAAGCGCCGCACCGACGCAGGTGAAAAGCTTCTGCTCGTGGATGTTCGCGAGGACAACGAATGGGCCAAGGGACATCTTCCCGGCGCCGTGCACCTGGGCCGAGGCATCATCGAGCGCGACATCGAGCAACGAGTCCCCGACGCGAATCTAAAGCTCGTCCTGTATTGCGGCGGCGGATTCCGTTCCGCGCTGGTGGCGGAGAATCTGCAGAAGATGGGCTACAACAACGTCGAATCGATGGACGGTGGTTGGAAAGGCTGGCTGGAAGCGGGTTTGCCGATAGCGCGGGATTAGCGGCGTCCGGTTGAGCTTATGGCCTCATCCGAGAAGTCGGGGCACCGCGCTTCGGAGGAACTCGCCTCTGCTACCGACGAGTTGGTTCCCCACGGTAGCGCTTCCTGCTGACGTGCGATTACCAGGTCATCGCCGACTGTCCGCCAGCTCGTAACACGCTGCCTCCGTCCACCCAGGAGGACACATGATTCGCAATATACCCAGGTCTTACCTAGGCATTTTTCTGCTACTTCGCCTGCGAGGTGCCGGCGCAACTATTCGGAGCGCGACGCTGATGCTGATTGTGGCGCTGCTCGCTACTACGCCCCTACCATTGTCGGCTGCGACGCCAGACCCGGTGCTGGAGTGGATCGGGGTCATGAACACCACGGTCATTGCGGGCGGCACCAGTCCGCTGGCAACCAGTCGCGTGGTCGCGCTCGTGTCTGCTTCAGTTTTCGACGCCGTTAAAGGCATTGAGCCACGCTTTCAACCGCTGCACGTAAAGCCGAACGCGCCGCACGATGCTTCGCAACGTGGCGATCACTAGGCACTAGGTTGACCCTCGTGGCGCGGACGACCCTGATCTAGCCGGCTGAATCGGCCTGCAAATCAAGGTAGCGCCATCGGTATAAAGACAGCCGACACCACCAATACCATTCTTTCTAGAGGGGAAAATTGGCTGGGGCGGAAGGATTCGAACCTTCACCGTCCTCATTAACAGTGAGGTGTCCTACCAGTTGGACCACGCCCCAGCGGGCTGTCTTCGCCACCGGTTTGGCCTGGCGAAGCACGGTTACCCATGATAGGTAAGCTCCGCCGCAAAAAGAGCGGCGATGGCTCTCTCTAAGATACCACGACCCCGCCCTTGGCAAATGCCCCGGTCAAAAATGTAGTGAAAAAAATTTGAACTTCTTCATTCGCGGATGCATCTGAATCCGTGAAGAGGGACGGGTGCGGATGGACTGGGAAGTGGTCGCGGATAGCCATCTATTCGTCCATAGCTCGGTCATCGTTCCGGTTCAAGCGTGTGAGTGGAGCAATTGTTTGAATGCTTTGAAGGGGCCGCAAAGTTTGCAGAGGAAGTTGCAGGAAAGCATTTGAATAGAGCAGGGCCCGAAGGTTGCATTCCAGAATGTTTTGATGGACACTATCGCGTCAAGCATGACCCGGGTTTGCACTTTCCGGTTAACTCGTGGGACGCCCTGACCGCAGCTCCCTTCCGGCGCGCTCCGCCGCAAAGTGCTGAAGAGACATGGCCCAGATTTTTCATCGCAGTACGAATTTCATCGCGCGATTCAGTGTGTTTTCGACCCTCTTTTTGGTCGGAGTGGCGCTCGTCGCCGTCCTCGCGGTGGCGCGTTCGCCCTACATGACGCGGCAGAACGTGACGCGGGAACAGCCGGTGCAATTCAGCCACAAGCATCACGTGGGCGATGACGGCATCGACTGTCGCTACTGTCATACCGGCGTGGAAACTTCCGCCGTTGCCGGCATCCCGCCGACGAAGACCTGCATGAATTGCCATTCGGTGCTTTTCAATACGGCCGCCTACCTCGAGCCGATCCGCGAGAGTTATCGCAGCGATAAATCCATCGAGTGGGTCAAAGTTCACCGCCTGGCCGATTTCGTCTATTTCAATCACAGCATTCATGTCAACAAGGGCGTGGGCTGCTCGTCGTGCCACGGACAGATCAACCAGATGCCGCTGGTGTTCCAGGCCAACACGTTGCTGATGCAATGGTGCGTGGAGTGCCATCGCAACCCCGAGCAGGTTCTCCGCCCCAAAGATCAGGTTTTCAATATGGACTGGAAGGCCCCGGACAATCAGGCGGAAATCGGCGCCAAGCTGAGGGAAGAGTACAAGATTCGGACAACGGCCGAGCTGACGAGCTGCTCGACCTGTCATCGCTAATGGACGGCATGCGCGAGCACGAACAACACGAACACATCGACGGCCGGCATGATCACAACGATCCGGCCGGAGATGCCAAGCTGCACGAAAGCTCGATGGATTTGGCCGCGGTGCGAGCCAGGCTCCAATCGAAAACCGGCAAACAGTATTGGCGCACGCTCGAGGAACTCGCCGGGGATCCGCAATTTGCGGAGTTGCTACATCGCGAATTCCCGCGCCAGGCGCCTTCGGAATGGGACGACTCCGTCGACCGGCGCGATTTCCTGAAGTTGATGGCGGCATCGCTGGCGTTTGCGGGCCTTTCCGGCTGTGGCCGCACGCCCGAGCAGTACGTCGTGCCGTACGTCAAACAGCCCGAAGGGATGGTTCTCGGCAAGCCGCAGTTTTATGCCACGGCGATGCCGTTTGGCGCGGATGCCATCGGCCTGCTAGTGGAAAGCCACGAAGGGCGGCCGACGAAAATCGAAGGCAACCCCGACCATCCGTCCAGCCTCGGCGCGACGAACGTATTCGCGCAGGCTTCGATCCTGAATCTTTACGATCCGGATCGCGCGCAGACGGTGACGAAGTTCGGAGAAATCCAGACCTGGTCGCTGTTTGTAGAAAGCGCGCAGGCCATCGCGGCGGAGATGAAAGCCGCCAACGGCGCGGGTTTCCGCATCCTGACCGGAATAGTCACTTCGCCCACGCTGGCCGCTCAGATTCAATCGCTCCTGACGCTTTTTCCGCAGGCCAAGTGGCACCAGTGGGAGCCGGCTGTCGGCGACGGCACGCGCGAGGGTGCCAAGCTCGCTTTTGGCAGCTACCTCAACACCGTTTATCGCCCGGAGAAGGCCGACGTCATCCTTTCGCTCGATTCTGATTTCCTGGGCAGCGGTCCGGGACACATCCGCTACGCGAGAGAATTCTCTCGGCGGCGCAAGCTCGATGGCCCGAGTGACACGATGAACCGGCTCTACGTCGTCGAGCCGACGCCCAGCGTCACCGGTGCGACCGCGGATCATCGCCTGCCCTTGCGGGCTTCTGAAGTGGAGCTCTTCGCGCGTGCGCTCGCAGCGAAGCTCGGGCTTGGCGGCGCCACGGCACTTCCTGCGGATACGGAGAAGTGGCTCGACGCGGTCGCCAGAGATCTCCAGAAACACAAGGGGGCGTCGTTGGTCGTAGCAGGCGAACAGCAGCCCGCGGAAGTTCACGCCCTGACACACGCCGTCAACGACTCGCTGGGAAATGTCGGGACCAGTCTCTATTATACGGAGCCCGTGGAGGCGCATCCCGTCAATCATCTCGAATCGCTGCGCCAATTGTGTGCCGATATTGACGCCGGCAAAGTCGGGACGCTTCTGATTCTTGGCGTGAACCCGGTTTACACAGCGCCACACGATTTTGATTTCGCGTCGAAGATCAAGTTTGACCCATCCACAAAGCAAAAGAAGGTCAAGAACACGATCTGCGTAAGCTCGCATTTTGATGAGACCGCCGAAGTCTGTGACTGGCACGTAGGCGAATCTCACTACTTGGAAACCTGGGGCGACGCGCGCGCTTTCGACGGCACCGTCACCGTGATTCAGCCGCTCATCGCACCGCTCTACCACACACATTCCGCGCGCGCGGTGCTCGGCGCATTTACTGAGAAGCCCGGAGCGACTGATTACGATGTGCTGCGGGAACGCCTGAAGGCCGCTTATCCCTCTGCGGATTTCGAAAAGTTCTGGCGCAAGACCTTGAACGATGGAGTTATATCAAACTCAGCGTCCGCGCCCATCAATGTCACGCTGAAGTTCAACCCCGCGAGCCTTCCTGCGGCGAAGACGAGCTCGCTTGATGAAATCGAGTTCCTCTTCCGGCCCGATCCCTGTGTCTACGATGGACGCTTCGCCAATAATGGCTGGCTCCAGGAATTGCCGAAACCGATCACGAAACTTACCTGGGATAATGCCGCGCTGATCAGCCCCAAGACTGCGGAGAATCTGAAATTGGCGCACAACGTCGCCTGGGGCGGCGGCGAGCACGGCAAGGTTTATTCGAACGTGATCGATGTCGCGCTTGCGAACAGCAAAGTTACCGCCGCGGCGTGGATCGTTCCGGGCCAGGCCGATGGCGTCGTCGTGCTGCCGCTGGGCTACGGCCGCAAACGAGCGGGATACACCGGCACGAACAAAGGATTCAACGCTTACGCCGTGCGCAGTTCCAGTGCGCTCTGGGCGGCGACGGCCTCAAGCACGATGATCAAGAAAACCGGCGAAGACTACCCGCTGGCCTGCACGCAGTATCACTTCAATATGGAAGGCCGGCAGATTCTCGCGACCGGCACGCTCGAGGAATACAGGAAGAATCCTGGCTTCGCCCATGAACCCGGCGGAAATCCCCCGAAGGAGCTTTCGCTTTACACGGAATATTCATACCCCGGCTATGCCTGGGGAATGGCGATTGACTTGAACAGCTGCAACGGATGCAACGCCTGTGTGGTGGCCTGCCAATCGGAAAACAATATCGCCGTGGTGGGCAAAGACCAGGTGATGCGCGGTCGCGAGATGCACTGGATCCGCATCGACCGCTATTACGAAAAAAGCGTCAAGTCGGTGACGAATGATCCTTCGAGCTACGACGCATCGCTAGACAATCCACCGACGTTTTTCCAGCCCGTGCCGTGCCAGCAGTGCGAAAACGCGCCCTGCGAGCAGGTCTGCCCTGTGGGCGCCACCGTGCACAGCGCCGAAGGCCTGAACGACATGGTCTACAACCGCTGCGTCGGCACGCGCTACTGTTCGAACAACTGTCCCTACAAAGTGCGCCGGTTCAATTTCCTGCGCTTCCAGGATTGGGAGACGCCGCAATTGAAGCTCCTGCGCAATCCGGAAGTCACCGTGCGCAGCCGCGGGGTGATGGAGAAGTGCACCTATTGCGTGCAACGCATCAACACGGCGCGCATCGAGGCTGAAAAAGACAACCGCAAGATTCGCGACGGGGAAATCGTCACCGCTTGTGAAGCGGCCTGCCCGACCCAAGCGATCGTGTTCGGCAACGCCAATGATCCAAATAGCCGCGTGGCCAAGCTGAAAGCCCAGCAACGGAACTACACCCTGCTTGGCGAATTGAATGCCCGCCCGCGCACCACTTATCTTGCGGCGGTGCGCAATCCCAATCCGGAATTGTTGACCGCTTGGCGGTCACCAGCGAAGGAGTCGGCATGAGCGCCGGGCAGCCGCCATTCGATTCTCCCGAAATTCGCCGCCTCACGCCGGTGCTGGGACCGGGCCATACCTACGCCTCGGTCACGGATAAGATCAGCGCCATCGTTCTGACTCGCCCCACTTCTCTCGGTTGGTTCATCGGCTTCGCCATTGCATTTGGCCTCACGGGCCTCATGACCGTCGCCATCGGTTGGCTCTTCATCAAGGGCACGGGCATCTGGGGCATCAATATTCCCATCGGCTGGGGCTTCGCGATTGTCAATTTCGTCTGGTGGATTGGTATCGGCCACGCCGGCACGTTGATCTCCGCCATTCTTTTCCTGCTGAACCAGAAGTGGCGCACCTCCATCAACCGCTTTGCGGAAGCGATGACGCTTTTCGCGGTAGCCTGCGCCGGCATCTTTCCGCTCATTCACACCGGGCGGCCGTGGATGGCGTTTTACATGTTCCCGTACCCCAGCACCATGGGCATCTGGCCGCAGTTCCGCAGTCCCTTGATCTGGGACGTCTTCGCGGTTTCGACCTACGGCACGGTTTCCCTGATGTTCTGGTTTGTCGGTCTCATTCCCGACTTGGCAACGCTGCGCGATCGCGCCATCCAAAAACCGACCAAGATTATTTATGGAATGCTCGCGATGGGGTGGCGCGGCTCTGCACGGCACTGGCAGCGCTACCAGTCGGCGTACCTGCTGCTCGCTGGCTTGGCGACACCGCTCGTGCTCAGCGTACATTCGGTGATCAGCTTCGACTTTTCCGTCTCCATTGTTCCCGGCTGGCACACCACGATCTTTCCCCCCTATTTCGTGGCGGGAGCCATCTATTCCGGCTTTGCCATGGTCATCACCATCGCGATTCCCTTGCGCAAGGCGTATGGCCTGGAGGACTACATCACCATGCGCCATTTGGACAACATGGCCAAGGTCATGCTGGCCACCGGCCTCATCGTTGCTTACGGCTACTTCTTCGAGTTTTTCCTTTCGCTTTACAGTGGAAACAAGTTTGACGTTTTTCTCGTCCAGCAGCGTCTTCACGGCCCTTATGCACCGTTCTACTACTCGCTGATTTTGTGCAACATCCTGACGCCCCAGTTGCTGTGGTTCTACAAGATCCGCCACAACGTCGTGGTCCTCTTCATCATGTCCATCGTCGTGAACATCGGCATGTGGCTCGAGCGGTTCGTCATCGTGGTTATCAGCCTGACGCGCGACTTCGTGCCCTCGGCCTGGGGCCGCTACAGCCCGACCTTCTGGGATTGGGCCACCTACATCGGCACCATCGGTATGTTCGTCACGCTGATTTTCCTGTTTGTCCGCGTTCTTCCCGCGATCTCCATTGCAGAAATGCGCGAGCTGGTGGCGGAGACGTCTGAGAAAAAGGAATGATTCTGCACCGGTCCCATATCTACGGTGTGGTGGGGGAGTTTGAAACTCCGGAGAAGCTCATTCATGCCGTGGAGAAGGTGCGCGAAGCGGGTTACCGGCGGTTCGAGGCCTACAGCCCGTTTCCCGTCGAAGGCCTGTCGCAAGCAATGGGGCTGAAGCGAAATCTTGTCCCGTTGATCACCCTGATTGGCGGCCTCACCGGCGGAATCGGCGGATTCGGTTTTCAGTATTGGGTTGCGGCCATCACCTATCCCCTGAACATCGGCGGCCGCCCCTTCAACAGTTGGCCGGCTTTCATTCCGGTCACCTTTGAGCTCACCATTCTCGGTGCATCGCTTGCTGCAGTTTTCGGCATGCTGGCCTTGAACAAGCTGCCGCAGCCGCATCATCCGGTGTTCAACGTGCACCGCTTCTCGCATGCCTCCACGGATCGTTTCTTTATTTGCATCGAGTCGCGCGACGCGAAGTTTCATCTTGCCGAGACCGCCCGGTTTCTCCAGGGCCTCGAAGCGCATCATGTTTCCGAGGTATCCGATGACTAACACCTCGCGCTTCCTCGTCATTGCGTGCGCTGCGGCATCGATGCTCTTCGCATCCGGCTGCCAATATCTCAAGCAGGATATGGCCAACCAGCCGAAGAACCTGCCGCTTTCGCCTTCCGATTTTTTTACTGATGGCCGGTCCGAGCGCCCGATCCTGGAAAACACCGTGGCGCATGGCTCGATCGCTGACGATGAACTTTTCGTGCCGAAAGATTCGAACAATTTCCCACTGAAAGTCGACCTTCTTCTGCTTCAGCGCGGGGAAGAGCGCTACCGGATTTTTTGCTCCCCGTGCCACGGCTTGCAGGGCGACGGCAACGGTCTAGTGGTTATGCGCGGCATGAAGCACCCGCCCACCTATCATCAGGACCGCCTGCGCCAGGCCCCCAACGGCTATTTCTACGACAACATCACCAACGGCTTTGGCGCCATGTACGGGTACTCGGCCCAGATTCCTCCCGCGGATCGCTGGGCCATCATTGCCTACCTCCGCGCCTTGCAACTCAGCCGCAATGCCATAGTTTCCGATCTTCCCGCAGAATTACAGCAACGCCTCTCCTCGGCAGGAGCGAAAAAAGAATGACCGCGCAGGACTACAAAGCGCCGGAGAGTGTCGGCCGCCTTCAACAGTCGGCGCTGGCTATCGGCGGCATCGCCCTGATCCTCGCCCTTTTCGGTGCGGTGCGATCACCCGAGCTGTTTTACCCGTCTTATCTGATGAGTTTTATGCTTATCCTGGGCTTGGCGCTTGGTTCCCTCGGCCTGGTTATGTTGCAGCATCTGACCAGCGGGCATTGGGGCATCATCATCCGCCGCCCGCTCGAATCGGCCATGCGCACGCTGCCACTGGTCGCCGCCTTCTTTCTCCCCATCGCGTTCATCGGCATGAAGTATTTGTATGGCGCGTGGCTCGATCCTGAAAAAGTGAAAAAGGAACCGCTCTCGGACTTTCAGCGCGGATACCTGACGCACAACGGCTATCTCACCCGCGCGGTGATGTACTTCGCGACCTGGCTTTTGCTGATGTTTATCTTCAACCGCCTGTCGAGGCAACAGGACGCGGACCGCGAAGATCGCGCGTTGCGCCGTCGTCTGAATATGCTTGCCGGCCCGGGCATCATTGTCTATGTCTTTGCCATGAGCTTCGCCGCCATCGACTGGGTGATGTCTCTCTCGCCGCATTGGGCTTCGACGATCTACGGATTTCTCTTTGTCATCGGCCAAATGATCTCTTCGATGGCCTTGATGATCGCCGTGGTCGTTTTGCTGGCGCGAGCTGAACCCCTCGCGGGTATTTTGCAAAAACGCCATCTGCATGATTTGGGGAAATTGCTACTCGCTTTCGTCATGCTTTGGGCCTATTTCGATTTTTCGCAGCTCCTGATCATCTGGTCCGGCAACCAGCCGGAGGAGATCAGCTTCTATCGCACGCGGCTGTATGGCGAATGGGGCGTCGTGGCTGTGATCGTTCTGGTCTTCCACTTTTTTGTTCCATTTTTTCTGTTGCTGTCGCAGGACGTCAAACGCAACGCGAAACTTCTCCCCAAGATCGCCGTGTGGCTGATTTTCATGCGCCTCGTCGATCTCTTCTGGATGACGCGCCCGGAATTCACTTCCCGGGCCGTGCCGACGTGGCTCGACATCGTCCTACCCCTGGCCCTCGGCGGATTGTGGCTTGGCTTTTTCGCCTTCAATCTGAAGCAGCTGCCGCTGCTCCCCGTCGGCGACCCGAAACTTGAGGAGGCCATTGAGCATCATGAGCACTGAGTCCCACAACACGGGCCAGGAGCCGCGCCACGCCGACGTTGCCTTCGAGGGACGCGACATTAAGGCCGGCATCATCTATGGCTACCTCCTTGCTCTAGGTCTGGCGACAGCGGCCGCACTGCTCATTTGCGTTTACATTCTGCGCCTCACCTCCAATTTTGCGGCATCTTCCGATAGGCCTGCGCCGCCGTCCCGCGATGCTCATCCAAAGGAATTGCCACCCGAACCCCGCCTCCAGGGTTTTGGTTTTCCTGGCCAGGAAGCCGATCCTCAGGCGGATCTGCGCAAAAAGATCCGCCACGACTCCGAGGCCAATGAAAAGCTGGAGTGGATCGATCGATCCGGCGGCATCGTACAGATTCCCGTCAAGGATGCGATGAAGATCGTTGCCGAAAAGGGTTTGTCCTCGGTGCCTGCAACGCCGGTGGAGAAAAAGAAATAACGCGATGAAAAAAGTTTGCCATATTGTCGGGATTGCCGCGCTCTTGCTGGCAGCTGGTACGTTGCGTGCGCAGGCAGTACGCAGCAACGTCGGCCCCACGGCCGCGACCATGCCCGCCGCTTTGCAAAACGTGGGATTCGAACCGCCGCTTGACGGCCAGATGCCTCTCGACCTCGCCTTCCGCGATGAAACCGGCCGCAGCGTTCAGCTCCGCGAATATTTCGGGCAAAAACCTGTCGTTCTCGCGTTCGTTTATTACGGCTGCCCGATGCTCTGCAACCAGGTTCAGCAAGGCGTCGTCGGGACGCTGCGCATGCTCTCCTTTAATCCGGGGATCGATTATCAGGTGGTCTTCGTAAGTTTTGACCCGCGCGAAAAGCCGGACATGGCTGCGGAGAAAAAGAAAACGGCACTCGCCCACTTCAGGCGCCCCGGGACGGATTCTGGTTGGCATTTTCTTACCGGTTCGCAGGAATCCATCGATGCGGCGACGCATGCTGCGAATTTCCGCTACAACTTCTTCCCAAAAACGAATCTTTTCGCGCACGCCAGCGGTGTCATGTTGCTCACGCCCCAGGGCCGCATCTCGCGCTATTTTTACGGCGTGGAATACCCCGGCCTCGACGTGCGCCTGGGCCTGGTCGAAGCATCCGCAGGAAAAATCGGCACGCCCATCGACCACGTGCTGCTGTTCTGTTACCAGTACGATCCCAGCGCGGCTACGTATAGCGCCGCGATTCTCAGGATCATCCGTTTGGGCGGAATCCTGACCGTCCTCTGTATCGTGGCTGGGATTCTGATTTCGCGCCACCGTGAAACGCTGGCGGCGGCCCGGAATTTGCGCCAGCAGCTTTCCAGCGGCGTGGAACGAGGAGCTCACTAAGCCGTGCAGTCGCAATTGCCATTGTATCCGGAGCAAGCGTCCAACTTCGCGCCGCACGTGGACGCGCTGATGCTGTTCATCACCGCGGTTTGCCTGTTCTTTGCGGGCGCCATTACCACGGCGATTGTCGTTTTCTTCTTCAAGTATCACCGCAAAGCGCCGAATGCCGTTGGCATTCCCATCCACGAAGACTCGCGGCTCGAGGCGGTGTGGATGATCGTTCCCCTAATTCTGGCGATGGCCATGTTCAGTTGGGGCGCCATCGTCTACGTGGATTACCGACGCGCGCCGCAAGATACCCTCGACATTTACGTCATCGGCAAACAGTGGATGTGGAAAGCGCAGCAGCCCAATGGCTTGAAAGAAATAAATGAATTGCACGTTCCGGTGGGCCGGAACATACGCCTGGTCATGGCCAGCGAGGACGTTATTCATGACTTCTTCGTTCCCGCGTTCCGCGTGAAAATGGACGTCGTCCCTGGCCATTACAACACCATGTGGTTCCGCCCCACCAAGCCCGGACGTTACCACTTCTTTTGTTCGCAGTATTGCGGCACGAATCATGCTTTGATGGGCGGCTGGGTCACGGTCTTGGAGCCTTCGGACTACTCCGCGTGGCTCTCCGGCTCCTCCGGTGGGAACGCCAATCCTGTCGTGGCGGGCGAGAAGCTTTATGCCGAAAAGACCTGCAGCACTTGTCATATCGCCAATGGCACGGGCCACGCTCCCTCGCTCAACGGCGTTTATGGCGCGCAAGTTCTCCTGGCGGATGGCTCGACCGTCGCCGCCGACGAAACGTATATCCGGGAATCGATTCTGCAACCCAACGCGAAAATTGTAGCCGGATATCTGCCGCTGATGCCCAGCTTCCAGGGACAGCTCACCGAAGAGCAGATTCTCGCTCTCACCGCCTATATCAAATCTTTGCAGTCGCAGCCGGTTCCCGCGAAGGGCTCCGGCATTGCGCCGCCCACGGGGAAGAGATAAGTCATGAGCGACACGCCGACGCCAGACCACCAATTGCCGCGCACGCATTATTTGAACGCCACCTACGGCTCCGGCACCCGTTCGTGGCTGCTGACCACCGATCACAAGCGCATCGCCTTGCTGTATCTCGGCTCGGTCACTGTTTTCTTTTTCATCGGCGGCGTCTTCGCCACGATGATTCGCATCCATCTTTTGACGCCCGGCGGAGCGCTGGTCACGCCGGAGACTTACAACAAGCTCTTCACCATGCACGGCGTGGCCATGATTTTCTTCTTCCTGATCCCGTCGATCCCCGCTGTGCTCGGAAATTTTCTGATTCCGCTGATGATCGGTGCGAAGGATCTCGCCTTTCCGAAGATCAATCTTCTTAGCTGGTATATCTACATCGTGGGCGGCTGCTTCGTGCTCTATTCCTTCGGCACTGGCGGCCTGGACACCGGTTGGACGTTCTACACTCCTCTAAGCAGCGTCTATTCAAATTCCGCCGTCACGCCGGCAGTCATCGGCATCTTCATAAACGGTTTCTCATCGATTCTCACCGGGCTGAACTTCATCGTCACCATCCACACTATGCGCGCGCCCGGGATGACTTGGTTCCGGCTCCCACTCTTCGTTTGGGCGCACTATGCCACCAGCCTGGTGATGATCCTCGGCACTCCCGTCATCGCCATTACCCTGCTCCTCGCCGGCCTTGAGCGCATGTTCCACTTGGGCTTCTTCAATCCCGCCTTGGGTGGCGATCCGATTCTTTTCCAGCATCTGTTCTGGTTTTACTCGCACCCGGCCGTGTACATCATGGTTCTTCCGGCGATGGGCGTAGTCAGCGAAATCATCCCGACCTTCGCCCGCAAACCCATTTTTGGCTACTCCTTTATCGCAGGATCGAGCATCGCTATCGCGGTCATCGGCTTCCTCGTCTGGGCGCACCACATGTTTGTTACCGGCGAATCCACCTACGCCGCGCTCACCTTTTCGTTCCTCAGCTACTTGGTGGCGATCCCTTCGGCGGTAAAAGTTTTTAACTGGACTTCGACGCTCTACAAAGGCTCGATCTCCTGGGACCCCCCGATGATCTATGCGCTTGGCTTCATTGGCTTGTTCGTGATCGGCGGCCTCACCGGACTATCCCTCGCCTGCCTCGGCCTGGACATTCACATTCACGATACCTACTTCGTGGTCGCCCACTTCCACTACATCATGGTCGGCGGCGCGGTCATGGGTTTCGTCGGCGCCCTGCACTTCTGGTGGCCGAAAATTACCGGCAGGCTCTATCCTGAGACCTTGTCGCGGGCTGCTGCCGTCACGTTGTTCGTGGGCTTCAATCTGACGTTCTTCCCGCAATTCATTCTTGGCTATCTCGGCATGCCGCGCCGCTATCACACCTATCCGCCAGAATTTCAAGTGCTGAACGTCTTGTCCACGGCGGGCGCTTCGATTCTCGCGCTGGGCTATTTGATCCCGATGGCTTATCTCGCCTGGTCCATGCGCTATGGCCGCGTCGCCGGGCCCAATCCCTGGCCTGCCACCGGGCTCGAGTGGAAAACGGCTTCGCCGCCGCCCACCGAAAATTTTGACGTCACGCCCGAAGTAACTTGGGAGCCGTACGATTTTCAGAATCGGCCCGATCTTGGCTTGGCCGCTGGAGCGCCGTCGCTGGCGCCCGCCCACAGTGACGATTAGCTGATTTTGCGGGGGTGGGGGCTTACCTCGCGCCCGCATGGCGTGCAATTCGGCGCCAACATCTGAAGGGGAAAGAGGAGTACCGAGTGCATCGCACCGGAGAGCTGTACGGACAATTTGAAACCCTCGAGCAGCAGAAGGAATCCGCTGCGCTCGGCATGTGGATCTTCCTGGTCACCGAAGTTTTGTTCTTCGGCGGCCTCTTCCTGACCTACACCATCAATCGCCATGCGTTCGGCACGGCCTTCGGTGTCGGCAGCAACACGCTCGATATCCGGCTCGGCGGCGGCAACACCGTTGTGCTTATCCTGAGCAGCTTGACCATGGCGATGGCCGTCTGGTCCGCGCAGATCGGCAAGAAGCAGCTTGTCAGTATTTTCCTCATCGCCACTCTGGCCCTCGGCAGCGTATTCCTGGGCGTTAAAGTGGTCGAGTACAAACAGAAATTCGACCACCATCTCATTCCCGGCTACGGCTTCGATATCAGGTACCACTCCGAACTTCCAGCGCCCATGGATAATCCAGTAGAAATTGCCGCTGAAAAAGAAGAACTGGAAAAAGCCTTCGCCGTGGACCCGGATATCAATGCCCACGCCCAGCTATATTTCTCTCTGTATTTCGGCATGACCGGCCTGCACGCCCTGCATATGATCGTCGGCGCAGGCCTGCTCATTTGGCTCATCAGGGGTTCTTTCCACGGCCGCTTCACGCCGCAGTACAACACCCCCGTTGAAATCGTGGGTTTGTACTGGCACTTCGTCGATATTGTGTGGATCTATTTGTTCCCGTTGTTATATCTGATTGACAGGCACAGGTAGGAGAGTTTGGGAGAGTCGCGCGTGTCCGAGCACATTGTATCGCCTAAAGTTTACATCGTCATCTTCGTGTCCTTGATGCTCGGCACCGGCATCACCATTTGGGCCGCATTCCAGAATTTTGGTAAATTCAATATTGTCATCGCTCTCGCCATCGCCACGATCAAGGCCAGCCTCGT
>QHZB01000075.1 GCA_003224525.1 Acidobacteriota bacterium | reverse complement strand
TCAGTGTCCCCATAAATGATGTGAATTCCTTGCATCACCAGCTTCATCACCTGCGAGCCTGCGAGCAACGTTCCCGTCCATCCCAGCGCCGCGATTTTCCACGCTTCCGGTCCACGCTTCACTAAAAACTCCGAAACGATCGTTTGACTTCCTGGCGGCAAAAACTGTGTGAGATCCTCGATGAGGTCAAACAAACTCGTCCTGCCGCCAATCCGGCTGGTCGCCAGCGCCACGGCAATCAGCAGCGTCGGGAAAAACGCCAGGAAAAGATTGAAGGCAATCGCTTGTGAAATCACGCTGCATCGTGGAAATACCCGCGAAAACATCCCGTACACCCGCCGAAGGATCCCCGCCGCTGAAATCATAGCCGGTCATTATACCTGCGACGGCCCTTGCCTGTCTGAAGCCTTGCACGTCCGGCGGCTGATTCGAATCGAGTAGAAGCTAAGCCTGCTTCTCCATGTGGATCACCGGGAGGAATTCGCCGTTCACCAGCGGAATCGAGATGCGTTGGACAGCGACATAGCCCTTCACGCCGAAGAGCTTTGCCCCGGTCAGCGTTGCCCCCATCTCGTAGCGAGTAAACCCCGCGGCGCGCGCCGCATCTTCACAAGCCTCGAGGATCTTGCCGCCAACTCCGTGGCGCGCCCAAGCGGGATGGATGAAGAAAGCGCGAATCTTTGCCGCATCGCGAAGAGGGTCCAGCAGTGCATCCTCGCGTCCCGTCCAATGGTCGCTCCCGTAGAGCGTCTTGCGCTTGCTCCAGCCGCCGCAACCGACGATCATCAATTCGGGTTGCACATACTGTGCTCCGGTGCGCTCGATAGCGGTAGGCTCGGCCTGCGCCACGATATACGTTCCGTCGGCGATGAGCTGGCTATCGACGCCAAAAACGGTTTTGAGCGCGCCTTCGATCTGCGCCGGCATGTAGTCCTGCGTCTGTAATCCGCGCACCGAAGCGTCGATCAGTTCGCGCAGAACGGGAACATCTTCAGGAACAGCGAGGCGCAGGTGGATGTTTGCTTGCATCATCGTGCGAAACCTGGAGCCATGAAGTGGATTTTACCGCCGAGCGCTGGAGAAGCGCGACAGAATTCAGCTTGTCCGGCATCATGGGCTGCTATGCTCGGCGATTCGCGGCCTGCAGCATGAACAAAGGGAAGCGGGTGATCTCTGATGCTCTACATGGTCATCGAGCGATTCAAGAATCGGGACGCGAAAGCGGTTTATCGCCGCTTCCGCGAGAAGGGGCGCATGGCTCCGGACGGCCTCGTCTACGTGGAGAGCTGGGTAGAGACAAACTTCGATCGCTGCTTTCAGTTGATGGAATGCGGCGACGTGCGCTTGCTGGAACAGTGGGCGGACCGCTGGCGGGATCTCGTCGACTTTGAGTTTGTCCCGGTGCGCCGTTCGAAAGAAGCGGCGGAGCTCATCGCGCCCGCACTCTGAACTACCATTTTCCGTGGAAATGTTGCGTCCCGCGGACGCCTCCTAGTCCATTTGGACTTACCTTACTCATTTCGCGCTTTTGGGATTCACTTCCGGTATCCTGACACCATGCGGCACGTCACTATCACTCTTCCTGACGTTGGAAGCTCTCACCGCTTCCGGCGAAGAATTATCTCGCACTGCCCTTGAAGCCTTGTCATTAGCGGCCTATCGTACTCGCAAGATTTCTGCTGCCCAGTTGCGCCGCATGCTCGGTTTTCAGACGCGCATGGAAGTTGATGCCTTCCTTAAGGAGCATGGGGTCGAATTGGAGTACGGCGTGGAAGATCTTGAACGCGACCGCAAGACCCACAACCAACTTGGTTTGTAGATGCAGGCGATCGTTGCCGATACAACTCCTCTGAACTATCTTGTGCTGATTGAAGCCGTTGATATTCTTCCCAGAGTCTACGGACGCGTCCTAGTTCCTCCAGCTGTAAAGGCCGAACTGTCTGATCCAAAGACCCCCGTCATGGTCAGCAGGTGGATCGCTCAATCTCCCTCGTGGCTGTACGTAGTGCCTCCCTGCGGACGCCTGCCAATTCTTCCCTTTTGCACCTCGATGCTGGCGAGCGAGAAGCCATCGCGCTAGCAGCTAGCATCCGAACAACAAAACAGTCTCCTCTTGATGGACGAACGCGACGGGACGACCGCTGCCCGCTCACGGGGAATAGCAGTGATCGGTACGCTCGCGGTGTTAGATCAAGCCGCGGTCCGCGGATGGATCGATTTGCCGAAAGTCTTCAACCGCTTGCGCCAAACGACGTTCCGATCTCCGCACCGGCTGATGGCAACAATGTTGGAGCAGGACGCCCATCGAAAAAAGAAGATCGAGGAACCTTGATCTGGTTACAGCGGCATTTTGAGCCCTCCCCGGTCTCTACTCGCCCCGGAACCACTCTTGTCTCGCCTTACCGCATTGCGTCATTACATTCTTATCTCATTCCGTCCTCACTTCTCTGTTTCCTCGCCCTCCCTTGCCGCCTTCAACGCCACATCGTACACTCAAAATATCCTATCGATCACGCGAGGACTCATACATGATCACACCCGCACATTTCGTTCCGGCATCCCAGCTCGCCCGTAGCGGGCGCAGCGAAGAAGTCGTCGCCAAGCACAAGAAATATCTGTGGCCCTCGGTGACCAACTACTTCCAGCAGCCGCTCGTCGCCGACCGCGGCGAGATGCAACACCTATGGGACCTAGAAGGCAACAAGTACCTCGATTTCTTCGGTGGTATCCTGACCGTCTCCGTGGGTCACTGCAACCCGAAGATCACCAGCAAAGTGAACGCGCAGGTCAACCGGCTGCAGCACACTTCTACGCTCTACCCCAACGAACACATCGTGGCGCTCGCGGAGAAGATCGCGCAGATCACGCCCGGCAATCTGCAGCAGAGCTTCTTCACCAACTCCGGCACGGAAGCCAACGAAGCCGCTATTCTGCTTGCGCGCATGTCCACCGGCAGCTACGACGTGGTGGCGTTGCGCCACGCCTATTCCGGAGGCTCGGCGCTCACCAAAGCCGTCACCGCGCACGCGCCCTATCGCAAGGGTGGAGTCATCAGCGTGGGTATTTCGCATGCCGTGAATCCCTACTGCTATCGCTGCCCGCTGCACCTGAAATATCCCGATTGCGAAGTGGCTTGCGCCGAGGACGTGGAAAATCTCATTCAGACCGGAACCAGCGGAAACATCGCTGCGTTCATGGCCGAACCAATTCAAGGCGTCGGCGGATTCATCACTCCGCCGAAGGAGTACTTCAAGATGGTCTTCAAGATCGTGAAGAAATATGGCGCGTTGTTCATCGCCGACGAAGTGCAAACCGGCTGGGGCCGCACCGGAAAGAAATGGTTCGGCATCGAGCAGTGGGAAGTCATTCCGGACATGCTCACCAGCGCGAAAGGCATGGCCAATGGCGTGCCGATCGGCTTGACGGTGACCACGCCGGAAATCGCCGGCGGCTTCCAGGGAATGAACATCGCCACGTTTGGGGGCAACCCGGCGACGAGCGTGGCGGCCAGAGCCACCATCGAGCTGATCGAAGAAGAGAATTTGCTGGACAACGCGGATGTGGTCGGCAACTACTTCCGCGGTAAGCTGGAGGAATTGCAGTCGAAGTATTCGCTCATCGGCGACGTGCGAGGCATGGGGCTCATGCAAGCGCTCGAACTGGTGAAAGACCGCAAGACGAAGGAGCCGGCTCCCGAAGCCACCACGCAGGTAATGGAGCGCGCCCGCCAGAACGGCCTGCTCATCGGCAAGGGCGGCCTCTACGGCAACACGCTCCGTCTTGCCCCCATGCTGAATACGACCAAGCCCGACGTCGACGCAGCCATCAAACTCCTCGACAAATCGTTCAGCGAGGTCAGGAATTGAGAATCAGAAGTTTGTCTGCCGTGCTTGCCATTCTTTCGGCGGCGATCTGCGCTTCACCTCTTCAAGCTCAATTACAGTCGAGCGAAAAGAAGCTGCTTTGGAAATCCGTGGGATTTGCCATTGTGAAGTTCAATGACGAAGCGCCGAAATCATGGAATATTTATCACACGCAGAAAAAGGGGCTTCTGCTCGTACACCTTTGGAAGCGCTATTTGCTCGTGGATATGAAGGAGCAAGAGGTGTACGAAATCGATCCGCAAACGGTGAAGCAGCAAGGCGAAGACGTGGAATGGTCGCTTGCCGGCAAGCCCGATCAACCGCTGGAAACTCCCGATTGGAAAACCAAAGACCTCCGCAGCATGCAGATGGTGAAATTTCGGCTCGGCAAGGATGGCCACTTCCTGGAGATGCAACTTCCCCTCCTGGTCAACGGCAAACCGGCGTACTGAACTGCACTATTAAGTTTTTAGTCTCAAGTTTTTAGTTTTTGGTTATCCGTTCCTAGGCTGCGAATCGAAGTAGGCCGCGCGGAAAGTCCTCAACTCTTTGCTAAATGACGAGCAATAAATCCAAGAATACCCGCGTGAGCGCGGGTAAAGAGCGTTCCAGTCAATACCCAGAATTTTCTTCTTCTCTACTTTGAACTCATAACTTAAAACTGAAGACTTTTTTCAGCGGCGATATACGCCGTAATACCACGGAATGCCGAGCGCGCCCGGTTCCACACCCACGACGACCGAATCGCCGGCGCGAAAGCGATCGTAGTCATCGAAATCTACTGCTAACCGCTCGATTTTCTGCCCCTCGCGCCAGGAATGAACAAACAGTCGGCGCGTGCCGCGGACGATTCCCGGCATGTTGTAGCGGCTATCCACGATAGTGGGGTGGTAAGCCACGTTTTTTTGCGAGTCCAGCTTCCCGTTCACGAGCAGGGTGGCAGCTAGAATCCACGGCAGCGGAATGAATCCCGAGTAGACGCGCTTGAGCACTTCGAGTTCCCGGCGATTTCGCGCGCGGCGGTCGAGCACCACGGCAATGGCCAGCGCGACAAAGAATAGCCCGCCGAAGAACACCAGCATGAGGTCCAGATCCAGCGGCGGATAAATCTGGCTGATGTAGGGAAACCCCAGCGACCCGGCGAGAAATACCGCCGTGCGCTTCAACAGCCGCCGGCGGAACATGACTTCAGCGGCAGCGGAAGTTAGTCCGCAGGAGGGACACTGATCCGCGGTCCGCTCGGAGCCGCAATCAAGGCAGCGTGTCATCGCATTTAGTATAAAACGGGATCAAGAACCAGTGACGGAGAGTACGGAAAGAAGATCCTGAAAAAGTTTCTGGCTTTCGGACCGGGAAACGGCCACGGACACGCCCATGCCGCACCCCGGTTCGATCCGTTTCACGAAACAGTCGAGTCTTACGGGGCGATCGAGGGTCAGTCGCGCGGCGAAGCCGGCGCCCACCCAGAGCGGATCGACGGCTTCGATAAACATTCCGTTGGCGCTGATGTCGCGCGTGCTTCCCCGAAGGACCGCGGAGCCCCATTCGATCTCGAGGTCTGCGCGGAACGAGTAACGCGGCGCCCAGCGGCGTTCGAGGCGCCGGGCGGGATGATCCCCATTGCCCATGAATCGGGTGCAACCCCCTGCCAGGGATTACGTACCACGGCGCTCGGGCGAAATCGCCGCTTCTCTGTTGAAAGCATACCTTTTCTTCCGCCACAACACATACGACGCCGGAGAGGGCTGTTTTGTTCCCAGCAACGTGATTTCCCATGCCAAGAAAGTCATGCAGTTGACATACGAATTTTACGCATGGAAAACCGATGCTTACTCCCGATTAGACGCGGAAGGGTTCTTGGCCGGAGCGCTCCCCTTTGCCGCTTTCTCGCTGGCGCGCATGCGGCGCTGCACTTCCGCCTGCAGATACTTGCGAAGGCTTTCCGGAACAATGCCCGGGGCCGCCAATTCCCGCAGATCGGAAACAGTGAGCTCGGGAAGGTAGGAAAGAATCGTGGCGAGCGGCGCGGAAGGGTGGCGGACCAGTGCCAGGCGGACGTTGTAGGTGATGGACCACTTGTGATGGCGAACGATGGCCGGAATCACGGAAGGAGGAAGCTTTTCTCGGGAGAGCGCTCTCAGGATTTGCGCTTCCGTCATGTACGGATTGTCGAGAACGATCGAGATAACTTGCGCGTGACCTTCGGCGAGCAGCGCCCCGGCCACGCGCGCCGGGCCGCGACGCGCTAAAGTGATTTTCTGCCCGAGCGGAAGTTGCGGCAGACGCGCGAGCAATTGATCTTCAGCGCTGCGCTTCAGCTCGGCGGAAACACCTGGCAGAATCGCAACCTGCACAAGGTCCATCAAATAAAGGTCGCGGAGAAGACGCAGGCTGATCAGGCGCGGTGCGCGCGGATGAAAAGCCAGCGATCGCTTCACCCGGTAGCTCTTGAGCAAATGTTTGCGCCGCGCCACCTCCTCAAGAATTTCTCCTGGGAGGTTTTTTCTTTCCAGCAGCAGGCAAACATGCGTTTCGTCGAGGGCTGAATTGTCGAGCAGCGCGAGGAGCACATCCGCCGAGGGATGATGCAAGAGCACGGCAAGTTCTTCGCCAATAGCGAGGAGCGCGCGTTCGCGGACTGATCCTTCTTCGGACATTTCAAGATCGCGCGGCGCGTGCCGCTGCCTCTGCGGGCGACATTCGGAGCCCGCCGATTTGCGCCTGGGGCAAAGCCCGCTTCAATGCCGCGTCAAGTTGCATATCAAAAAACACGCACCGGCCCACGGTTCCTCCGGTTTTCACAATCATAATATTCTCGCGGCCGAGGATCGCGTGTTCGGCAACGGTGTTCACTAAAGAGGATAATTCGCTTGCTGCTTGAAGCAATATCTCACGCGCTGCCGGATCTTCGGCATCGGCCGCTGCAGCCACGATGGGAAATACTGAGGGAAAAACGTCATCTGGCTGCAGGGCGGCGCGCCGTTGCAGTTCCGCCCAGGAGGCATAGCCGAGCTGCTCTAGAACCTTCATTCCCAGAGTCGAGTCCGTTCCCCGCTGCTCTCGTTCTTTCATCGCCCTCGCAACCGCCTGGCTGCCGATGTCAAACGCGCTGCCGCCGTCACCGAGCCGCGGGCCTTGTCCCCCCGTGCGCCAGATTTGTCCCTGTGCATTGCGGCCGATCGCAGCGGATCCGGTTCCAGCCACAAGAACGATCACCGGGCCTTCCCCCGCAGCCGCCAGCGCTACTTCCAAATCCGTAAAAATGCTGACCGCCGCGCCCGGAAATGCTCCTGCAAGTGATGCCCGCATTCGCTCCTTCATCTCCGGCTTCCCCGTGCCCGCCAATCCCGCACCTAGCGCAGCGACCGCATTTCGCGAAACCCGGGCTTCTTGCAAGGAAAGATCCGCCGCTTTCTCGATTTCACCTGTGGCCGATTCCACCCCAACGCGCGAAGGGTTCGATGGCCCGGAAAAGCAGCGGGCCAGAATCTTTCCAGCCGGGTCCATCAAGACACATTCCGTCCTAGTGCCGCCGCCGTCGAAGCCCAGAACGTAATCCATGGAAAGAGCATACGTGAAAAACGGCGAACCCGAATCGATTCGCCGCAAAGAGCGTGCGAAAAGTATTGACGCAAGGCGCAACGACTCCTTGACGAGGTGACCGGAGGCCACTATCCTCGACGCACTTTTTCGCAGCATCCGATGCGCGCCGCGGAAAAGACATTCGATGCGCATTCATCCGCTCGATCTTGCCATTGTCATTGCGTACCTGCTCGGCGTCACGGCGTTGGGCATGCACTTCCGCCGCGGGCAGCAAAACGCCACCGACTACTTTCTGGGCGGCCGCACCGCGCCATGGTGGGCACTGGCCTTTTCGATCGTGGCCACCGAAACCTCCACGCTGACGATCATCGGCGCGCCGGCCATTTCCTACGGCGGAAACCTCACCTTCCTTCAACTGGTTTTCGGCTACCTGATCGGCCGCGTGCTCATTGTGTTCTTATTGCTGCCCGGCTATTTTCGCGGCGAGTTTTTCACCGCTTACGCCTTGATCGAAAAGCGCTTTGGCCAGAAGATGCGCGCGGTCGCCGCCAGCACTTTCCTGGTCACCCGCGCGATTGCCGAAGGCGTCCGCGTTTCTGCCATCGCCCTGGTGGTAAGCGTCGTTCTGGGGACCTCGGAAAAGCTCGCGGTCGTCATCGTCATCGCCCTCACGGTCTTGTACACCTTTGAAGGCGGCATGAAAGCCGTGATTTGGACCGACGTGGCGCAGCTTTTGCTCTATCTGACCGGAAGCGCAGTGACGTTTTTCGTTCTGCTGCACCGCATTCCCGGCGGCTGGAGCGAAGTGGTCCGGGTAGCAGCCGCGGCCGGTCACAAACTCCAACTACTCGATTTTTCCTGGAATCTCGCCACCAAATATACCTTCTGGTCCGGACTCATCGGCGGCGCCTTTCTCACCATGGCCACCCACGGCACCGACCAAATCATCGTCCAGCGATTGCTGGCGGCGAGAAGCGAGCGAGACAGCCGCCGCGCCCTGCTCGCCAGCGGCGCCATCGTGCTTGTCCAATTCACAGTGTTTCTGCTGATTGGCGTATTCCTTTATGTGTTCGCGCAGCATTCCCCGCTCTTGGCGCCCGGCGAACGCACCGACCGCATCCTGCCGCTCTTTCTGGTGCGCGAGATGCCCGTGGGACTGGCCGGCCTGCTGCTCGCTTCCATCGTCGCCGTGGCCATGTCCAACGCCAGCGGTTCATTGAATTCTCTAGCCGCTTCGAGCGTGATGGATTTTGCAAAACTGCGCGGGCAAAGCGCTGACCCCGCCCGCTTCCTGCGCCTCTCCCGCGGCATGACGCTCGCGTGGGGCCTGGTGCTGATGGGCTTCGGTCTGGTGAAGTGGGGCCCGCTGCTCGAAACCGGGCTGACCGTGGCCTCGCTTCCCTTCGGCAGCCTGCTCGGCCTCTTTCTTCTCGGCACGTTCGACAGCGGCGCCAACGCGCGCGGCGCCTTGGCCGGAATGATTGTGGGACTCGCCGCGATTTTATGCCTATTCCAATTTACGAGCGTGGCGTATACCTGGTACTTCATGATTGGCGCGACCGTCACGTTTGTGACTGGGTTTGTCGCGAGCCGGTTCACCACAAATCATCCGGCGAACGCGGCCTGATCTGCGAGCGATAAACTCCTTCCTTATAGGGGCGCTGCATGCTGGGCCCCAGCTGGGGTGAACGGTGCGATTCGGAAGAAATTGTGTGGGGTGACATGACCGAAAAGCGTCTTGAACTGGTGCGCGGTCTGGGCGCGTGGGCGTCCGCGGCAATCGTTGTCGGCACGATGATTGGCACGGGTATTTTCCTGAAGCCTGCGGAAATGGCGCGCGAAGGGCGAAGCGTCTCCGTCGTATTCGCGGCGTGGATCGTGGGCGCG
This sequence comes from Acidobacteriota bacterium, assembly GCA_003224525.1. GTDB lineage: Bacteria > Acidobacteriota > Terriglobia > Acidiferrales > UBA7541 > Acidiferrum. Next base: position 22,836 of record QHZB01000075.1, on the reverse strand, counting down.
ATTCTTTCGATCTTCGGCGCGTTTTCGTTCGCCGAATTGGGCTCAATGATTCCGGAAGCCGGCGGCGAGTACGCGTATTTGCGCCGCGGCTTCGGACCGGTTTACGGCTTCGTCTTTGGCTGGATGCATTCCATCGTCGGTCGCCCCAGCTCGCTCGCCTCCATCGCCGCCGGCATGATGCGCTTTCTCAGCTTTCTCCTCCCGGTCGTCGCCGTTCCGCTCTTCACGGTTCACATCGCCATTCCAGGTCTTACAGGCTGGATCAAACCATATGATTTTGTGTTTACTTGGGCGCAACCGCTGGCGGTTGTATGGCTGCTGATTATGACCGGCGTGAATTATCTCGGCGTGCGGCTGGGGGGAGCCGTCCAGATTTTTTTGACGACCATCAAGATCACCTCTGTGGCGGTCGTGATTGGCGTGGCGTTTTCTTCGCCGGCGAGCTCCCAGGTGAGCGGGGCGCAACCCTTCTGGCCGGCAGCGGGCATGGGAGGCGGCGCGATCCTCAGGGCGTTTCTTGCGGCGCTGGCGGCCGCATTGTGGGCCTACGACGGCTGGGAAGACCTGAACCTGGTCGGCTCAGAAGTAGAAAACCCGCAGAAGAATTTTCCGCGCGCGCTGGTCGGCGGAGTTGGATTTGTCGCGGTGGTCTATCTGCTGTTCAGCGCAGCCTGTTTGAAAGTGCTGCCGTTCGAAACCGTGGCGGCATCGCAGCACATTGCGTCCGATGTGATCGAGCACATCAAGGGAGCCACCGCGGCCAGTTGGATCACGCTTGCCATGGTCATCTCCGCACTGGGCTCGATGAATTCGTCGGTGCTAAGCGGAGCGCGCGTGGGCTACGCCATGGCCCGCGACGGAATTTTTTTCAAGATCGTCGAAGGCATCCATCCGAGATTCCGCACGCCCGGACGCTCGCTGATTTTCCAGGGCGTGCTGGCAAGTTTGATGGCCCTTACCGGAACATTCGAAGAACTTACAAATCTCTTTATTTTTGCCGCCTGGATATTTTACGGAGCAGCAGTGGTGGCCTTGTTTCGAATGCGCAAGACCGAACCCGATCTGCCGCGCCCCTATCGCTGCTGGGGCTACCCCTGGGTCCCGGGCCTGTTCGTGGCCGGCGCGTTGGCGCTCACGCTCAATATCTGGCTCGAACGTCCCGGCCGCTCCTCGATCGGCTTGCTGCTGATTCTCGCAGGACTTCCCTTCTATCGCCGCTGGAACCGGTCGCTCTCAGCCGCCCACAATTCGCCGGGAAACTAACCGCCGCGAAAAAAAGACCCGCATCAGAAAGCCCCCGGCAAGAAGAACCGCTCCAGGAACTGCAACCCATTCAATCCCAAGCGTCAGAAAAGCGGCGGCAACGATGCTATGTGAGAGCATATGAGAAATCACCAACCCCACGGGAATCGCTATCAGAAAAATGGCCGCAAGCGGCAACACGGGAAACAGGCTCGAGAAAAGCGCCATGGGCGGTGAAGCGCCCGCGCGCTTCGACAGATAAGCTCCCAAGGCGCCGGCCAGAGGCAATGTCAGCAACCACGGGACATAAAACAGGAGCACAGAAGGGTGATCTAAGCGCAGCATGAATGGCTGCGGAAAGAACTTCTGCACCAGCTCAAGCAGACTCATCGAAAGCGCGAAAGTGAGAAAGCCGGGGAGCCAGAATTGCGTTATGCGATTTGTCATGGTGTCCTTCCTAGTTCGTGCTGACTGGATTTTTCGTTGCAAATCGTTCCAATCGCCTGCCAGTGAGAGAGCACGATGAATCGCGTCTGACTCAGTCATGCCTTCTCTGAGCAGAGCTTCGTAAGTTTCTTCGAGGTGGGCGGCAAGTTCTGCGTGTACTTCGCGCTCGTCTGCGGCGTCCAGTGCGAGACCTGTGAGCTGTTCGCNACCATTCCTGGCGGAGCGGCGGTAGCATTTTCTTTCCCACAGCCGTGAGGCGATAACAGCGCCTCCGCCGGCCGCTGTTGCTGGTTTCCCAGGCACCGCGAATCCAGCCGTGCCGTTCCATGCGGTAGAGCATGGGGTAAAGGGCGGCGAGGGTGAAGCGCAGCGCGCCTTTGGTTTGCTGCTCGATGCGGCGCGCCATTTCGTAGCCGTGGAGAGAGCCGTGTTCGAGAACGCTGAGAACCGCAAGTTCCGCGGTGCCGCGTTTGATTCCTGTTCCGATCATAGGGCTCTCCCTTACATATAAGAGTCTTATATATGAAGCGAGAATTGTCAACTGGCCTCTGGAACAGGTGTCCAGAGGCAAACGTCCACGGCGACAGACTAAATCGAGGCGGCGCGGGTGGAGCGCGTTTCCGCGGTGATTGGCAGGATGGCTGTTCCGGCCTCGCTCGAAACTTCAAGGGTGGGATGGAAGAGTTTGGCGAGCGCTTCGATGCCGGTGGCGAGGCGCGGGCCGGGGCGTGAAAAGTAGCTGTTGGCCTCTAGCGCGTAGACGCGGCCGTTTCGAACGGCCGGAATGGCGTGCCACGGCTCAGGAAATGACATGGACTTGTATTCGTCGCGAGCCCGCTCGGCGGCGTAGCCGCACGGGGCGATGAGCAGAACTTGCGGCACGGCATCGATCACATCTTCGATGGCGATTCGAAAGGAAGGCGTGCGGGCGTGGCCGAAAACGTCTTTGCCCCCGGCAAGGTGGATCATTTCCGGAACCCAGTGGCCGCCGACGTAGAACGGTTGCAGCCATTCCATAAAGGCCACGCGAGGACGATCCGCTGACGCTTCCAACTGCTGCTCGAGCGCGCCGAGACGCTTGCCGATCTGTTCCAGCAACGCTTCCGCCCGTGGGCCACGGCAGGATTCTTCTCCTACCCAAAGAATATCGCGCCAGACGTCGCCCAAATCCTGAGGATTGAGGCAGAGAACTTCCGGACGCCGGTCGAAACGCGTGAGCGCGGTAGCGAGATCATCGGGAGAGGCGGCGCAAACATGGCACAAGTCCTGGGTGATGATGAGATCCGGGGCCAATGCCTCCAGCACCTCGGCGTCGACGGCGTACAAACTCTCACCCCGGTGAACGTACTCGCGAACGAGGGCGTCGATTTGCGCGGGCGAAGCGCCGTGCGGCAGGCGCGAATGAATGACCACGGGCTTCGTGCGGGCGGGCGGCGGGAAGTCACATTCGTGGCTGACCCCCACAATTTCGAGGTCCAAGCCGAGCGCAAAGAGAATCTCGGTAGCCGACGGCAGCAACGACACGATCCGCATGACGAGCACAACTTTAACACAACTCTAGCGAAGGCTATTTGTAGAGAAAATATTTGCGGCGGATTTGGTCGAAAGTGGATAGAGAGGCGGCCCAGCTGGCGACAATTTTTTCAGAAAGCGTCCCCGACTGCAATTGCTGGATGGTGTCGGAGTTCCCGATGAGCAACAGGAGTTTCTCGGGATCGAACTGCTGAGGATAGAGCCTATGCAAAATCATGGCAATCTCCAAGCCCATGGGCATCGAGCGCACCGCGCCGCGATCTGTAATGCGCACCGCTACGCCGCCGCAACGTTCGCCGCTATAGAGACCGACGATGGGGATGAAGGGTTGCGCGGTGAAATGCAGACCGGGAAGATGACGCCCGTTCAGTGCGGAGGCGACATCGTCGCCGTTGAGCCAGGGAGCGCCAAATTCTTCAAACGGGGTTTGCGTGCCGCGGCCGACGGAGACACCGGCGTTTTGCAGAATTTCAATGCCGGGGTAAAGAATGGAACCCTTCGTGGTGCGGAGATTTGGCGAGGGCGGAATCCACTTGATGCCGGTGCTCTCAAAGAAATAGTTGCGATGCCAGTTCCTCATGGCGATGACGTGAAGGTCGGCGCCGATGTGATTTTCGGCGTTGAAAAGCTGGGCGAGCTCGCCAATCGTGAGGCCGTAACGCACCGGCAATGGAAAATATCCGACGAAATTTGTCTTGTCGGCGTCGAGCATCGGGCCTTCCACGATTTCACCGCCGAGCGGATTGGGACGGTCGAGAACGAAGAAAGCGATCTGGCGCTTGGCGGCTTCCTCCATGCAGTAAGCCATCGTTGTCGTGTAGGTGTAAAACCGGACGCCGGCGTCCTGAACGTCGAAGACGAGCGTGTCGATGCCTTTGAGCATTTCATCGGTGGGGCGGAGCGTTTCGCCATAGAGACTATGGACGGGAAGTCCAGTGGCGGGGTCTTTGGAGGAAGTGATCTTTTCATCGTTGCGGCCGGCGAGGCCGTGTTCCGGACTGAAGAGAGCAATCAGTTGAACCCCGGCGGCATGGGATAAAACGTCAACGGTACTGCGCCCCTGCGAATCGAGGCCGGTGTGGTTGGTGATGAGGCCGACGCGCTTGCCGCGAAGGGGCGCGAACTTCTGCGATTCGAGAACGTCGAGGCCGGTTTGCACCCGTGCAGCGTGACGTGAGTGTTTCGATGCTGCATGCGCCGGCGGGGGTCCCAGCGCGAGAAATGCGACAAAGATGGCGAAATGGATGAACACAAAACGCGCGCGCCTGAGTCCAGTCAAAGGGTCCCCCGCTATTGAAACCATACAATGATATTCTGGAACGCGCTGGCCGCAGCTGCGTTGAGAGCACGATGTGCGTGTGCTATGTATAAATACAGACTGTTGGCGGCCGCTGGGGGATTTTATCCGATGGAAGGACGCCGCGTTCGCTTTTTGGTTCTGATTCCCGTCTCAATAGTTCTCCTTATGACCTATAACGCACGCAGCCAGAGCCGCAGCACTTCGGCAAAAAAAAACGTCGTCAAGGAGGGTGCAGTTCCCGTAAAGAGCGGGGTGAAAAAATTGTCGTCCGCCGCGAACGTCTGGGTGGAAAACACGCTGCGCAAGATGAGTGTCGACGAAAAGATTGGGCAGCTTCTTTTCACAACTTATCACGGAAGTTTTACGGCCACGGACACGGCGGCCTACCGGCAGATCATGCACGACGTGACCGATCTCCACGTGGGAGGGTTCATCAACATTACGCAGGGATCGCCGCTGGGCATCGTGAAGAGCCAGGCTTATCCCACGGCGGTACTGAACAACCAGCTCCAGGCAAAGTCGAAACTGCCGCTGCTGGTCGGCGCGGATTTCGAACGCGGTACAGCGATGCGGCTGGATGAAGGCACGTCTTTTCCAACGGCCATGGCACTCGCCGCCGGCGGCGATCCGAAGGACGCGTACGCGATGGGCAAAATCACGGCGCTCGAAGCGCGCGCCGTCGGAGTTCACTGGATCTATGCGCCGGACGCGGATGTAAACAATAATCCCGGAAATCCGATCATCAACACGCGATCGTTTGGCGAAGATCCTGCGCGCGTAGCGGAATTTGTTTCTGAGTTTGTTCGCGGCGTGCGGGAAAATGGCGGACTGGCGACGGCCAAACATTTCCCAGGCCACGGCGACACAGCCGCCGACTCGCACATCGATCTCCCGGTGATTCGTGCCGACCGCGCTCGCCTTGATCAACTTGAACTTGTTCCCTTCCGCGCTGCTATCGCCATGCAAGTCGACAGCATCATGACGGGGCATTTGAACGTTCCTGCTCTCGAGCCCGATCCCAACACCCCGGCTACTTTATCGCACAGCATCCTCAGCGATCTGCTGCGCAAACAACTTGGATATCAGGGCCTCATCGTCACGGACGCGATGGACATGGGCGGAATCACCGTGCGTTATGCGCCGGGAGAAGCAGCGGTGCGCGCAGTCGTGGCGGGAGCGGACGCGCTGCTGATGCCCCCGGTGCCGGACGCGGCGTTCGAAGCGTTGCAGGCTGCATTGAAATCGGGAGACATCACGAGAGAACGATTGGATGCTTCGGTGCGGCGAATTCTCCAAGCGAAAGCTCGGGTTGGCCTGAACACGAGCCGGCTCGTGGACGTGGGTGCGATCAATCAGAAATTCGGCAGCACTGCGTGGCAGAAAGAAGCGCAGGAAATTTCGGATCGTGGCGTGACGCTGCTGCGTGATACGCCTCGCCGATTGCCGCTTGATGGAACAAAGCCGTCGCGGGCGCTGCTGCTTGCATTTTACGCTGATCCGGAACCTTATCCGGGAGAAGATCTCGAGCGCGAATTGCGTTCGCGATTCGACTCGGTGACGACCTTGCGCGCGGACACAAGATTTGTGAGCGCCAGCACTTTGAAATTGCCACCGCCGGATTCCTATGACATGGCGATTCTCGCGCTGTTCGTGCGCGTTAGCGATCGCAAAGGAAATGTGGATGTGCCGGTGGAACAGGCGGCGCTGGCTGAGCAAATTTACAAAATGGGCAAGCCGGTGGTCACGGTGGGATTCGGGAGCCCGTATTTGATTGAACGGTTTCCGCAGGCGGAGACGTGGCTGGCAGCGTTTGGGATCAGCGATGTCGCTCAGATTTCGGTGGCGCGAGCGCTGTTTGGAGAAATTCCCGTGCGCGGGAAATTACCGGTGACGATTCCGGGAGTGAATCTGAAAGCGGGATTTGGAATTGAGTTGCCGGCGAATCCGCTGACGCTACAGCCGATGGATGTGCGCAGCGACGCGCAATTGCAACCGGCCTACCAGGTGATCGAGAAAGCAGTTGCGGACAAGGCGTTTCCCGGAGCGACGCTGGCGGTTGGTTATCGCGGAAAAGTTTCAGTGCATGCGTTTGGGAAATTGAGTTACGACGCCAAATCCGCGGCTGCCGTGCCGACGACGATGTATGACATCGCGTCGCTGACAAAAGTGGTAGCCACGACGACGCTGGTGGCGATATTGGCGGAAGGCGACTTTAGGGCGACAACTAAACCTATGGCGGTTCCGCTGGATTTGGATGCGAAGATCGAGCGGTATTTACCGGAATGGGCGAGCGGGCCGAACGCCGAGTGGCGGCACAGAGTTACGGTGCGGCATTTGCTGACGCACACTTCGGGATTGCCGCCGTTCAAGGAATATTGGCGGACATCGAAGAACAAGCAGGATACGCTGACGAAGATTTTTGCGGAGCCGCTGGACTATGAGCCGGGGACGAAGGAAGTGTATTCCGACTTGGGGATTATTTTGATGGCGGAAATTATCGAGCGCTTGACGGGGAGAACGCTTGATGATTTAGCGAAGAGTTATATTTTTTCGCCGCTGGGAATGCAGAACACGATGTACCGTCCGCCGAAAACATTGTGGCCGGAAATCGCGTCGACGGAGATTGACAATAATTTGCGGCACCGGCTGGTGCAAGGCGAAGTTCACGACGAAAACGCCTTTGCAATCGGCGGGGTTTCGGGTCATGCGGGCCTTTTCAGCACGGCGCCGGACCTGGCGGCGTTCTGCCAGATGCTGCTGAATGGCGGCGTTTACGCGCACCAGAGTATTTTGCGGCGCGCGACGATCGCGCAATTCACGACGCCGCAGCAGCTTTCCGGCGGGACGCGAACGCTGGGCTGGGCGGTGCCGACTGAAGGCGGGTCGAGCGGGCACTATTTTTCTGCGCACAGCTTTGGGCATACCGGATTTACCGGCACTTCGATCTGGATCGATCCGGACCGGCAGCTTTTTGTGGTGTTGCTAACGAATCGCGTACACCCTACCCGGGAGAACATAAAGATTCAACAGGTGCGGCCGACGCTGCATGATGCGGTGGTGCAGGCGTTGGGATTGGCTACAGTCGCGGCTCCGGCGAAGTGAAACGGTTCTCAGTGATCAGTTTTCAGTGGTCAGTCAGAGAAGAAAAATTGAGAAAGTGGTCGGTAAAGGCTGCGACGCCGGCGAAGTGAAGAAGTTTTCAGTGGTCAGTTTTCAGTTCTCGGTCAGAGAAGAGAAATTCTGATTTGATATGTCCCAATGGAGCTGTCGTTGGCTTCAGGTCGATGACACGGTTTTCAGTCGTCAGTTTAACGGCGGCAGAGCCTGCCAAGTAATTTCCCTTCCATCACGGTGCGCTTCTGATCTTACTTGCTGCCCCACTTTCTCGAGCGGAGTCTTGGTTGCAAAGCTGGGGCGCAGCGTGCTGCGCCTCTACAAAGGCGTTTCCTTGATCGGCTGCATATCTTCTGCGCGACAAGAAAAGCACGATGGCCCCCCTCCTAGTTTTTTGTAAGTGTCTTTTTGGCTTGCAGCCCGCGAAACCTCATGAAAATCCCGCAACGTCAGACAACGCAGGGCTCATGACGTTAACTCCTTTGATTTCAGCACGCCTTGATTTGCAACCCAGGGATTTTATGGGGCACGCGCCCGCCTTCTCCACGCGCACACTCAGCCAATCACCTTCTCTCTTGCGTGCACGCAGTCTACGTGTTATACATATTCTACGTGTTTCACGTGTGGCGCGTGCTCTGGATGAGGGGAGTATTATGAAGCAAAATGTCACCATCAGTTTGGACCGCCAAACGATTCGCAAGGCAAAGATCGTGGCGGCCCGGCGAGACACTTCCATCAGCGGACTGCTTGCGCGGCAACTGGAAATCCTGGTGGGCGAGGAAGAAGCCTACGAACGCGCGGAACGGCAAGCGATGGAACTCCTCGACAAGGGTTTTCACTTGGGCGGCGGCGCGCCTGTCCGCCGGGAAGGGCTACATGAGCGTTAGAACCTTCGTCGATGCCAATGTCTTGATTTACGCTCACGACGTGGATTCAAAGTCCAAGCATGCGACGGCCAAAAACATTCTGCGTGAGCTTTGGACCGAACGCACGGGTGTTCTGAGCATGCAAGTCCTGCAGGAATTCTACGTGAACGTAACTCGCAAGATTCGCTCTCCCCTGCCAAGGGATTCGGCCCGCCTTGTGGTTACGAGTTACTCGATCTGGTGCATGGAAACCACTCCGGCCGAGCTTTCGTTGGCATTCCGTATCGAGGACGAATCGCGGATAGGCTTCTGGGATGCGCTCATTGTCGCCGCCGCCGTCAAAAGCGGCGCGACACGTCTCCTCTCGGAAGATTTGAACCCAGGCCAGAAGATTGCCGGACTTCGCATCGAGAACCCTTTTGCGGCGGTCCCCTGAAAACGGCACGATCTTCTCGTCGCTGACCATCCAAGAGCCCCAGGTGTTGAAGCGGCACCTGAGAGCGGTGCGGTGAAACACCGGGGCACCAATCCAGGTATATATCTGCGAGAAGGGCCAATGTCCTATTCGCCCATACTGGCTGTGCATATTTGTGCTGGGAGCTTGGGGTTGCTGTCCGGGACCGCTGCGATGTCTTTCCGCAAAGGTTCCCCCCGGCATGTGCTGACGGGAAAGGTCTTTGTGGCATCCATGCTCACCATGGCCGTCGTCGCGGTGTACCTTGCCATCGCGAGGCATCAACCAAATAACATCAGCGGCGGGATTCTGACCTTTTATCTGATCGGAACGGCATGGCTGACCGCCAGGCGCAGAGACGGGGAAACGAGCCGTTTTGATTGGGTTGCGCTACTGATTCCCTTGGCGCTCGGTATCTTTACGTGGATGAATGGTCTTAAAGTCGTGCGTAGCGGAGCGAGCTCACAAGACGGAGTTCCCGTCGGAATGAGCTTTTTCATGGGTTCGGTGATGCTGCTGGCAGCCACGGGGGACGTTCGCATGCTGTTGCGCGGCGGTGTTCTTGGAGCAAAGCGCATCGCGCGGCATCTCTGGCGCATGTGCTATGGGCTATTCATCGCAGCCGGGTCTTTTTTTCTGGGACCCTCAAACCGTCCGCAGAGATTGCTTTCTACAGTGGGGCTTGGGCAACATCTATCCCCGGTTTTATTCAGCACAACTTTGTATTTGATTCTCACCATACTTCCGCTGATTTTGCTGATTTTCTGGCTAGTCCGAGTCCGCTTCACAAATGCATACAGGAAAATAGAAATCAGAAACTAGAAAAGGGACAAGAGAAAGACGCCACCCCCCGGCGCCTCTTCGGGCTCCTCGCCCCTTTTCTGCATTTGCCTATTGATCTTCGTTTAATGTTCATACATTTCTGGCACGGGGGGGTGTTATAAGGCTGTATGCTGTATGTCTTTTCCCCATTAGGTGATTTAGCAGGAGGGCAGCATGCGTGGAGAACGGGCGATGAAGGTTGTATTGGTCGTGGTGGGATTGCTCTTTGTGGCTGCTGTTTATCCCTTGCTGATGTTTGTCAGGCAAGAGCCTGCGTTGGCGATGATGCTTAGCCTTTATGTCACACTCGGCATTTTCTTGCTGCTGGCAGCCCGTAACCCATCTGCGAATCGCAGCCTGATCGCCTTCACCGCATGGTCGAGCTTTGCCCATGCCGCCCTGATGGTGGTGCAGGCATTCCGTAATTTCATCCCACGCGGAGAACTGCTGGGCGTGGCCTTATTTGCCGTCATTGGTGTCACCCTGATCGTGCTCGCGCCAGCAAAGCAATCCATGCAGCCGGCATCCGCCGCCGGCGCCTAGGCTCGGGGCGTTTCCGGGTCTCGCCCTACCTTTAACGCTTAGCGCAATTACCCGCCAACAGACCAAACTTGTTACGACATATGTTGGCTTATGGAGAGGATATTGCCATCGGGATCCTTGAACCAGGCTACCTTGCTGCCGTCGGGAGTGGTCCAGATACCGAGATTCTGGTCCTGCGCGAAGGGATATTTCTCCGGGGGGACGCCGTGGTCCCTGAGCCAGGTGGCGACGGATTCGATGTCTTCGACCTGCCATCCGAGGATGGTGCCCTGCAAGGGGATGAAATTCGGGACTTTTGCGATGCGAATCATGTGGCCGCCGACGTTCATGACCAACGCAAACTTATCGAGGCTTACATATTCAAATCCAAGCTTACCTTCGTAAAAGGCGCGGGCTTTGTCGTAGTCTTTGGTGGGGATGAAGCCGACCATCTTTGCTGATGCCAGCATTGCTTGCCTCCTTGTGCTTCTCCGGGGGACTTTGCAGCCCTCAGGAATAGCACTTGCCCAGCGCAATTTCTCTCGATATCGTGACAAGAAATGTCGCACAAGTGCCAAAGCATACTCTTTGCGCCGAACGGCGGACTTCTTGGAGAGATGGCCAGCGTATCTGCGGACCTCGCTCACGGGTATGTGATCCCCGAGCATTCTCATCCGGAGGACCAACTACTGTTTGCTTCGAGCGGGGTGATGACGCTGCGCACGAAGCAGGGGGTATGGGTGGTGCCGCCGCTGCGGGCGGTGTGGATTCCGGCGGATACGCCGCACACGGTGGCGATGTCGGGGCCGGTTTCGATGAGGACGCTCTATTTCCTGCCAAGGCTTTGCCGAAAGTTTCCCAGGAAATGTTTTGTGATGAATGTTTCGTCGCTCTTGCGGGAACTGATTCTGCATGCCTGTAAGTTCAAGAGGTTGAACAAGAAGGCTTCGGCGGAGCGCCGGATTGTCGAGATCATCGTCGATCAGTTGAAGGCGGTGAATTCCATCCCGTTGCAGTTGCCGCATCCGACGGACTCACGCGCGATGCGCGTGGTGAACGCGCTGTTGGCCGATCCCGGAGACCAACGGGACCTGGAAAGACTTTGCAAGGATTGCGGCGCGAGCAAGAGAACGATTCAGCGGGTGTTTCTGGAGGAGACCAAGATGAATTTTGGGAAGTGGCGGCAGCAACTGCGGCTGCTTCATGGATTGCAACTGATGGCCTCGGGAGAGAAGGTGACGGCGGCGGCTTTGGAGGCAGGTTATCGAAGCCCCAGTGCGTTCATATCGATGTTCCGCAAGCAGCTGGGGACGACACCGATGCGGTATTTGCAACTCTGAAATAAGATTGTTTCATGGCGAGCGCTTGCCCAGATAATGGACATCGAAGGCTTAGTATTAAAGGGCTTCGCCCTTGGCAGACTGACCGGGAAGAAGGAACGTCTTGGGGTAAGAGCCATGGCCGCAGATCTTGAATGAGCCGAAATCCTTTTACCACTCCTCTTCGGGCACTTCTGGCTGGGTCTCAATCCAGAGACCAAGTTGATTGAGGTCGGCGAGACTGATAGCCCGGTCGCGCATGCGATCAATCAAGTGCTGACGCACGTTCGGCGGCAGATTGTCCCAGGGCGCGATCCTGGGCATCAGCTGCCAAAAACCATTCGGCCCAGTTCATCGCCAAGACGTTTGGCTTCTTGTGGATCGGTGGCGTTGCGGAAGCGTTCGGCCAGTTCGAAAAACTCTTGCTGCTTTCGCTTCTCCGCCTCGATGCCGTTCTCGATGAGCTCCACCAGCATACGGTTTGAACTTAGCCTGCGAATCTTCGCCAACGTGCGAACCTGAGCGGCAACGTTCGCAGGAAGGCTGACGCTTTGCCGTACGGTCTTGCCTGGGGGGCTCATAGCACCAGTGTGCACCACAATGGTGGGAACTTGCAAAAGATAGCATTGTGAGTTCGGATTCCTACTGCTTGCCGGTGAGCTGGCGGATCAAATCCACCTCGGCCTGGCGGTAGGGTGTTCCGTCGGGGTGCAGCACCTCGTGGAACCACACCGGCGGCTGGCTGAGAATGTAGGGATGCTCCCACGACTCCCACGGTAGATACGTCTGCGTCTTGCCAGCGACGAATCCCCAGTTGATGGCTCCGACCCCCTCCTGCTTCGCGATTGGCAACACCGTGTCAAACGTGCTGCCCGCCGACCGCGCCATGTATTCGGTGCAGATCACCGGCCGGTTGTACTTCTTCAGCCAGGCCACCTGACGCTTGAAGTATTCGGGCCAACTGTAGTTATGAAAGGTGACGATGTCGGACTCGCGCAATTGAATCTGGCGGAGTTCGTCCAGGTTTGCGCCGTCCGGCGAGGTGTCCACGCAACAGACTCCGCTGGTGAGAGGCTGCACGGGATTGGCTTCTCGCGCCCACTGGAACGCCTGTGGCAAAAGCGCTGTCACACGGGCGGTTTTGTCTTTTAGCTCTAATTTTGGATAGCTTCCGAGGTTGTCGGCACTTGGCTCGTTCCAGACATCCCAGGCGAGGACGCGCTCGTCCTTGGCGAAGGCTCCCACGATGCCGTGCACGTAGGCCTTCAGCCGCGGATATTGGCTGGCGTCCGCCAGTGCCGCCGCTCCGGGACTTTGCACCCAGCCGGAGTTGTGAACTCCGGGAATCGGTGGGTGCTGCGGGCCCAGGTGAGGCTGTGGGTCCCAGCAGGAATCGAAGAGCACAAACATCGGACGGATGTGATGCCGCGACGCGATCGCCAGGAACCGGTCGATGCGCTTCTGAAAACCAGCGGCATCCTGCTGCCAGAGCAAGTCGTGCAGGAAGACGCGCATGGTGTTCATGCCCATGGCTTCGGCCCAGGTGAATTCCCTGTCGATCTCCTCGGGATTGAATGTCGCCTCCTGCCACATCTCCAATTCGTTGATGGCGGACTTGGGAACGTAATTGCTTCCGACCAACCACGGCTGTTGCGCGTACCAAGCGTTGGCCGTCTGCTCGGACCAGCGCGGTGTTTGCGCCTGGGTTGCAGCCGTTAATAAAGTGACCAGGCTCAGTACTGCGATCAGAAAAACGGACTTAGCTATTTTCATCGTGTGAGCTCCGGGTGAACTTATATGCTAGGGGTTCAGAAGCGCATGCGCAATGGGCAACCGGATCAGAAAACACTTTCCCCATGAATACAAAGGGAAAGACGGGAACGTCATCGCGGAGTGCTTCGACTGGTTTACTGGATGAGACTCATGCAATTGGGCTAGACTCTGGAGAGGAGAATGTAAGAAATACCTGGGAGTATCGTTGTCAGCAATCCGGCAATTCTCAGCGGCGAGCCCGTTTTTCGTGGAACCCGTGTTCCCTTCAAGTCCCTAACGGATTACCTGCAACACGAACGGAGTCTGAGCGAATTTCTGGTGGATTTCCCCAGCGTGAGCCGCGCCGATGCCATCGCCGCGCTGGAAGAGGCCAGGATCTGCTTGGCGGCCACTTTGAAATGAAATTGCTTCTGGACGAGTGCTTGCCTTGGAAAGCCAAATATCTTTTTGCGGAGGGCGGGAACGAGTGCGAGACTGTCAGAGACGCGGGATTAAGCGGCAAAGAAAATGGCGAGCTGATTGCGCTGGCTGAGAAGAAGTTTGACGTTCTCATCACCCTAGATGAATATCCGCCATCAACAGAACCTAAGCGGCCGGAATATCGCTGTCTTGATTATCGGTACATTTTCAAACGATCTCGATGACATTCGGCCACACCTCCCGCAGGCGCTATCCGCCCTGAAGATAATTAGGCCTGGCCAAGTCGTCGAAGTCGGGATTCTCGCATGACAAACTTCGGAGAAGAGAGTCAGAGCACGGGTAATCTGCTATGGCCGTGATTATTTCCATGCTGCGTGGCGTCAATGTTGGGGGCCATAACAAGATCAAGATGGACGCGCTACGGGAGCTGTATCAATCGCTGAAACTGCGGGATGCGCAGACCTACGTGCAGAGCGGCAACGTGATTTTCAGGACCGACGAGCGGGACATCTCGCGGCTCGCAAAGCGAATCGAGGCCGGGATTGAACGGAAGTTTGGGTTTCGTCCCCATGCAATTTTGCGGACTACGGCAGAGATGAAAGAGGTGATTGCGAGGAACCCGTTCGTGAAGCGGCGCGGGATCGAGCCGAGCAAACTGCTGGTCACATTTCTCGCCAGTGATCCTGGGGAGGAAGCGCGGGAGAAGGTTCGTCAGATGAAGTGCGATCCGGAGGAACTGCGGATTGAGGGCCGCGAGCAGTACATTTATTTTCCCAATGGCATGGGACGCTCGAAACTGTCTTTGGCGGCGCTTGAGAAAACGCTGAAGACGCCTGGAACGGGGAGAAATTGGAACAGCGTGACGAAGATGCTGGAGATGGCCGAGAAGCTGGAAACATCAGAGTAGGCAGGGATGTCAGCCGCCAAAGATTATGCGGCCAAGCTTATTGCCCAGGGGCTTGGCTTTCTTGTGGTCGGTGGCGTTGCGAAAGCGCTTGGCAAGGGTGAAAAACTCCTGCGGCTTGGGCGAGTTCGGCGGGGCGGCCGAAGTCGCGGCCGCATAGCCTTCATGCGTGGACAGGTTCGCGGCGCTTCAGCCTAGGCAAGCCCTGCCTGACTTCCCAGTCTTCTTGTGGGCAAGCCTCAAGTCATAAAGATCTTGAAGATTGAGCCAAAACTGCCCGGTGGTACCGAAGAAGTGAGCGAGGCCCTGAGCGAGGTCGCCCGTAACAGAGCGTGTGCCATTCAAAATTTGGGTGACGCGATTGGTGGGCACGCCGAGCTTTCGCGCCAGCTCCGCCGCGCTCATATCGCGCGCTTCCAATCCCTCGGCCAGGAGGTGTTCACCCGGATGAATTACAGCGACGGCCATAGCGGCTCTCCTAGTGATAGTCAACAATCTCCACGTGCAATGGGTCCCGGGGACAACTGGATTAGAGCGAGGGAGTGTGCGAGACCAGGAGCATGGGCAGCGGGCGGAGTTCGCGCTTCATGTGTCCGCCCGCACTCCAAGCGCACCTTCACCCTCGCGGATGGCTCCGAGGTCACTCGCAAGATCGGCGATCTATCGTTTGGCTAAATGGCCGTCAGGGCGCTGCTCCCGTCATTTTTGGCGAAAAGCAGGACAGCACTCTGCTCGGCGCTGTCTCTCTCGAAGCCCTGGGCATGATGCTCGATCCCGAAAACTGAGCTGGACCGCGCGCTTCGGCTTTGCGGGGTTGGCAATGTTCAACTTGATGCGAGTCAGTTCCATAAGCGGCCTTGCGATTCAAGTGTAGGCCGCGGCAAAAAGCGCGTCAAACGGAATGTCAGCCTTCGGCACGCAACCCGCTTTCCAGGTCGCGGGCGGCTTGGGTGAGGTCGGCGGGACGGCCGAGGTCGCGCCAATAGAATTGGTCGGCGCGGAAGGCGAGGATTTTTTGGCCTTGGGCGGCGAGGCGGAGGTAGGAGGTGATGATGGAGAAGACGCCTTCTTCGGTGAGCATGGGGAGGACGCGAGGGGAGATGACGTGGATGCCGGAGAAGGCTAGAGCTTGCAATTGAATCGAAGAGAGATTTCTCGCTTCGCTCGAAATGACAGTATTTTTGTTGTCGATGGGGCGGCCGCTGAGCTGGAGGTGGTCGTCGAAGAGGAGGGGGCGGGAGGTTTCGCGGTTTTGGACGGCTAGGGTGGCGAGGGCGTGATTTTCGGTGTGGAATTGGAGCATGCGGCGGAGATCGATGGTGCTGATGACGTCGACGTTGTGGAGGAGGAAGGGATCGTCGAGGCGGCTGGGATCGTCGAGGAAAAACCAGGCGGCTTTTTTGAGGCCGCCGCCGGTGTCGAGCAGGACTTCTTCGCGGGAGATTTCGATGCGCATGCCGAAGTTTTTGTTGGCTTTCAGGTAGTCGATGACCATGTCGGCGAAGTGGTGGACGTTGATGATGACTTCGGTGACGCCGAAGGTGCGGAGGCGGGTTAGGGTGATTTCGAGGAGGGTGCGGCCGGCAAGTTCGACGAGGGCTTTGGGGCGAGTGTCGGTGAGGGGGCGGAGACGGGTGCCCAGGCCGGCGGCTAGGATCATGGCGTTCATTGGTGACCGCGGTAAAACTTCAAAAGAATAAGAATTAACGCAGAGGTCAAAGGGGACGCAGAGAGCGCAGAGAAGCGCAGAGAAGAATTGGAGGAAGGGCAAAGCCTGAGAGAGGTTCCTCTCTGCGCAGGCCGACCGGTTCGCAGGAGCGAACCGAGAAGAGAAAAATCGGCCTGCTCCGCTCGGAATGACGGTTGTGTGAGAGGCTCGGGGGCGTTCATTGGAGCGCTCTCCGCTTCCCTAGTTTCTCCAGTTCGAGATGGCGCACCACCACTTCGAGGCCATTCCTGCTGCGCAAACGTTTCGCCAATTGTTCCGCGAGATAGACGGAGCGGTGCTGGCCACCGGTGCAGCCGAAGGAGACCATCAAATTCTTGAAGCGGCGCTGCTGATAAGTGCCGATGCTGGCGTCCACGAGCGACAAGACGCTGGCGAGAAATTGATGCACGCTCTCCTGTTGCTGGAGATATTCGATCACCGGAGCGTCTTTTCCCGTTAAAGTTTTGAAGCGCTCTTCGCGCCCGGGATTGGGGAGGCTGCGACCATCGAAAACGAATCCGCCGCCGTTGCCGCTTTCGTCCTTCGGCAAGCTGTGGTGAAAGGAAAAACTGAAAATCCGCACGATCAGATTGTCCGCTTCCGTAGCCAGGCCCTGCAATTTCTCCGAAGCCAACATGCCTCTGAACGCGTTCATCAGCGCCGGGAGGGGGACGGGGAGCCTGACGTGGTGAAGCAGCCAGCGCAGGTTTTTCAGAGCGTAGGGGACGCTTTGGAGAAAATGGGCTTTACGCTCATAAAAGCCGCGGAAACCGTAGGCGCCGAGCGCCTGTAGGATGCGAATGTAAACGTAGGCATAGTAGTGGCGCATGAACGCTTCGCGATCCAGCTTGATGAAACGGGCGAGACTGTCGAGATAATGATCGAGCAACTGCCGGCGGAGGTCAGGCGGCAGGTCGGCCTTGGCATCGTACAAGAGTGAGGCGATGTCGTATTGGAGAGCGCCTTGGCGGCCGCCTTGGTAGTCCACGAAAAAGGGATCGCCGTTGCGCAACAGTATGTTGCGGGATTGGAAATCGCGGTAGAGAAAGTAATCGCGAGGAGCGCTCAGCAGGAATTCAGTCAAACGGCCGAAATCGTCTTCGAGGGCTTGCTCGTTGAAGGGGATGCCGGCGAGACGAAGGAAATAATATTTGAAATAGTTCAGATCCCAGGCGATGGATTGGCGATCGAAGCTGGAGATGGGATAGCAGACCTTGTAATTCAGATCGCGGC
Source organism: Acidobacteriota bacterium (assembly GCA_003224525.1). GTDB lineage: Bacteria > Acidobacteriota > Terriglobia > Acidiferrales > UBA7541 > Acidiferrum. Next base: position 5,179 of record QHZB01000075.1, on the reverse strand, counting down.
CGGCTTCGACCTGAAAGCGAGGGAGCACGGCAACAACCTTGCGATAGGCTTCGACCACCTGGGGGGAAATGCTTTCGCCGGTGCGGTTTTTGGAAAGGAATTCGAAAAGCGTGGTGTCGCCGAGGTCTTCTTCGAGATAGGCGCCCTGGCTGAGGTCTTCGGCGTAAATTTCCGGAACGGGAAGGCCGTGGCGGCGAAAATGTTTGGAAAATTCGAGAAAGGCGACGTTCTCTTCGCGCACGCCATAGAGAATGCCGACGGCGCGGTCTTTTTCGTTCGCGAGCCGGATGATCTTGCGCCCCGAGCCGCCGAGGTCGCCTTGCAGCGGCTGGATGCGCTCGGGTGGTGCGTGAAAATGCTGTTCAAACAGCTTTTTGAGAACTTCCATGAATGTGACTTCCAGCCGTTCCGTTTTCGCGAAACCGCGAAACCAACTCCTTTTTAACATAGCTGATTCTCGGTGATGTGATTTGCTTGACGGCGAGTTGCTATCCTTCGAAGTGAGCATGAAGCGTAATGATTCATCGTGCATGTCCTCAATCCATTGCACTTATCTGAAGCGCACAGCCAGGAGTGGCTGTGACACGGGGCATTTTTCGAGGCCTGTATAATGCGGGCATGACTTCCCTGCCTAAGAAACGGCGCCGCACGGAGCGCCGACTCACGGATCATCTCCTTACAGAACAGCGGAATGCAGCGTCCAAGAATCTCGACCGCATGACTTCGGTAGAGATCGTGCGGTTGATGAATCGCGAGGATCGCAAGGTTGCGGCGGCGGTGGGGCGGGAGATTCCGGCGATTGCGCGGGCGGTAGATGCCATCGTGCGGGGGATGCGAAACGGGGGGCGGCTGATTTATGTGGGGGCGGGATCGAGCGGGCGAATGGCGGTGCTGGATGCGGCGGAATGTCCGCCGACGTTTGGGATTTCGAAGAAACGGATGCAGGCGCTGATCGCAGGTGGAAGGCGAGCGGTTACCGGCGCGGTGGAAGGGGCGGAGGACTCCGTTCGAAACGCGGAGCGTGATTTGCGCGAGAAACATTTGAGGAGCAACGACGTCGTGGTGGGGATCGCGGCGAGCGGGACGACGCCATACGTGCTGGGAGCACTGCAATATGCGCGGAAACGCGGGGCGACAACCGTGGCGATTACGTCGAACCGGCACATGGCGGTGGCGCGGCTGGCGAAGATCGTGATCGCGCTGGAGGTGGGACCGGAAGTGTTGACAGGGTCGACGCGGTTGAAGGCGGGGACGTCGCAAAAGATGGTGCTGAACATGCTGAGTACAGCAGTGATGGCGCGGCTGGGACATGTCTATGAGAACTTGATGATTGATGCAGTGCTGACAAATGAAAAGCTGTGGGACCGGGCGCTGCGGATACTGGCGGAGGCGAGCGGGAAGAGAGTGTCTGCGGCGGAACACGCTTTGCGGGCCGCGGGACACAATATGCGGGTGGGGTTGGTGATGTTGAAGCTTGGGGTGGAGGCCGGGGAGGCGAAGAGATTGATTGCGCGTGCGGGCGGGGATTTGCGGCGGGCGCTGGGGGAATAAGTTTTCAGTCGCCGTTTTTAGTTTTTAGCCAGAAGCAGAAGGGCTTGTTTTGTTGTTAGCGACGGCAAGCGGGGGTTGGCCATGGCTGGCGTGGAAATGAAGAGAAAGAGTTAACGCAGAGTTCAGAGAGAGCACGGAGAACACGGAGAAGAATAGGAAAGATGGTGGCCTGAAGGCCGGCGCTACAAAGAAAGAAGTGCGAAACGGGCGAGAGGCGGGATGGATAAATTTTTGATTAAGGGCGGGAAGGCGCTGCGGGGGACGGTGGCGATCAGCGGGGCGAAGAATTCGGCACTGCCGGCGATGGCGGCGGCATTGCTGACGGCGGAAAAGGTGACGCTACACAACATTCCGAAGGTGCGCGACCTGATCACCATGAGCAAGCTGCTGGCGTTTATGGACGCGAAAGTTTCGGTGACAGAAATGCCGGCGAGCGATTATGTGATTGAGGCGCCGAAGTTGAACCACGCGGAGGCGCCGTACGAATTGGTGAAAACGATGCGGGCTTCGGTGCTGACGCTGGGGCCGTTGATGGCGCGGGTGGGAACGGCGCGGGTTTCGCTGCCGGGAGGATGCGCGATTGGAGCGCGGCCGGTGGATTTGCACTTGAAAGCGCTGGAACAGATGGGCGCGGAGATTGGCACGTCGCACGGATACATCGAGGCGCGGGCACCGAAGGGAAGGTTGACGGGCGCGCGGATTGTGTTTGAGAAGATTACGGTGACAGGGACAGAAAATATTTTGATGGCGGCGGCGCTGGCGGATGGGGAGACAGTGCTGGAGAATGCGGCGCGGGAGCCGGAAGTGACGGATTTGGTGGTGCTGCTGCGGAAGATGGGGGCGGAGATTTCTGGGGACGGAACTTCGACGCTGCGAATTCGCGGCGTGGAGAAATTGCATGGGACGGAGCATACCGTGATTCCCGATCGCATCGAGGCGGGGACGTTTCTCGTTGCGGGAGCGATCACCCGGGGGGACCTGACAATTTCGAATTGTGCGCCGGAACATCTGGGCGCGGTGCTAGCGAAGATGGAGCAAGCGGGAGTGCCGATTGAGATTGTGAATAAAACGACAGTTCACGTGCGGAGCGCTAAGAAGTTGACGGGCTTGGACATGACAACGGAGGAATATCCGGGATTTGCGACGGATATGCAGGCGCAGTACATGGCGCTGGCGACACAGGCCGAAGGGACGTCAGTGATTGTCGAAAGGATTTTCGAGAACCGGTTTTTGCACGCGAGTGAAATGATGCGCATGGGTGCGCACATCTCGATCGAAGGGCATTCAGCGACAGTGCGCGGACCGTCGGCACTCTCCGGAACCGTCGTGCAGGCGTCGGATTTGCGAGCGAGCGCGGGACTGGTGCTGGCGGGGCTGGTGGCGAACGGCGAGACAATGATTGAGCGCGTGTACCACATCGATCGCGGATATGAGGGGATTGTGGAGAAGCTGCAAGGAGTGGGAGCGGATATTGAGCGCGTGCATGCGCCGGTCAGCTAAGCGATCAGTTTAACAGCGCTTGAATTGTTCTGCTCCTTCTGGAGATCAAGCTTCTTATGAATCCTTACTGGATAGATGCAAGCGCCTGTCGCCTCGCGATCTTGCCGAGGCCCAGAGGCTACGACTGGCTATCGGACGATATCGCAGCGGCCCGCCGCGCAGGCGTAGATGTAATAGTTTCCGCACTCACAGAATCGGAAAGACAGGAATTGGGCCTTTCCGAAGAAGCAAAATGCTGCACCGAGTCTGCGATTGAGTTTCTCTCTTTCCCGATTGAAGACAGGTCCCTGCCTAATTCGGAACGCACCCTGGACGCATTCCTTGATTCTCTTGATGAAAGGGTGGAACAGGGGAAAAGCGTGGCCATCCACTAGGCTTTTCGGCGGGTCTGCCTTTCAGAAAATTCAAATAGCTCGCGGATGTGCGGTGCCGGATACGACGGAGCAGCGCAACTGGGTTGAGTCCTTCGCCTCAAGACTCAAATCGTAAGTAGTGAAACCCCAAAAATGCCAGGGCGGTTGAGGAAAGGCGCACAGCCAGGAGTGGCTGTGATACAGGCAAAACACACTAAAGTTTGATACAATGCGCGACACGAAATTGTGCGGAGTGCGCGTGGGCAAATGTTGGGAAGCGGCCTACGGAGGAGATCGACCATGGCGAACACGGAATTGCTGAGGAAGCTGGATGCGGCGATTGCGGAGAAGAGTTTGCTGAAGCATCCGTTTTATCAGGATTGGCAAGCGGGGAAGCTGAGCCGGGAGGCGCTGCAGCTTTATGCGGCACAGTATTACCGGCATGTGCAGGCGTTCCCGAAGCACCTTCGGGTGCTGGCGGCGCGGACGGAAGGTCCGCTGCAGGGATTGATCCGGGAAAATCTGGCGGAAGAAGAGAATCCGGAAGGATCACACCCGAAATTGTGGAGAGACTTCGCGGCAGCAGTGGGTGTGGGAGAGGACGACATTACCTTCTGCCCCGCCCTGCCGGGAACGCAGTCGGTGGTGCAGACGTTCCGGGAGATTTGCGGGGACCGGCCAGTGGCAGAAGCGGTGGCGGCGCTCTACGCATACGAAGCGCAGGTGCCGGAGATCGCGACGACGAAGATTGATGGGTTGAAGAACTTTTATGGGGTGACGCAGTCAGAAGGGCTGGCGTATTTCACGGTCCATGAGGAAGCGGACAAGGCGCATCGGGCGGCTTGGCGCGAATGGCTGGAAGAGCACGCGGATGGGAATGAGGAAGAGATTTTGGCGACGACGAATGAGGCACTGGATGCGCTTTGGGGGGCGCTGGATGCGGTACATTGCGAGAAGCAGGAAGTAAAGATGTAAAGAAGCAAGCACGTAAGGAATAAGAACGGAATTGTGAGGCCCGGCAGGAGACTCCGGGCCTTCGCCTTTAGCGGGTGCGATAATCTGGCCATGAAGATGATGTGGTGTTGGCGATGCAAGTCTGAAGTTCCCATGCTTGATGATGAGGAATTCCAGAGCATTATGTATAAGGACGAGGGAGACTCTTCGAGAGCGCATGTTCAGCGCGTTGCTAGGTGAGTACGAGCGCGTAACGGGCTTTCACGAAACCAACCCAAATGCAATCTATCATCACAAACTCTCTCTCTATGGCACTGCCTGCTCCAAGAGCGGGAAACCTTTGCGCACGCCCAGTGCGAAAGTATGCGGATCGTGCATGCAAAAACCGAGCTGAAAAAGGAAGGGCGAGCCAAGACCCGCCCTGCGCAAACCGTTACAGTAGAAGAGTTGAGCGACTACTCGTGGGAGCCGGAATCGCCGCTGTGGCCTTCACCACTTGAGGAACCTGGGTTGCCCCCGCCGCCAGCGGCGGCCTTCTGCTGCTTTTCACGAGCTTCGCGGATGAGGGCCTTGCGCGACAGGCGAACCTTGTTGCCCTCGATGGAAAGAACCTTGACGAGGACCTGGTCGCCGAGCTTCAGCTCATCGCGAACGTCACGGATGCGATGCTCGGAGATTTCGCTGATGTGCAGGAGGCCGTCGGTGCCGGGGAAGAGCTCGACGAAGGCGCCGAACTCCGCAAGGCGAACGACTTTGCCGAGATAGGTCTTGCCGATTTCGGCGCTGGCGGTGACGTCGCGAACCATCTGCAAGGCCGCGTC
>QHZB01000385.1:4814-9231 GCA_003224525.1 Acidobacteriota bacterium | reverse complement strand
GCCTTTTTGCCCATTAGTAAGAGTAGAAGGCAACTCTCGCTGGATTCCTCGCTAACGAACCGTGAAGGCCAATGACAGCAGATTCCGCCCCTGATCGGAGCTGCCGTCACTCGCTTTTTCACCGGGCCAGGCGTACCGGCGAACGCGACAGAGGGAGCGACTTCGCGGCGGTTCGCCGCCTCTCCTACATAGGCTCCCTCTTCGCTTTCGTACCGCGATCTGGCGAGAGCTTGCCTTCGAATCCCGATGCGGGCCCGGCTCGCATCATCCGAAAGGAACTCGCCGGCATGAAGAAACTATTCCACAAGAAATTGGCTTACCGCTGGCTCCGGCCCACCTTCGTCACACTGTGGTCCCCTCTGATTCTCGCATCAGCGGCTTTCGCGCAGGCGACGGGTAGTTCTCCTTGGGAAAACGCCGTCAACGTTTTGATGACGGCGTTCACCAGCACGATTGCTCGCGGTCTCTCTCTCGTCGCAATCGTCGTGTCAGGGTTGACCTTCGCCTTTGGCGAAGGCGGCTCGAAACGAGTCCTTGCCGGTGTGCTCTTTGGCGTCGGCATGGCCATCGCCGCAGTGAACTTCATGGCCTGGCTCTTTCCGTGAGACGGGAATCAGACTGCACTCTCTGACAGGAGCGAGCAATGCCGAACGGCAGACGGGTGAACACAGTTTATCGGTCGATCTCACGACCACTGACAATCTTGGGTGCCGAGAGAAAACTGTTCTTCTTCGCCATGTGCATAGGCGCGGCGACTTTCAATCTACTCGGAAGCCTTCTCGGAGGAATCCTGATGTTCCTCCTGCTTTACTTCATCGCCCGATGGGCCACCGAGACGGACCCGCAAATCCTGCGTTTCCTGCTGACCTCCACCAAGCTCCGCACGCATTACGACCCAGCGAAGCTCAATCTGGTAACGATCCGCAGGGTGAGCCATGTTTAACCTTCGCCGACTCTTCAAGAATTACGAAGAAACCGGCTCATTCAACGAGCAGATCAGCCCACAGGGCTTTATTGATGAGCATCTCTTTCTCACAAAGTCAGGCGATCTCGGTGCCGTACTTGAAGTGCGTGGCGTGGACTTTGAATGCCTCGACGGAGATTCAGTTGACGGTTTTACCAAACGCCTTGAATCGGCACTGAAACTCTTCGACGAGAAATTCCGCGTCTACCAGTACATCTTTAGGGTCAACAACCAGGCCATCCCGCACAAACTCTATGGAAACCCGGTCGTCGATACCGCCATCAGCAATCGCATTGCGTATCTGGCGCGCAAAGCCGACAAGCTCTTCTCGCTTTCCATTTACTACGTCGTCTTGTTCGAGGGATTCCGCTACCAACGCAGAATGGGCAGTATTCTGATCGACTTTCCAAAGCACCCTCTCAGGACGCTGGGAGAGCTGTGGGCCTCCTTCTCCACCAGAAAGCAAGTCGTTCTCCTCGATGGCGAGATCAGCAAGGGACAGGCGAATCTTCACCAGAAACTATGTAGCTTCATCCTGCAAGTCAGTGACTTCCTCCCGGTGCGCTTGCTCGACAAGCAGGAGGCATTCCGGGTCCTGTATCGAACACTGAACTTTTCACCTGTAAAGGTCGGACTCGCCCGGCTCCGGTACAACACTTTCCTCGATACCCAGCTCTGCGACTCTTTTCTCGAGTGCCACCGGGGACACCTGAGACTCGACGACTACTACGTCAAAGTTCTCACATTGAAGGAACCCTCCGCGCAGAGCTTCCCGCTGATCTTCAAGCGGCTCCTCGAAGTGGAAGCCAACTATTTCGTGGTGACGGAATGGAAAAAGGAGGATTCCGGCAAGACCCGCCGCGCGATCCAAGCCAAACGCAGGCACTTTCACAATACGAAGCGATCTTTCTTCAGCCAGGTGAACCTTAACGATGCGTCGCCGCAGGATGTCTTGCTTGACGAATCAAAGGAATCCCAGGTCCGGGAACTCGGGGAGAGCATCAAGGAGCTTGAACTCAAGGGCAACTATTTCGGCCAGTTCTCCCTGACAATCGTCATCTACGACCTCGAACAAGCGAAGCTGGACCGCGCCTGCTCCGAGTTTTACAAAGTCTTCAGCGTCCACGACGCTCAGCTAAACGAAGAAAAATACAACCTGCTGAATGCGTTCCTAGCAGTTGTCCCCGGAAACTACGCTTTCAACCTCCGGTACCAATATCTCCTGAATTCCAACTACGCCGACTTTTCGTTCCTTTTCACCCTTCACTGTGGCGAGCCTGCTAATCCGCATCTCCGGCAGGAATATCTTGCGGTCCTTGAGACCAACCACCACTCACCCTACTTTCTGAATCTTCATTATCGCGATGTCGCCCATACGATCATTCTCGGCCGCACCGGGTCGGGAAAGTCTTTCCTACTGAATTTCCTCATTACGAACCTACAAAAATATCAGCCCCATACGTTCATCTTTGACCTTGGCGGCAGTTTCGAAAGCCTCACGCATTTATTTGATGGTTCTTACGTGCGCGTGGGCCTTGAGTCGGGCGCTTTCAAGATCAATCCATTCTCGCTTCCACCGACAAAGGAGAACCTCGACTTTTTGACGCTCTTTCTGAAAGTTCTCCTGCAAGGCTCCAGTCAAATGGAGCTCGACCCCGCAATCGAAAGGGACCTTTACCACCAGGTCGAAAACCTTTACGAAGTTGACCCTGCTCTTCGGACTCTTGGGGTCCTCGCGAACACTTTGAGGCATGACCTCGCGGACAGGCTCGCAAAATGGACACGTGGGGGCCAATTCGGGTTTCTCTTCGACAACACAGAAGACACGATTTCTTTTTCTCGCTTCCAGTGCTTCGACTTCCAGAAGATGAGCCAATACCCGGAGCTTCTGGAGCCTCTGCTTTTCTATATTCTGCACCGCGCCAATGCCGTTATCGCCGACCGGGAAATAGCTACCCGCTTCAAGGCATTCCTAATCGACGAGGCGTGGGTGTTCCTGAAAAACCCGAGCATCCAGCGGTATGTCGTCGAAGCCCTCAAGACCTGGCGCAAGCACAACGCCGCAATGGTGCTCTCCACGCAGTCGCTCGACGAACTACGGCGCTCCGACATACTCGACGTAATCATCGAAAGCTGCGCAACGAAGATTTTTCTCGCCAATCCCGACATGGACCGCGAGCTGTACCGGCGGCAGTTCCATCTGAATGACAACGAAGTCGAACTGATCTCCACGCTAATTCCAAAGCAGCAATTCCTCATCAAGACGCCGGAACTCGCAAAGATCGCAAACCTAAATGTCGATCCCAAGAGCTACTGGCTCTACACCAACGACCCGTTCGACAACCAGAAACGTAAAGAAGCTTTCGAGACTTATGGGTTTGTGAAGGGCCTCGAAGTTTTGGCAGGAGGAAAATTATGAAAGCACTAGCCATTACCTTATTCATTTGGATTTTTGTGGTTCCCGCCGCGACTGCCTTGCTACTCATTTTCGGTTTGCTAGCAGTGATCGTGCCCGGCTTGTATTTCCCCTGCTTCTTTCTGGTCCTAATGTCTTACAGCTTCTTGTTCACCTTCGGGCCGTTCTTGTATTCACCGTTTCGCTTTGAATGTCCCTTTTGCAATTCGCGAACTCACTCAATTGAGGAGAAAAGTCATGACGAGCATCAAGAACTTGAAGTCGGCTCTTAGAAACAATCTCAGTCTAGCGATTTTCTGTCTTGCTGTTTTAGCTGCGGTGCCGGTGCATGCGGAAACCGGCGGCGGACGAACGGTCAAGTACTCGCAGCAAGACATTGTGCCGGTCCACGCTAAAGTCCGTTTCTCGACGCTCATTGTGTTGCCGCAGAACGAGGACATTCTCGACTTTGCCACTGGCGACAAAGACTTCTGGATCATCAACGGGGCGCACAACCTCTGCTACGTTCATCCGGCGCAGACCGGAATTCGCACCGACCTTCACCTCATCACCTCCACCGGCCATGTCTATTCATTTCTCCTGACGGAAATTGGCAACGACCCGACCACCGAGCCAGACCTGAAAATCTTTATCGTGCCGCAGGCTCAGTCGAGCGTGGCCGGCAGTACCGGCCTTGAGGGATTCGTCCGCGCTGGTGAAGTGGAAGCCTACAAGAAGGAATTGGAAGCGATGCGCTCGCAGACCGCTGACGAGATTCGCGCCGCGCATTCGCAGAGCACTGAGCAGGTGAACAAATTCCGATCAGAATATGCCGGGAAACTCCACTTTGACTATCAGCTTGACCCCAAAGCTACGCGAGAACCGTTTCTCGTTACCGCCATTTACCACGACGACGCATTCACCTACATCCAGTGTGCTGCCCGTGAGAAGCCTGCGCTTTACGAAATGAAAGACGGCAAACCGAACCTGATCAATTTCCAGGTCGAGAACGGGGTGTACATCGTTCCCCAAATCATCGACAGCGGGTACCTCGCGGT
>QHZB01000385.1:0-4798 GCA_003224525.1 Acidobacteriota bacterium | reverse complement strand
TTTTCGAGAGGGGAAAGCCATGAACGAACCGATCAAGGACAAAGCACCAAAGCCACCGGGCGTGCTTCCGAAGAACATCCGGTCCTGGGTGATCATCGGCATCGCCCTGCTCATGGTTGTCATCATGTGGCTCACCGCGGGAAAGAAGCCGCAGGCCACGGGAAAGGCCGCTGTGCCGACCGTCCAGACGCCAGCGCCGGTGGAAGTGAACGAAACCAAAATTGCAGAGCTTCAGAGCCGGATTCAGGATCTGCAGAAGCAACAGCTTGCTGCGCAGAGTGCGCTCGCGCAGCAGACCCGTCTGCTCGGGTCTTTGCCGCAGGAACAATCGCAGGCGCAACCCAATGCTGGTCCGAGCAATTCCCCTCATGCCACCGCTGAAGATGCAATCAAGGCGGAGCGGCGGAAGCGGGAGTACCTCTCGCTATTTGCTTCAAACCTCGCGCTGAGTTACAGGAAAAATGCCTCCAGCGCCGGGACTGCCCCCACTGGGAGTGCTCCGGCAGAACAACCCCAGGCGGCTACACAGAGTCCAGACGCATTCCAATTGGCGCAACTCTTCGAAGAGATGCAGCCTACAGCATCGACACAACAACTCTCAAACGTTCAATCAGAGGCAGCGAGTTCCGCACAAACTCGGACCACATCGGCCCAGGCAACCGAACCAATCCCCGGACGAAAGGAGGCCGATCACCCTGCCGCCGTGGTCCCCGATTCAGTGAACGCGGCGGCAGGGAAGACTTACATCCTCTTCGAAGGCACAGTACTCGAAACCGTCCTCATCAACCGGCTAGACGGGCAGTTCTCCGGTCCCGTCGAATGCCTTCTCGCAACCGACGTTTACTCCCACGACCGCCAGCATCTTCTGATTCCCGCTGGAACGAAGATTCTCGGTGAGACGAAGAAGGTCGATTCGTTCGGCCAAACGCGGCTTGCTGTCGCCTTCCACCGCCTCATCATGCCGGATGGTTATTCCGTCAGCCTGGATAAGTTCAAGGGGCTCGACCAAATAGGTGATACCGGCCTGCGGGATCAAGTCAACAACCACTATCTCCGCATCTTCGGCACCTCGCTAGCGATTGGCGCACTCGGAGCCGTGGCGGAGGCTGGCACCGGAGGGGTCTTGAGCCAATCTGGGACCGACCATCTCCGGCAAGGATTTGGGCAGAGCACAGCTCAATCCTCGGCACAGATTCTCGACAAATTTCTCAACATCATGCCCACGGTCACAATTCGCGAAGGACATCGCGTGAAGGTCTATCTCTCAGGCGATCTCGCGGTGCCCGATTACTCAAACCACAAAATGCCCTCAGACCTCTGAGGCGAAAGAAGGAGATGAAATGAAAAAGAGAATGCTCGTTATTCTGATCGTGATGGGCCTCGCGGTTGGCACCGCGTCGGCCCAGTTCGGGGGTGTCGTCTACGATCCCACGAACTATGCGAATGCACTCAAGCGCTACTTCCAGCTTCAGCAGCAACTAATCCAACTGAAGAACAGCTACTCGCAGCTCGTAGCGCAATACAACCTGGCCGTGCAGATGGCCAAAAACATTCAGAACATGCCCGCGCGTTACCGCGCCGTGTTCTCGCAGTGGCGAAATGGTACTGCTCTGAATACGTTCGGCAACACCAGTGGATGGATGACCGGCATCAATTCCGGGACTTCCAATGGTGGCTACCAGCAGGCGACCACCCAACTCCTCCCTTACAGCCCGGACCATCTTTCAGGCATGAATGCTGACGAGTTGTCCCGCGTGAAATCTCAATATGCCTCAGTTGAGCTTTCGGATGGTGCCAACACTACGGCAATGGCGACCATTGGCTCAATTCGAGGCAACGCGCAGAGTGTGCAAACGCAGATTGCAAACCTCGAGCAGGATTCGTTGTCTTCGGACCCGAATCTGAATACCGAAGTCTCCGTCCTCAACAAGATCAATGCGGCAGGCGTTCTGACTCTGCGGACGTTGCAGGACTCCAACAAACTTCTCGCGTCGCTGGTGGAACAGCAGACGATCCTGGCCAAGCAGCAGCGTGAATCTACCACGAACGCCATCAACGCCGAAATCCAGCGCCGAGCGAGCCTTGCCGGAAACCTCGCGCAGGTCACCGGCACGATGACCGATTCACTTCAAAACTTCCGCATGCCGTAGGCGTGCGCAGAAGTACAGCCCAAGTCGAAGGAGCCGACGCCATGCAGCAGCCAGACTTCCTGCAATTCATCTTTAAGGCGATCAACGATCTGCTCACGCAGAATCTCGGCTTCTTCGACGCTATGGGCCAGAACCTCTTCCGGGCCTTCGCCACCATTCTCATCTCCTGGTATGGAGTGAAATCCGCCCTTGCCGCAGCGAGCGGCAAAAGTCCCTTCCACTTCGATAACTTCGCCAGCCTGCTCCTGACCATCAGTCTCGGATTTGGGATGGTGAACTATTACAGCAATCCCATCCCTGGCATTGGCACTAGCTTTCACAATCTCATCACCGATGAATCGCAATTCCTTGCCAACAAGATCAACCAGGCTGAACTTCAAACCGTCATTGAGCGCGTAGCTGACTTCGAAACGCGCATGGATTCACCCGGCATAGCCGACATTCTCGGGACCATCATCTACGCCATTGTCATAATTCTGCTTGCCGCAGCACAAGCAATTGCCATCGTCGTCATCGCTTACGGATTTATCGCCACGGCTGTCTGTGTTCTTGTCGGCCCGGTATTCATTCCTTTCTTTATCGTGCCGAAACTTGAGTGGCTCTTCTGGGGTTGGTTTCGGTGCTTCCTCCAATACGCGTTTTACCAGGTTATCGCCGCAGCGGTTGTTTTCGTCATTGGCAACCTGATTCTTGGAATCCTGAATCTGCAACCCACCGGCACGATCTCAACGGTGCAGCTCATTGGGTGGTTCCCGGTCTTGTTCATCACCTTTGTCGCTTCGATCTACGTGTTGCTGAGGGTCCCGGCTCTGACGAATCACATCTTCAGCGGCACTTCAGGTGGATCTTCGACCCAAATCCTCCAGGACTTCTTCGCATGAAAAACGATGCCAGCTTTAACGATGCCAAACGGCTCTATCTCGAACAGTACGGTGACCCTATGGTGACGAACACCTATCTGAAGATTGCCCTCGCACTGCTCTCCGTTGTTTGCGTCGCGCTGGCGCTGATTGATTTGAGAACGATCCGCACGTTCCAAGACTTCCGGCCTCTGGTGATTCGAATTGATGACCTTGGGCGGGCCGAGGCGATTAATTACCACAACCTCGAATACAAACCGCAGGACGCCGAGGCGAAATATTTCCTGAGCCAGTTTTGCGCGCTCTACTACCGCCGCAATCGCTACACGATTCAGAACGACTTCTCCAAGGCTCTCTATTTCCTCGACGGCAAGCTCGCAGATGGAATTCTTGACGCCTACCGCAAGGACGACATCATCAAGAAATTCCTCACGAACACCTCGGCTCCGGAGATCGACGTAGAAGTAAAGAAAGTCGCACTCGAAGAGATGCAGACTCCTCCATTCCGTGCGCGTGTGGATTTCTATCTGGTCTACTACTCTCCCGCCGACCACAGTGAGCTGAAACGCGATCTCTACACCGCCAACTTCGTTTTCCTCTTCAAGAGCCGCGTGCCAAACGAATTGATTCCCATCAACCCTTTGGGGTTGACGATCACCTACTTCCGTGAAGACGAGGCATTCAAATGAAAAACCGTGTTCGCTTCTTCAGAAAAGCAAAACACTGGACGCAAGCCGATCTCGCGGCCCGCGTCGGCGTCAATCGGGAATGCATCGACGCCATCGAGAAAGGGCGCTTTCTGCCAAGCATCGCCCTCGCGTACAACATCGCCGCTGCCTTTGAAGGCTATGTCTACGAGGTTTTCCCACCCCAGAGTCCAACTCCGCCCGTTGCCCCAATCGTCCAGCTCCAGTCATCAGCTCCAGCCCGCAGCCTCGCGTGACTCCTCATTTCACTCGGGAGGCCTGAAATGATTGCCAACGCACTGATCATCACCATTGCCCTTCTGCTGGCTCTGGTTTTCTGGCTCATGGGTGAACTGAAATTCTTCGCCCCTTACAAGCTGGTTCTTTGGCGCGAATATGCGACACCCATCCTGACCTACGTCGCTCTCTTGTCTGTCAATGTCTTTGCTACCGCCTTCGTTTTCGTCTGCAAGTTCTTCCTGAAGGACACCGGGCGAAAACTCTCTCATCTCGACAAACAGCTTCATACGGGTGGGTCCGAGGTGCCCGCGCCTTGGTTTGAAGAGGGGTCCGATTGAAATGCCCCGCGGCTACAAACCCGAAGATTTCCTCACCCCGCGCGACGCCTCCGAGGAGCGTGAACCCACGACCGAACGGTCCTCGCGAGACCAGGTGGCCCGCGAACTCACTGTCACTGACCGTTCCCCAGTAGCAGCACGAAAGCACGATCGAAACGCAGCTCCTCCCATGGAGCCCCGGTCGATCTATGAAATACGGGGCCGCACTTACCGCCTCCGGAACTCCGAAACCACAACGATGGTGGAGCTCGGCAAATTCCGTGCCATTGCGCAGGAAGATCTCGCCGAGTTCGCATACGGTGGGGACAAAGGGCGCATGCGGCCGGATATCGAAAATCTTATGCGCCAGGGCCTCGTCGAAATGAAGTCCATTCCGCATGAGGAAATGGGCTCTCGCAAGTTGCTCACGCTCACCAAGAACGGCCATCGCTTCCTCACCGATACGCAGAGCGCCGGCAAAGATCAGGTTCTCTACCACGGATTCACAAAACCCCGCGAAGCCAACCACGATGCCGATCTCTACC
>QHZB01000008.1 GCA_003224525.1 Acidobacteriota bacterium | reverse complement strand
AGACCGAGACAGGGAATGCCCACGACGGTGAACGCCACCGTCAGCACATCGCCCTTCTTGCCGCCCGGATAGTCAGCGGGAGCCTCGTGAACCGCGGTTACTTTACTATCCGGAAAGGTGACGGCGTAGAAGCGCGCCGCCTCATGCGCGTCTTTGTCGAACCAGAGGCAGATTGTGTTCTTTGGCTTCATGTTTGGGCGCTCCTTGTGCTCGATCAGGGCGAAGGCCGCGCTCTTTGCGTCGGTCCGTATCAGTGACCCACCAGTTCATCTGCTGATCTGCCGCGGGCCCACGTCTCAAATTGATCGCGACCCGTCCTGCCCTTCTAAATCATATCGCTGGCAGGGATCGACTTCTAGATCCGAAGCCATGACAGGCCAATTCCCGAATGATCCCGGTGCAGGTTCCTCTTAGGGGTAATCAAGCAAGTCGCCGTAGCCTTTTACCGACCATGCCAGGATGGTCGGCTACTCTTACCTAATCCCGGTTACTTCACCCGCCACTCGTGCCGGTGATTCAACAATGGGGCGCGAAACACAGAGTTGATGGTGTCATTTGGACTGACTTGCGTTCAAATTTCGAGGATGAAACAGGAAACCCTGTTTCCAGCTGGCCTAGAAGTTTCAGACGGACAGATGGGTCTGGCCGAAGTGATTGGACAGATCGAGGCGACCATTCTCATCGGTCTCGCGACAGCTGGTGTTGCCTTCTCGGAACCAATTGTTCGCGAAAAGGCACGGAAGGTCGACCGGCCGATCCGCGAGGGTGAACATCCCGAACTGAGGCCATCGATATTTTGTAGCCCAGGTAGCCCAAATAAGCGGAGGGAATGCACAGGCAAATCCCGTCAATTCAACGGATTTGGTCTGGTCCAGGCTGGTTCGGGACCAGGAGGTCGATGGTTCAAACCCATTCGCCCCGACCACTTCTCTCTGAACCAACAATTTACAGGCACACAATCGTCGTGGAGCGCCTGGTCGCAAGCCAGGAGATCAAAGGTTCAAATCAATTTCGGTCCGACCACTCCAAATGAGTGTCTTGCACTGGTTTACGGTGCATTTGCTATTTCAAAAGCAAAGACGTTTTGTGTATCAGTGTATACCAAACCAAAGCATGATCGGATGCGCCGGACCCACTTTTGGGTGGTGACGGTTGCTTGAGACACCTCAATTCCAATCTTCAGCAGTTCGTCATGGATGCTCGCAGCTCCCCAGCGAGATTGGCGAGACTCATTTTCCGGATGAGATTCCGAACTTCATTGGATACCGAGGGTCGTCCTTCAAGATGACGACTCTTCCATCTCCAATAGCGGCGAAATCCCTTGCGATGCCAGGCGATGACGGTCTCCGGTTTGACAAGGAGCAATGCCGAACGCCAATCGTTCCACAACCGTGAGAGCCAAACCCACAGGACACGATCAGCCCAATAGAGGCGCAGCTTGTGAAGACGGCTCGCACGCTGCAGGACCAAGAGCTGATGCCGGAGAGCAGGAATCTCTGCTTGCAGAATGGCGCGGGCTCGGAAACAATCTCGGAGAGAGAAAAGTAGAGTCAGCATGGCCTAGGAAGGGTACTGGCCGCGACTCTGTAAAGGCAACGATTTCAATGTGTACGGAGTTTTTAGTAGGGACAGGTCGCTCAGAGAAAGAAACAGACTGAACTGCTGAGGCGGTGGTATTCTCCTCGAAGAATTGAACTTGGTTCGCGAGCGGCTCCCAGGAAGCGCAATCTTCCCTTGGTCCTGTACCTGAGATTTTGCCGGATGGTTTCTAGAGTCATTTTCCGGAGGTACCACAGCTCATGGCAGAGAGGATTCACCGCAGGGAGTTCTTGAAAACCGTGGGGCCGGCAGCTTTCGTGGGCCCAGAACTAGTGCGAGGGGCTCACTCCTGGACGTCTACGTCAACCGCAACCAGCGAGCCGGGAACCAATGCAAACCCGCGGCTCCTTACGGGCTGCTGCGCCTACTCTTACAGCAAGCTATTGAAAGCCGGCAAGATGACGATGGAAGATGTTATCCGCAAGGCTGTCGAGCTAGGGGTTGCGGCCGTGGACATGACGGCATATTGGTTCAAATCAACCGAGCCTGCCTACCTAGCTTCCTTGCGGCATCTGGCATACAAAGACGGAGTCTGTTTCTCCGGCGCGGCCATCGGAACCAGCACTGTGCAAGCCGACGCCAGCAAGCGTGCTCAGGTTTTGGAGGAGATCAGGAAATGGATTGATGTCACGGAAGCTTTGGGAGCGCCTCACTTGCGCGTCTTCGCGGGCAAGCTTCCTGACGGAGCTACGATGCAGCAAGGAATCAAGTGGACGGTTGACACACTGAAGGTGGCCTGCGAATACTCAGGAAAAAAGGGAATCACGCTCGGCGTTGAAAACCACGAAGGGATCACCCAGAATGCGGAAGTATGCCTAGAACTGGTTCACCGGATTGAATCGCCGTATTTCGGAATCAATCTTGACATTACGAACTTTATTGCCATCCCGCAAGCGGACGCTTACGCGCAAATCGAAGCCACTCTTCCTTTTGCTACGCATGCCCACATCCGAGACGTCTTCGAGAATGGGCAGGCTGTCGACCTCGATCGGGTATGGCCGCTTTTCGCGCGCGCCAGCTATAGAGGATTCATGTCCGCGGAATACGAAGGGGAAGAGGATCCCTCGACAGGTGTGCCTAAACTCGTCGAGAAAATCAAAACGCTTTGCCGGAAATATTCCTCAGTCTAACCAAAGGGAGTTGCAACCATGCTGAATCGTCGAAGATTTATCCATCACCTGAGTGGAGGTGCGGCCGCCCTTGCCGGCTCGTCTGTTTTTCTGCCGGCGAGTGTCCTGGGCGCCAATGACCGTGTGCGCTTCGGGCTGATCGGCGCCGGTGGCCGCGGACTGGACATTTTCGAGCACGCGCTGCGTGCCCCCAATACGCAAGCAATTGCGGTTGCTGACGTTTATTCTCGCCGACTAGAGGAGGCCAAGCGGCTTGCTCCCACTATTCAGACTTACACCGATTTTCGCCGCCTGCTCGACGACAAGTCCGTTGACGCCGTGCTCATTGCCACTCCCCAGCATCAGCACGCACTTAATTTCGTTCCTGCAATCCAAGCAGGGAAGGACGTCTACCAGGAAAAGACTATGGCTTTTAATCCGGACCATGCACGACGCATGCGCCGAGCGGTGGAAGGATCGAACCGCGTGGTGCAAGTGGGTGTGCAGTCGGTGAGTGGCAAGGCCTTCGCGCGGGTGCGTGAACTCGCCGCACCAGACCGCATGGGAACGATCACCGCCGTCCACACCCATCATTACCGCAACCGGCCATACGGCGGATGGAAAAGATCCATCCCTCCCGACTGCAATCTCGAGCATGTGGCTTGGAAGGAGTTCCAAGGCGAAGCTGCGCCACACGACTTCGATCCGCAGCGCTTTATAAACTGGCGATTCTTTTGGGATTACTCCGGAGGAAACGTATTCGAGAATATGGTTCACCAGGTCGCGTTCTGGTACAAAGCGCTGGGGCTCAAAATACCCCGCCGCGTCACCATGGCGGGCTATAACTACCTTTCTCCGGGGATGGAAGTTCCGGACACTATGGATGTCTCAATGGACCAGCCGGAGAATCTTCTTTTCACGTGGAATTCGGCGTTTGGCAACAATTACTTCGGAGAAGACGGCTACGACTTCGCGTTAGGAAACAAGGGGACAGCGATACGCATCCTTGATAAAGTGACGTTTCAGTCTCAGGAGAATCACTCCACGCAGAAGGCAGAGACTCCGGGATCGGTCGGCGGCGAGCCCGACATCGTCGGTGGTTCAGACGATGACGATACGCAGACGCACATGCGGAATTTCTTTGACTGCGTCCGCAGCCGCAAAGAGCCGAGCTGCACATTTGAACTGGGATTCAACTCAGCCATCGCCTGCCAAATGGCGATTGCTTCGCTGCGCCAGGGGCGCACCGTTCAATGGGATCCGGACAAGATGGACATCGTTTAAGAACCGGTGGCACAAGCCGCGCGAGCCAATCCGCCAAATGAGTTTGGCGCGCTCTACACGTCACTTGAGGCGACGAGCGCCGCCAAGGAAGTCGCGAGAGGTTTAAGACAGCGCGGAGTTGATCCCGACCAATTCCCGGAAAGCGCGTGGTGGGTTTACGAATTGGAAGTGAAATTGGAAGCCGTTCTCGATCTCACCGACGCGGATGTTCTTCAGAAAAGGGGGATCGCAGAGGGTTCTCTGACCGGCAGCGGCGTGAATGCAACGAGGCAGATTGCTGCTGAGTTCGAAACACCGACCGTAGACGGCGGGACAATAGATAGAGGGAACTCAACAATCAATCGGGGAAAACCCCCAATTAGGAGGCAGGAAAACTCCCCAGGGCGACGACTCTCACTCGGGCTGATGCAACCGAGGGCAAGAAGGCAGGCTGTACCTAAGCTGGGTGACCTAGAATAAGCTCTCGAAGGGCAGAACATCCACGCTTCACAATTAGCCCGGCAGAGATTGGGCGATGGTGCCCGCAAGCGAAAGATTACTCCCTTCAGGCGGACGTCCAAGAAAGTATCCCAAATGTCGTCGTTGGCGCTCTCATACCCATTGCAGAAAAGTTCGAAAATCGTCTGCTAGGGCTCTAGATAGGCACCGATTCCACAGGGACAATAAAGTGGATGCCGTTTACGTGTTTTCCCTGCAAGTGGGTGTCGTTCGTGACGAAGAGGTCAACTCCGGCACTTGCAGCACAGGCCAGCTGCACCGCGTCCGGGGCGCGGAGTGACCGATCCAGACGCAGGGACGCGTAAATCTTGGCCGCCTTAAGATCGAACGGGATGACCACGGCCGTCGAAGTGATGGCTTTCTCGTACTGTTGACAAACGTCGGTCGCACCACGCTCGAGTGGCTTCACGAGGACTTCACCAATCGTCAGTGTTGAGGTTAAGAGCTGGTCTCCGCGCGCTAACATCTTGGCCCGCAGTTCCTCCGTTCTCTTTGACAACACCTTGTAGTCCTCAAACAGATAGACGAACAGGTTTGTGTCCCAAAAAATGCGGCTCATTCCCAGCCTTCACGTAAACGCCGAACGTAGTCGTCGGTGTGTTCGTCAGCCCAAA
>QHZB01000007.1:6672-7460 GCA_003224525.1 Acidobacteriota bacterium | reverse complement strand
CTTTTTTACAAGAGGTTTTTCTGAGAAGCGTTATTCTTTTCCAGTCGGATTTTTGTTTCATGAGGAAGGATCTCTGCTTCCGGCTAAGATCTTTTGAGTTCAGGCGGTGCGGAAAGGTCGATAGAAAGAATCGCCGCTCTTCGAAGATCTGCCCCGCTTCGTCATGTGCAGGTCACTCCACAAGACGTCCGTCATCCAAGACACCATGAGAATGGGCAGAGATTGGCCGCTAATGCCCGTCACTTGCCCAGAATCTTTGGCAAGCAGTAATGGGCTCTTCGCTCGCTAGCGCCCGACATTCGTTAGTCCTTCCAACATAACGATGTCAGAATCGCCCTCGGCGACCGCGGCCAGGACAAAGCGCCCGTCGGGCGACCAGGATACGCGGCGCGCAATGAACGTCGCGCGTTCGCCGAAATCGGTAATCTGACGCCATTCGCCAGTCGTTGTCGAGAGGGTCCAGAGATTAGTGGTAAACCCGTCGGTCAGTGCCTGCGCCATCCATTTCCCATCGGGCGACAGCGCGGGATTGACGATCTGCCAGATCGGCGCTCGCGAGGATGGAATGCGTGCGAGCACGCGAAAGGGTCCGTCCTCGGGAGTCGCAGCCCGGATTTCGAATTCTGGTGTGCCATCGACAATCGGCCGCTCGAACACGTAGTACAGGGTGGCGCCGTGTAGCCCAATCACGTTGCGCAGCCGCTCGGTCCTCACGGTGACAGCCGGACCTCCGTCAAGAGGCACTTTTTTCAGCACGACATCGTTCGATGTCACGCCGCTCCACGTCG
>QHZB01000007.1:0-6629 GCA_003224525.1 Acidobacteriota bacterium | reverse complement strand
CGCAGGGTGCTTCCATCTGAATCCACGAGCCAGACTCCAAACTGCAGCCCAGGGTTGCCGCGCGAAGAGACGAACACGATCGTGCGTCCATCGGGCGACCACTGTGGGACGCCCACGGCCACGCTCGGATCGCGCTCATGAGTGATCTGGCGCAGCCCGCCACTTTCGGTGTTCACCACCCACAGGTTTGCGTGACCGCCGCTGTCAGATAGAAACGCGACTTCTTTGCCGTCGGGGCTGGCCGTGGGGGTGAGGACCTGCCCGGTCTGTCGCGTCACACGAACGGCGCGGCGCGTGGGCGGACCGTCGACCGGGAACTTCCAGATGTCGGTCTGCAGTTTCATGCGGCTGACCAGTATTGCGCCGCTCTTGGAGATGTCCGGAGTCATGTACGACGTCTCGCCCGATGTGACCCGCCGTACCGTTCCATCACTCAATGTCACCTGCCACAAGCCTAATGTCGGCAAATAAGGCATCGTGCTGTCGCGGCTTGAGCTGTAGACGATGCCCGTGCTGTCGGGCAGCCAAGCAAAACCGCTCATCATAGTGTTGTCATGCGTTAACTGACGCGATCCCCCTCCCTTGGCCGGCGCCACGAAAATGTCGAATCTAATCGTGTATACAAGTAGTATGTCGTGGGCGTGAACTGGGCGACCAGGTCGAATCTGGAACCGTCTTCGGACGCCGTCACCAGCTGGATGCCCTCTTTCGCCAGCCGAAAGAGCGCAAGCCGCCCATCCGTTGGGCTGACGTCAGTTCCTCCCACGCTGTCGACGACACGCCGTGGCACGCCACCAAACGTCGGAATCTCCCAGATGCTCCCCTGAACCGCTCCTGATACGGCCGGCGAGAAATACAGGATCGAACTTGAGTCGGGCGACCAGCGAGGGAACTCGTGGTCGACTGTGTCGCGGGTGATTTGCAGGGGCGCGCCGCCCGCAATAAGCTGCACGAAAATCTGTCGTTTGCCACCCACGCCGGCGGTTAACGCCACAGACTTGCCGTCCGGTGAAATGGCCGGAGACTCCTCGAGGCCGGGAAGATCCGTGAGACGTGTGACGCGAATATCGGTCGGCGATGACCTCGCCGACGGCCTTCCGAACTTGTCGCGCACCACCCAGAGCAAGACGAGGGCGTCGCAATCCCGAGCGACAGTGCCGAGATTGCCGCGGGGGACCACCGTCGCGGCGTCGGCCCTGGGGCCGCTTCTGCAGGCGTGGCCATCGCATCTTCGATCTCGATCCGCGCATCTGCGATGTCGTTAAGTCGTCGCCTGGCATCTTTCTGGAGACAACGCGTCAGCAAACGCCGGATGCTGACAGGCGTATCGGCCGGCAGCGACTTCCAGTCTGGTTCGGCCCCGACAACGGCGACAATGGTGTCCGTGACGGTCTCGCGTCCGAACGCTGAAGTACCAGTTAACATATCGAAGAGCACGCACCCGAAGGCCCAGATGTCGGTGCGCTTGTCGACCGGCTGACCTCGCGCCTGCTCCGGGCTCATGTACGCGGCGGTGCCGAGAATCGCACCCATGATCGTCGCGCCCACCGTTATGGTCGGGGACTTCGACATATTCGAACTGGACCCTTCGGCCGCGAGGGCTTTTGCGAGACCGAAGTCCAGCACCTTGACTACTCCATCGGGCGTGATCTTGATGTTGGAAGGTTTGAGATCGCGATGGATGATCCCGGCCCTGTGCGCGGCGTCCAGTGCGTCGGCGATCTGTTGCGCGAAAGCCAAAGCCTCCGTGAGTGGCAACGGGCTCCGGTGCACGCGATCGTACAACGTGTCGCCTTCGACCAACTCGAGCACCAGGGCTGGCACGTTGTCGGCGTCTTCGAAACCGTAGATTGCCCCGATGTGCGGATGATTGAGCGATGCGAGCAGTTGTGCTTCGCGTTTGAAGCGCGCTACGCGATCGGCGTCCTCCGTGAACAGCGGCGGCAGGAGCTTCAGCGCGACGTCGCGCCCAAGCTTAGTGTCGCGGGCGCGATACACCTCCCCCATGCCGCCAGCGCCTAGCGGTGCGACGATCTCATACGGCCCGACTTTCCTTCCAGAGGTTAGCGCCATTCGTGCGCGCAATTATAGTCCCAAGCACGCGGTTTCACATTGACCTCTAACGGCCTACCGGCGCGATAACTCCCGAGTAGTTAACGAGAAGTAATCTTCGAAGAGCGGCGATTCTTTCTATCGACCTTTCCGCACCGCCTGAACTCAAAAGATCTTAGCCGGAAGCAGAGATCCTTCCTCATGAAACAAAAATCCGACTGGAAAAGAATAACGCTTCTCAGAAAAACCTCTTGTAAAAAAGAGCTCAAAAATATTGGCCGCTAATAAACGGCAACTCAGAAGTTATGGCAGAAGTCGCGCTGGGTCCTGGTAAAGCTCTAACGTTTATCAAGCATGTGAAACGCCGCCAGTGATATTCTGTATTCGAGAAACACCTATGACTGCTTCCAGAGCGGCTAAATTGGCGCTTCTACTCCGAGGAGTAGCGTCATTATTCGCCATGTTGGCAGTGCTCGCGTTTTGGGTCGGGGGCAGGGCAATAAGCGAATTTGCTAAGACCGACCGAGTGCTTGCCGAGATGGAAGGCGTCGCACTCACAGCGTTATTCAGTGGGCTTGGCGTGATAGCAAAGGCTACCGCAGACCGCGTTGAGGAAAACGAGGGCAATATTTCGCTGACAGAAAGCTGTGCCGGCGTCACAATGTCAGTTTGAGATAGTGAGTGGTTCACGCCGTCCTCGCGTGACCAAACCCCACTTCCTTCGTCCAAGCTGTCGACACGTCCGCAGGCACCCGTCTGCCTGCGCCTCAACTTGCCTCACGGGAGATCGCTATGGGCTTCACCCAGGACTTTCGCTTCGCTCTGCGCACACTTAACAAAAGCCGTGGATTCGCCGCCGTCGCGGTGCTCGTACTCGCGCTTGGCATCGGCGCCAATAGCGCCATCTTTAGCACCATGAACGCGGTACTGTTGCGCGGATTTCCCTATCCGCACGCCGATGAATTAGTGATCCCGGTCGCCGTCGACACGCGACTCGGCACGATCGGACTCGCCATCACCTACCACGATTACCTGCAATGGAAGAGCAACCGGCAGGTCTTTTCGGAGGTCGCAGTTTCCGAGGGATTAAGGACAGACCTCGCTGCCGACAATGGCGCTCCGGAGCGCGTGGACGCTACGGCCGTGTCCGAAGACTTTTTCTCGGTGCTCGGCGCCCATCCGCTCACGGGCCGCTTTTTTGTGAAAGACGATCACCTCGAAAACGCGGAACGCCGGATCATCATCAGCGAAGCGTTGTGGAAACGCCGCTTCGGCTCCGACCCCGCGATCGTTGGCCGCCGCATCAAAGTCCGCGGCACCGACAGGGTCGTGATCGGCGTGGCCTCACGGCAGTCCGATTATCCGCTGGGGACGCAGATCTGGTTCCCATTCATCAGCAGCGATGCGGAGAAGGACCCGGTCGACAACTGGGAGTATGAAGCCATTGCGCGGCTGGCGCCGGGCGTGAGCCTCGAGACTGGGAGAGCCTTCGTCGAAAGCGTCGGACAGCGCAATGCGAAGGAATTCCCGGCGAAGCGGAGGAACAGCGCGACCTCCGTCGTCACTCTTCATGAAGCTGTCGTGGGACGGGAAACGAAGCGAGCGTTGCTTGTCTTGCTCGCCGCGATCGGGTTCGTTCTCTTGAGTGCTACCGCGAACCTTGTCAACCTGCTGCTGAACCGCGCCGCTGCCCGCGCACGTGAATTCTCCATCCGCTCCGCGCTCGGCGCCAGTTCGGCTCGACTTGTTCAACAGGTGCTCATCGAGGCCGGCGTGCTGGGCGTGCTGGGCGCCATCGCGGCGATCCTCATCGCCTATGCCATCATCAAGGCAGTGATCGCTTACGGACCCAGCAGCATTCCGCGTCTCGAGGAAACGTCGATCGACGCCCGTGTGCTGCTCTTCACGCTCGCGATTGCGGCGCTTACGGCCGGCTTGTTTGCGCTCGCCCCCGCCTGGCGCATCACGCGGCAGGACATACGCGAAGCTCTGCAACAAAGCGGCAACGCTGTCTCCTCGGGCAAAGCGAGCCAACGCTACCGGGAAGCGCTGGTCGTCGCGCAGGTCGCGCTCTCGCTCATGCTGCTGATCGCCGCTGGCCTGCTGGTCAAGAGCTTCGGACGATTGCAGCACGTTGACCCGGGGGTGCGCACCGCGAATCTGCTGAGCTTTGAGTTGGCAGTCTCGGGTCCGCAGTATCCGGAAGACGAGCCTAAGGCCCGTTTCATCGCCGATTTTCATCGCCGCGTCGACGCGATCCCCGGCGTCGTCTCCTCGGGCGCCGTGGGCGCATTGCCGATGGGCGGCGGCGGATTTTATCTAGGCCGTAGCTTCGTCCGTGAAGGTGAGCCACTGCCGCCGAACGGAACCGAATACTCGTCAATGTGGAACGTGATCACGCCGGGATTCATCAAAACCACCGGACTGCAACTGATGGCGGGGCGCGACTTCAATGACCAGGACACGAAGGATTCCGCGCCTGTCGTCATCATCAGCCAGACGCTGGCCAAGAAGATGTTCCCGAATGAGGATCCATTGGGCAGGGTGATCCGCTCCTGGCGCGATGACAACAAACCGCGGCAGATCGTCGGCATCGTCGCCGACGTCAAGGTTGGATCCCTCCAGGAACAGGCAACGGGGACGGCGTTTGTCCCGCATCAGCAGGATCCGTGGGGCGTGCTTGCCTATGTCGTTCGCACCGAGGGTGATCCCAAGCAATATGTCGCCTTCGTTCGGTCCGCGCTCAACAGCATGGACCCGAACATCGCCCTCGCACGCGTCAGCTCCATGGAGGCGATTCGCGAGACTGCGCTCGCCGAGCCGAAGTTCAACATGTTCCTGATCGCCGGTTTCTCGCTGTTGGCGCTCATGCTGGCCACGATCGGCCTGTTCGGGGTGATCGCTTACGCGGTCAGCCAGCGCACGCGCGAGATTGGCATCCGCATGGCGCTCGGCGCGCAGAAGAATCAGATCCTCGCGCTGGTGATGAATCGCGGTGTGCGCATCACGCTGCTGGGACTGGCACTCGGTCTGGGCGGATCACTCGTGTTGTCGCGAGCGCTGGCGAGCATACTGTTCGACGTGCGTCCGACGGATGTCAGCATTTATGGCGGGCTATTCGTCGTGCTCGGTGTGACCGCCATGCTCGCCACCTACGTTCCCGCGCTGCGGGCCACGCGCGTGGAACCGCTCACGGCACTTCGTTGCGAATGAAGGAGCCAGGTCCCGGAGTTGCATCGTAACGATCTGGCCGGGTTCGAGATACATGCCTGGTTTGTCGTATTACCGGTAAAGTCAAATCACTGCGCGTCGAAATTGCCAACACCGACCTATCATGAGCAGTTCGCGGAATTTGACACCATTTGACACCAATTGGAAGAAGGGCAGCGGTGCTACGCCTTTGACAACTCAGGACTTGTGAAAGTGGATTCAATTTTCGATCTGTGGATCCCGCAAATCCCATTGGTGACGAATGCTATTGAAATCAGCGACATGCGGAAGGGAACTGGAAGCTCGGTTACGAAGGCGACCGGGAAGTAACAATGTGACGTTTGACGGGAAACCGCTGGATGGAGTTTTCGTTATGCACAGACCGCGAAGTATCCCATCTTGTTGGGGAAGCGTCGCTCAAAGTCGCCAGGCTGGCCACGCTCCAGCTCGCTGCGGCTTACCACAACAAAATCCACACCCTTGGGTAAGTGCAGTTCCGCTCTATAATAGTATCCGTGGTAACTGCATTGCTCAAGAAGAAACTGCTGCGGGTTACAGGCGACGCTTGTGCGAATAGCGTTTGTCGATCAAGCAGCAAATTCAACCACCGAGCTCTCCAAAATGCCGACCGCGGCCCCTCGCGCAAGACGATGACCTGAATGCCGCGTCCCGACCCTGACTCGTGTATATCGCGCAGGACCGCGTCAGAAAAGAAAGCTGAGAGAACCGCGCCAAGTTCGGCCTGCGTTCGGCGCTCAAGGACGGAGAGTGCGGCCATTCCCAGCAGCAGGGCGGCGAGAGCCGCAGTGGCACGCACTGCGATTTTGGTGAACCGACTTTGTTGCATGACTCATTAGATTACACTGAACGAGCAAACGCGGCATTTCGCTGGTGTTGCGACCCATCAGCAATCTCAAGGCACTGACGCGCCTTCGCATGCAAAGTCCTGATTTACGTGCAAGTGCCGACCAACGATTCCGGTAAGGCGTGCGGGCTCACTTGACGAAGCCTCGGTCGGCTTGAGGCGCGAGGGCTCGCCAATCTGAACTTGACTCGCGCAATCTCGTCGCCGTAAGCTAAGAATTCTTGGTATGGGACGCAAGGCGCAAAAGAACGATTCGTTGCCCGGTTCACTGGACATGTTAATTCTGCGGACGCTGTCGCTGCGCGACCTCCATGGATACGGCATCGTCCAGTTCATTCAACAATCGTCCGACAATGAGCTCCTCGTCGAGGAGGGCTCGCTGTACCCCGCTCTCCAGCGGCTGGAGCTAAACGGCTGGATCGACGGTGTCTGGGGCGTGACGTCGAATAATCGGCGGGCGAGGATCTACAAGATCACGGTGGCTGGTCGCAAACAGTTGGCC
>QHZB01000006.1 GCA_003224525.1 Acidobacteriota bacterium | reverse complement strand
AGCTCTGCTTCGCACCGCGGGCGCACCCGGAAAATTTCTGCAACCGGATCTCGCGCCCGATGGATTCATCGCCATGTGGCTTGGGAGGCAGAACACAGCGTCAGGTAGATGATAACCACGAACCCCGGACCGAAAAAACCACTGGAATAGGAACGAAGAACAATAACGAGAACGCAGTTCAAGAATTCATTCGGCATCTTTCGGATCACTGACTTCAGAAGGGCCAAATGGGAGCTTTGAAATAGCTTCCAACAACTTGAAACCAACAGCTAACAACTGAAAACCATTGCCCGATATCCGTTCACGGCCCAACCAGTTCGTACCAGCCGATGCGCCGCTCCTGGCTCGTTAGTTCTTCCCCCGCGGCGTCCAGCATCTTGTACCTGTTTTTGTGGGCGGCCATGAACTGTTCGTAGGCTTCCTGCGAATTCCAGAAATCGAGAGTAAGGTAAATCGCAGGACGAACGGGATCACGCAGAAGACGAGTCTCGCGGTAGTTCGAGTCGCTCCGGAAGAGCCGAGCCCAGTCACCCGCCGGGCCATAGGCGTTCTCGAATCTTTCTTCACAACCCGGCTTGACTTCGTACTCCCAGAGGGCTACAAACATAGATGTCCCGTCTCCTGCTCGTTGGACTTACGCATTTCTGCAAGCAAACTCTAGGGAATGATTGCGCGGTCCGGCCGAGTGTAACAATCCGATTGGATACAAGCCAAGTTGGCAAGCGCGAGAGCGCATGAGCACGGGTTGCAGTTGTGGCAGTCCGTCGAAACGGGCGGACGGAGGCCTTTGTGGATCGAAAGTACAGTCACCGCGGTTACCGCGACGCGGAAAAAACCGATAAAAAAGACAAATCGCACGACCGCAAGCCGCCCGCCGGCGGCCCGCGCGGCGCCGACCAATTCGGCCCCCGCACACCGCGCATGGTGGGCACCGTCACGCGCGCGCGATGTGCCAATTGCGGCGCCGTTCTCACTCCAGGATTCGATCCCAATGGCAAGTGTCCCAAGTGCCAGTTCGAATTGCACTGCTGCAAACAGTGCCGCTTTTTCGATTCCGGCGCGCAGTTTGAATGCACTCAGCCGATCCCGGAACGCATCTCTCCCAAAGATGCCAAGAACGCCTGCACCTTTTACGAATTCCGCATGACCATCGAAAAAGATACCGCCCCAACTTCCTATACTCAGCCGCCGGCTCCTGGTTCCGCGCCCCCTTCTGCACCCCCGCGCCACACGGACGCCCGCCAGGCCTTCGAAAACCTCTTCAAGAAATAGCTACCCCAGGAGTTTCTCCAGCGGCTCCCAATAATTCATTTTCCATCCCTCCGCCAGATGTTCCGCTTTGCCTCCAGGAAATCCGGCATGGTCAAACACGATCTTGGTTCCGGCCCCTTGCTCCACGAGCTGAAATTTCGCAATCGAGTAATCTCCCGGATCCCAGCCTCCCGCTCGCCATGCTTGGACAATTCGCTCGTTCGGCACAAGCTCTAGCTGCCTTCCCGTGACGTAGCCCCCGAATAGCGCGAACGCCCCGCCCGCTTCACGACCGATCTCCGTGGGCTTGGCTCCTGGCGCCATGCCGGACTTCATCGCCGTACTAAGCTGCACGACCTTGTCAAACTGTTTTGCGTCCGTCAGCGCTTCATACACCCGCTTCCGGCTCGCTTTGAAAATGGGCTCCTGGTGGATCGATTCCGCCGTATGCGAAATCTCCTCCTCCGCTGCCGCCCAACTCATCGCTGACCCCAGGCTCAGTCCCCCAAACGCAACGACCACACCCGCGACCACTTGCCTCCGTGTCGGTATACTCACCAATGCGCACGTCCTTTTGCTATCGCTCATCATTTTCCTCCAGAATTTGCCGCGCGACCCTCCGGCATAAAACCACCTCGACAAAATATGTTCAAGATAATCTTTTCGTGGAAAGTGTAACCCTCTGGTAGCATACTTCGGCATCTCAAAAACAAGGAGCCCCCCAGGCCGTACGCCGCCGGTCACCGCGCACTCGTAAAGAAAAACATCATCGATAGCGCCCGCAAACTCTTGAATCGCCACGGTTTTGAGAGTGTCTCCATCCAGCAAATCATGGCCGGCGCCAGCCTCACCCATGGTGGCTTCTACACCTATTTCAAAAGCAAGAGCGATCTCTACGCCGAGGTCCTCACCTGCTTCTTCACCGACCCAAACTGGAAAAGTTGCTGGGAAGGCGTGAAAGTGGACCTATCCTCCGGGGACGTAGGATCGCAAGTCGTCCGCGCCTATCTCTCCCGCCAGCACTTTGCAGCGGCAAACCCGCTCGGAGTGCCTTCGAGGCCGTCTTCCGCTCCATGGTCAGTGTCCTCGAGCGCAGCTTGACCCAGAACGGCCGTCCCCGCCGCGCCACCGCGCAAGGCATTGCCTCACTGTGCATCGGAGGCATGGTGGTGGCCCGGGCCCTGGTCGACCCCATCCTGGCCGACGAACTCCGCGACGCCAGCAGGCCGTTGCCCTCGATCTCGGCGGCTGGAGCAAGCACTCCAAATCAAAAAAAAGGAAAATTCAAAGCCGCCGACGCATCCGCAAAGTAATGAGGCAATAGCCAAGGATATCCGGACTCCCCCCACTTCCATTTTTCTTCGCCCACGGCGATGAAAAATGCCCGTCATAGTTTGCGCCCGCTACTCTTGGTCAACACCAGCCCCGCCATTGCACCCCAAGAAACCTCTCCTCTATCCCTTATCCCTAGCCAATTCCCCCTCGCGGCATCAAAATGGTATCTGCCGTTGGGGAAGGCTACCCGCCCTGCCCTTACCGCGCCCTTCCGGCTCGGATTTTCAACGCTCAATCACGCTCGAAAGGATCGATTCCTATGAGACGACTGCTCCTGCTTAGCTTCGGGCTGTTCCTCTTTGCCCTTCCGTCGCGCGCCCAGTCCGTCGACGCCTCCGTCGGCTACTCCTATTTCCGCCTGGGTGCTTTCGGGGGCATCAACCAGAACGGCGTTAGCGGCTCTGTCGCCTATAATCCGAACAGGTGGCTCGGTATCGTCGGCGACTTCGGCGGCTACCACGCCTCTCCCGGCGGCGTTTCCCTCAACACCTACACCTATCTCTTCGGCCCCCGCGCGTCTTTGCGCAACCCCTCCAAATTCAATCCCTTTGCGCAATTCCTGATTGGCGGGTCGCGTTTGACCGCCGGATCCGGCGGCGGCTCGTCCAACCAATTCGCCTATAGTTTCGGCGGCGGCGTGGATGTCGGTCTTCTTCCGCACCTCGCTTTGCGCCCCCAACTGGACTACGTCGGCCTGCGCAACTCCGGCCAGACCGCCAATTGCACGCGCCTCTCGGTCGGCTTCGTTGTCCATTTTTGACGGCGCCGCCGCGAGCGAAAACGCTATGAAGAAAAAAAACGGACAAACGAGCACGGCGTGACGAGCTACGCGGGGAGTGCGGCCTTTCTAAGCTGAAGGTCGCCGCCTGCGGAAAATACATCGCGCAGTATCGGGCGGGAACAAACTTCGCCTCCTCTCACCTGACGTCGCCGAGTATTTCCCCGACGAACAATCCGTCAAGGCGGCCTTGTGCACATTGATTCACGCGGCGAAATCGCCTCTGCGCCGCGCTCGCGCTGAACACGCCTGGCAAACAAGGCAAAATCAAAGGTCCCACACGTAAAACCGATGTGTTGGGCACCCAGATTCGTTTTAGGATTTATCGTTCGGGCCACGCGCCCAGGTGCCGGCGCATTCGGAAGACATGCTGGCGGGTGAGCTCGCTCGGCAGCTGGCTCTTGCTATGGGAAATTACAAATTGCATAGGTCATTAGTAGGTGTCGTCGCGTTATCGGACGAGTGGGAGAGGTTAGATCTGGCCGCTCATGAGTGCAGTTCCCATACAGAGAGTGGGCCAAGAATTCTAAAATCGTCCTCTAGGATCTAGGGCTTGCCATCTTTCTTGAGTATTTCCCATCCTTCGCAGGGACGGCGAAAGACGGTGCAAATAGAAGCCCTTTCAGAATCTGCGTTTGAATCCTGCCCTCAGTCCCGTACGGAAGTCCAGTTACCATTTGGATTACTCCGCGTCACAACTCGCTGTAGGGTCGTTTCGCGCCCCTTATGATGGTTTTAGCATCAGCCTTGGGAAGCTTTCCGCGAGGTGCAAAATGCGAGAATCCGTTGTAGTTCTGTTTGTTATCCTGCTGGCCTTTCCAACGCTAGGGGCCGCGCAAACCGCACAGCAGAAACCTGCTTCAACAAAGAGTTCGATTCCTGCCGCAAAACCAGCAGCTCCTGCCAAGCCAGCCGAGCAACCGTCGAAGCGGGTTTATGTCGAACTTGCGATCAGTGAGTTGGTTGGCGAAGATGCGAACCGCTGGACTGACAAAATGGCAGCCCATGCGGCTGTGGGCGGCTTCGTTACCCAGGTGACAAAACGAGACGACGGCGACACAGACATTCGCATCTGTGAAAGCCCGAAAGTAGTGGGCATGGACCGAGCACACTGCATCATGTCTAAGTGCATACCGAAGATTCCATGCGAGATACCTCAAGTCGGAAAGCCGATCACAGTTAAGGGGATCACCCGATATGAAGCAAAAGTGGGGACTCACTGGTGGGAGATTAATCCGGTTGAGCAGGTAGAAAAATAGCTCGCAAACCCTTACCCATAGCAGTGGTGCTGCGGGTGCCCCATACGCCGTCTGAAGATGTGAAGAAATCCTTCTGTCGTTACATCCTTACTTCATTACGTCTTTACTTCCTTTTTCCAGCGGAAACAGCATCGGTTCGGCGGGCGGACTGTCGGCGATGACCTCAAGTTGCGGGTACTGTCGGCGGAGGGGCTCAGGCACCTTCACTTTCGATCCTTTCAAGATGCTGATGAGCTGTAGGGCATTGACGACAGACTTGCCTTGAAAGTGGTTGTTGGTCACAACAAACGTCTCGCCGGCCCGTTGAGTGACTTTGCGGACGCGCGTGACCCAAGGGGCCAACTCTTCGGCGGTGTAGAGATAGTTGTAACGCTCATGCACGGGGATCGTTGCATCATCAGTAAACCAGGTGTCGTAGCGCCGGCCGTGAAGCCGGACGTACCCGACAGGAGAGGTGGCCTGCGCCGAGGGCGCAAGCGAGCGCCCGATGATGGGTTGGTCGATGTTGCAGAAACTGACGCCATTGGCGCGCAGCAAATCCAGCGTTTCTCGAGTATCCCACGAAGCGTGGCGAACTTCGACGACCAGGGGATAGTCAGCGAAGCGCTTGAGAACGGCGGAGAGATACGCCACGGTTTCCGTAGTGTGATGAAACGAAAAAGGGAATTGCAGCAGGACCGCCCCGAGCCTCTTTGCCGAGCGAAGCACATCGAAGCCCGCGCGAACGGCGCGTTCATCTGCCGCAGCGGAACCAGATGTCGTGGTTCTCGTGTCGTGCGTGAAGCGTTGCCAGAGCTTGGCGGTGAAGACAAAGCGCGGATTCGCCGATACGCGGTCGATCCATTGTGCGGCGTGGTCCGGACGCAACGGCCGGTAAAACGAAGTGTTGATCTCGATCGTGTCAAAGAATTCCGCGAGATAAGTCGCCTCGTGGAATCCTTTGGTTCTGCGAGAAGGATAAACGTAGCCGGCCCAGTCGGGATAAGACCAGCCCGCGGGCCCCACGCGCAGGATACCGTCAGGCGCGGCACTGGCCGAAGAATTGGTCTCGTCTGACCGAGTTGTAGTTTGTGATTTGCGCCGCGGCATGAAGTGGCGCACGCGATTTGCGCCGACAGCAGAGTAGAGGGAAGGGAGGAGAAGTGTCAACGCGCGCAAGGCCAAGAATTCCGGTCGCCGTTGCCCCCGGCCTTTCAGGCTGCTATGCTTTTCTCCGATGTGGTGCAATCAGCCGAACCTTGTCCCCCTCCTCTTTCGCAGCTTTTCCTACAGGTGCGCACATGAAACTTTCCATCAGTTACAAACATGTCGAGTCGCACAAACCGGTCGAGATCGAAGTCGAGCGTCACGTAGGTAAGCTGGGAAAACTGCTCCAGAGTTACTCGCCGGATCTCGTGCAATTGCACGGCGCATTTTCAAAACATCCACGCACGGACGAGAATTCCTGCTCGCTGAATTTATCGCTGCCCACCGGAACGCTGCATGCCACCGGTACCGGGGCCACCGTGCGGGCCAGTTGCAAGAAAGCCTTCAGCGAACTCGAAGCCCAGGTGAAAAAACACCAGTCCAAGTTGCGCAAAGACTACGAGTGGAAACGCAAGCGCCCTCTCCCTCGCGCCCAAGCTATCCCCTGAAATTTGCGCCAGTGCGGCAAGGCGTACCGTATTGAAATGCCTGGGTTTGTCCTAACCGGGCGTGAATTCGAATGGCTTTAGAAGGTGTGCAGTTTCGAACATCGCTTCCAGGGCGATCACGGCATACTCCTTGCCTGTCGGGGATTCCGGGATGGAAGTCATGAGCCGG
Organism: Acidobacteriota bacterium; assembly: GCA_003224525.1. Lineage (GTDB taxonomy): Bacteria > Acidobacteriota > Terriglobia > Acidiferrales > UBA7541 > Acidiferrum. Next base: position 879 of record QHZB01000006.1, on the reverse strand, counting down.
GAGGAAGTCGGCGTGCACCGTGGGTATCGATTCTTTCTCAGTCCCACAACCGGGCAGCGCCTTGCACTGGTTTTCCAAGAAGATTCCTCGCACTACTGTCTAAAAGTGAACAGCGATTTGTTTTCATAACCCGTAGGCTGCAGCTATAGACGGCGAGACTGAGCGACATTGGCCGCGATGCAAGGCTGGGCCGGACGATATCCCTCATCTCGCCGTTCTCCTCATCTACACGCCGGAAGACCGCCTTCCATTGCAAGTTGAGCGAGATAGAGAGATCTTTCGAATAAGTTACGGGGAATCCGTCGCGTATCGCAATTGTCTGGGTTGCTCCTGGTATTTAGCGTGTATTCCTACCACGTACGGAAACTTCTGTTCTCCTGGTTATTCTTCAGCCTGCTGTTTGTATTGCTGGTTCAGGTGATTCTAGGCGGCGTACCGGCTTGCTGCGCAGGGAAATACACGACTCACTAGGCGAGCACGACAGCGTCAATCACTCCGGTGCTCGCGCTTGGTTCTGCTGAAGTTCACTTGAAAACAGTCTCCGGTGCTAGATAGTTCGATTGTCTTCGATCCTCGCGATCCCATCATTGAGCGGCGCTCATCTTCGGACGCTTGCTAGAATTTACCAGCGTGGAGCATAGGCCTGCCTGTGTCAGCAGTTGCCCCAAGACGTCAAAGGGCCAAGGCATGAAGCGATTTGTACGTCCTATAATTAATAAGGCGTCAGTTCACGCCAATTACGAACGGACACTGACTGAGCCACCTCAATCTTACATTCCGACAGAACTGAGATGCGAGATGCGCGCTAAACCGTTTCAATGTAAAATGTTGCAAATAGCCAGGGGCGTAGCTCAGTGGTAGAGCAGCGGCCTTTTAAGC
>QHZB01000074.1 GCA_003224525.1 Acidobacteriota bacterium | reverse complement strand
ATCCTCCTTTGCAAAGCCCTTCGGCGCAAGCCGATGTTCAGCAATTTTCTTTGCCCGCCGAATCCAACTCGCGCACCGGCCTGCCGTTCGGCTCCTCCCTCGAGCGCATCGAGACTCCGCTGGTTTTCTCTGGTTTTCAGCCCGCCGCGATTCAGCAATTCTCGAATCAGCTTCAGGCCTATGGCTTCGTCGCAGCGCAAGGCGGCACAGCGGCAGCGCGTCCGGAGGATGCGCATCTCGTTCCGGGTGACATGGCTGGTATGGTTCTGGTCCAGGGCGACGCCTCCATCAATTCCGCGTGTACCGTCACGGCGGTGCAGGCCGACCGGGTCTATCTCTGTGGCCACCCTCTTATGAACCTTGGCAACGTAGCAATTCCCATGGCCCGCAGCCGCGTCGTCACTACACTTTCCTCCAATCTCGCTTCGACGAAGATCGTCAATGTCGGCGGCGCCATCGGCACGATCACCGGCGATCATCTCACTGCTGTGACCGGCAAACTCGGCGCTCCTCCCGCGATGATCCCTCTCGATCTTACACTTCTCGTCCCCGGGGACGATTCTTCCAAGGGCGCTGTCAGGGAAAAGAAACTCCACTTCGAACTCATCAATCATCCGAAGTTCACCCCGCTTCTCGTCGCCATTACCACCTTTAACGGGCTGACCCAGAATTCGCTCTACGGCGAGGGCACCACGCTGCATCTTTCCGGCGAGATTCGCCTGCAAGGTCACGCGCCGGTTCAAATCGAAAACACTTTCGCTCCGGGCGATACTCTTTCTCCCGATGGCCTCCCCATCGCCGCCACGATGCAAAATGTTTTTACACGCCTTTTCGTCAATACTTTCGAACCCGCTAAGGTGGACCGCATCGCCCTCCGAGTCGAAAGCGTTCCGGGCCGGAAATCATTCATCATTGAGAGCGCTTGGCTCGAAAAAGGCGAAGCCGCCCCCGGCGAGACACTTCGCGTCCGCGTGCTGCTACGCCCGTATCGCGGCGCTGCCCGCGTGGAAGAAACTACCGTTCGCGTCCCGGAACAGGTGGCGCGCGGCACTATGCTCCGCATCCTTGTCAGCGACGCCGATCTGCTGAATCGGGCTTCCCGCGGCTTCGCTTTTGCCGGTCCCGGCAGCGGGCCGACAAGCCTGGATCAACTCATTGCGCTCTTGAATCGCGAGCGTAGGAACGACCGTCTTTACGTTGGACTTTTCGTTCCGGCCCCGACGCTTCTCTGGGATGACAAGGAACTGCCAAACATCCCGTTCTCGCAGATCAACGTTGTCGACGGACGCCCCACTCCGGGCAGCGTCCAGGTGCTGCGGGAATCGTTGGCCAGTGAGGCTTCCATCCCGCTCGGAGGCCCCGTTTCCGGCGTCATTTCTCTAAATCTCCAAATCCGGTGAAAACCACGATGCCTATGTTGCTACGTCGAGCAGGCTTGTTCCGCATCCTTTGCTTCGTTAGCGTCCTTTACTTCTTTTCAGTCCTCGGTCTCCCGGCCTCCTTCGCCGAGCACACCCGCCGCTGGCGCCAGTCCACCTACGAAGATTTCCTCAAAGGCACCGCGCATGGCGTGGCGGTGCGCAGCGACGGCCACCTCGAACTCGCGCCGAAAGTCACCTTACTTGCCGACGCGGACGCTTCCTACCTTTGGTCCGTCCGGCTCGATCCCAAGGGGACGCTCTACGCTGCCGGAGGCTCGCCTGCGAAAGTATTTCGCTTCGATTCGAACGGCAAGCCTGCTGTCTTCTTCGATTCCACTGACCTCTCCGCGCAAGCCATCGCCTTTGACTCCAAAGGCGCTCTTTACGTCGGCACTTCTCCCGACGGCAAGGTATACCGGGTCTCTGCTACGGGAGAGAAATCCGTGTTCTTCGATCCCAAAACGAAATACATCTGGGACCTGGCTTTTTCGCCCGACGGGACTCTCTATGTCGCCACCGGTGACAAAGGGCAGGTCTTCGCGGTCGCGCCCGACGGCAAGGGCGAGCTCTTCTACTCCAGCGACGAAGCTCACATTCGCGTTCTGGCATTCGACGCAAAAGGCAACCTCATCGCCGGCACGGAACCCAGCGGACGCATTCTGCGCATCTCCCGGAGTTCCTCGAAGACATCAGTAAACGACTCCAAGGATTCCGCTGCGCCGAAAACCGAAGGCTTCGTTCTCTACGAAACTTCCAGACGCGAAGTCACTTCTCTCGCCGTCTCCGCCGACGGCACCATCTACGTCTCCGCGATTGGTGAGAAGCCACGCGTCGGGCAAGCTCCCGGCGCCATCATCTCCACCGCACAAGGCACGACAACCATTACCCCCGGCGGCGCAGCGGGTTCCGGACAGGTTCCTCCGCAGCAGCAACCATTCGTGCCCTTTCCTCCTCTTCTCTCCAGCAGCATCTACCGCATCAGCCCCGAGGGCGCGCCGGATGAGCTTTGGACTTCGCGCGAAGATGTTGTCTATACTCTTGGACTCGCTTCCGACGGACGTCTCCTTGCCGGCACCGGCAACGCAGGCGCTCTCCTCGCTGTCGATGGTCACGGCGTCTTCGCCCATCTCGCCAAGTCCGGGTCCGCGCAAATCACGGGCATCGCCCGCAATTCCTCCGGCAAAGTTTTCTTGTGCACGGCAAATCCTGGCAAGATTTTCTCGGTCGGCCCCGAATACGAAGCCGAAGGCACGTTCGAATCCCGCTCTTTCGACGCGCAACTATTTTCGCAGTGGGGCCGCCTCGAGTGGTGGAGTCCTCAGTCGGCTGCCTCCGCCAAGTCTTCAGCCAATTCGAATGAACCACGCCTGGAATTCTTTGTACGCTCGGGAAATACGGAGGACCCCGGCCGCGAGTGGTCCCGCTGGCACGGCCCCTATACGAAATCGGGCAGTGCCATGGAAGCGCCATCCGCGCGCTTCGTTCAGTGGAAAGCCGTCATCCACGATGGACACCCGCGGGACGGCTTGGATTGGGTCAGCCTGGCGTATCTGCCTCGGAACGTCGCGCCAATCATCGACGGAATCGCAATGCAGGATCCCGGCGTGCGGGCCCAGAGCATGGTCGGCATGTCATCGGGCCAGCCGACAACCGTAATGATCAGGATGCCGCCGTCGCCGAATATTTCCGGCATGGTGATCACCCACACTGCAGAAGGGTTATCAATCCGTGGTGTGGACCGCGCATGACGAAAACGACGACGAAATTCGTTACGCGGTTTACTTTCGCGGTGAACACGAACGCGAATGGAAATTATTGAAGGAAAACCTCGAGCAGAAATTTTATTCGTGGGATACCACCGCGCTCCCCGATGGGGCTTACTACTTAAAGGTTGTTGCTACGGATGCAGGTTCGAATCCCCCCGCCCTCGCGCTCAAGACCGAACGCCAAAGCGAGCGCTTCGAAGTCGATAACACTCCGCCGATGGTCGAGGACATCAAGGTAGCGCCGGCCTCTGGAAAAATGACCGGCGGCCATCCTGCCTCCTTTACGGCGCACGATGCTACTTCTGCAATAGAGCGCGCGCAATATAGCTTGGACGGTGGCGACTGGGTTCTTGTAGCTCCGAGTTCGGGTATCAGCGACGGGCTGGTCGAGCACTACGAGTTCAGCCTGCCGTCCTTGACGCCCGGGGAACACACGATTGCAGTACGTGTATATGACCGATTTGAGAATGTTGGCAGCGGGAAAACCACATTCACAGTGCCAGACGCAAAACCCTAGCCTCTGGCCCGAGGCAAAATTTTGTCATCCTGAGCGAAGCGCGCCTCTTCTGTTCCGGCGAGGTTGGGGCGAAGGATCTCAGCCGACACAGCCCCACGCTTTCAAGTGGGGGCTACTATAAACCTCAGTTGGAGGAAGCCCAGCCTAGTCCACGCTCGAAGCCTTCTATGTCCGTGTTTTAACTGATCACTGAAGACTCACGACTGGCAACTGCTTTTCAGCTGACCCAGCGGTCCACGGCGGGGATGGTTTGGAATTTTTCGATTTCGGCGCCGAAGCCGATGCGGCCGTCTCCGTAGGGCTCGTTGCGGACATGGACGACCCGCGCTGTGCAGCGCATCTCCTGAGCGGAATTCCCGGTCACTTCCGCGGGCATGCGGAGGGTCGCTTCGATGGGCATGCCAACCTGCAGGGGAGCCGATGAGGCGAAGAAAAAGCCGCCGCGCGAGACGTTCAGAGCTTCCGTGAAATGCTCGGTCTTGTCCGCCGCCACGCCCAGTGCACGGAAGTGCAGGGGCGTCCGAAGGTTGAGGCGTGTCAGTTGCCGGCGTTCAGCTACTTTCATTTTGTCCCTTGCGCGACGAAGGTTCCAGCGCGGACTCTTGCCTCGCAGGAGGGGACCTCCAGCGTAGCAGAGCCAGCCGGGCGGTCAAGTATCAAACTTGGCGTGGCCAAGAAGTACCAGTACCAGTCAGATGTGCACGTGGTCTTAAAGCAGCCGCGAGGACGTAGCCAGTATCGGCATGCCATAATGCCTCTTTAACAGCGGCTACAAAGGGATTATAAAAGGGTGCGCTAAACGTAAAGAACCTGCAAGCGTTTCCGGGCCCAAAGTGAGTTTCATGCACACCGCCCCATCCGTCGAAGCTGCTCGCTTCCAGCCACCCAGTTGGCAGGCCATCCTCGCGGCGCACGCGCGCATCGCCCCACGCATTCACCGCACGCCGGTCCTGACGTCCGCATCCTTAAACGCCATGACCAGTGCACAGCTCTTCTTCAAGTGCGAAAACCTGCAGAAGACCGGCTCATTCAAGATTCGCGGGGCCTCGAACGCAATCCTCGCACTGACTGAGAAAGAGGTAGCGCGTGGGATTGTTACGCAATCCAGTGGCAATCATGGCGCTGCCGTGGCATGCGCGGCTGCGTGGCGTGGAGTTCCAGCGTGGATCGTCATGCCGAAGAATGCGCCTGTCGTGAAAACCAAGGCCATCGAAGGCTACGGCGGAAAAATTGTTTTCTGCGAGCCGACGGTGACAGCGCGCCAAGAAACTTGCGGGCGTGTCCAGAGAGAAACGGGCGCTCACCTGGTGCATCCCTACGACGACGACCGCATCATCGCCGGACAGGCCACGGCGGCGAAGGAGCTGCTAGAAGAAATAGGCGACCTGGATGCGGTGTTTGCGCCGGTCAGCGGTGGCGGATTGCTCAGCGGGACGTGCCTCGGCGGCAAGGGGATTCGCGCGGATGTGCGCGTGTTTGGCTGCGAACCGGAGCGCGCCGATGATGCCTACCGCTCACTGACCAGCGGTACTTTGCAATCGCTGGACTCCAGCGACACCATTGCTGACGGGTTGCGCGCATCGCTGTCACCGCGGACGTTTGCGATCCTGCGGCGTCTTGTCGACCGCATCCTCCTGGTCAGCGAGGAAGAGATCATCTCGGTGGCGCGGCTGGTCTGGGAGCGCATGAAAATCATCGTTGAGCCTTCGAGCGCCGTGGCCATTGCCCCGTTGCTGAAGCCGGGCGCCGTGGCGTCGTTGAATCTGCCGAAACGCCCCGACGGAGGCGCTCCGAAGCTCGGCGTAATCTGTTCCGGCGGGAACGTGGACCTTTCTTCCCTGCCGTGGAAGTAACTGGAAGCCGACACACAGCCACCTCCCTCCTGCCAACTCTGAATCTGTGCTAAATCCGTGCATTGTTTGTGTAAGCAAATAGGCAGATTGTGCAAGGACGCCTCCCGATGAAAGCTTTCTTGTAGAAACAACAGGACTTACCTTGCCCTAAGTTTGGACAACCGCATGCTCTCATAAGCCGCGGAAGGAATGGATTTACGAATAAGAATGAATCGCCAAGAGCTAGTTGAGGAGGACCGGGCTGCAGTGCTGCTGGGACTTCCAATGGCAGAAATCCGGCGCTTTTCGCGTATATCTGGCCTGGGACACCTGGAAAAAGGTGACCGAGGCGAGCATGTGGTTTTCACCTACGACGAACTGCAGAGACTCTGCCTGCTAGCCGCACAATCTTCGAAGTAGTACAAGCCCTGCAAAGAGCTTCCCTCGACTCCTCGTCACTCCCCCCCGGCCCCGGGTGCCTCCCCACAGGCACCCGGGGCCATCCTATTTTTCGACTTGAATTTCGAACTTGAGGTTGACGAGAGGCCGTCTTGGCTAGTACCGGCCTTGCTCAGCCTATGATTTTACCGAGCGGGCCGTAAAGCCTCGGCGTTTTAGGCCGGGGATATAAGGCCCTGAAGGCCCTGTCGCGCGCTTGATTTCTTGGCGGCATGGTTTTAAACTCCTCTTCGTCCAAAAGACCTATCGGCGGGCAGCCCAAAAGTGAAGCCTCTTCGTGGTCCTCGCCGGATGTAAGGGCGCTGTGGGAGGAACCCACCGAAGCCATCTCGCAAAAACCAGCGAGAGGCCGTAGGAATCCTCTTCCTTCAGGGAGAGGAGGATGTCAATTCGTCCTCAACGGAGAAGTAGTAGTGGCGTCCAAGTAAGTGACGGAAGCCAGATGCACGAAGTCAGGAAAATGGCCTGAGCTCAAGACTATGGCTTCGGCATAAAAAGGCGGGGGCGGGATGCGGGCTCCCTTGAGGATTACGGCCCTGACGGTGTCAAGCAAAGTCTTCGAGAAATAAGGCTGGACGGCGGTTCTCCATTCCGGAGTCAGCAGCTCACTCGCGCGGAAATAGAGATTTCGTTCCTGGCGCATATACGCCGCGACTCCGGAGATCATCTTGGCTACACGCGCCTCGGAAAGGTCACCAGGATCCATAGCAGCTCAACTTTCTCCTCCTGACTGCCGGACTGTGCTCCCGGAACTATCTACGGTCAACGCGGTGAGTGATTCCCGGCGTCGAATTTCATGGGCGGAAAGACAACGGCGTCAGGCGGCTAGCGGTCCTCGCCGGATGAAGCGCTGCTGCTTCCGCCATCAGACACTTCTTTTACCGGCGTTCGAATAGTCGTCGTAATGAACCTGGAGAAAAAGGGCGTAGCCAGACTGGAGCGGCTGATCCAGTTTTTCCGTCTGTTCGTCAACGACTTTGCCATTCGACTTCACCTTCATTGCCAGCCAGTCTCCGGGGTTGGGCTTCTCCGCCTCGATTTGGATGTAGCCACCGACATGAGCGGGAACACCAATCGTCCAGGAACGAGTGTCGGCAGCGATCTTTTCCTACGTTTCGAGCGTCTGCTGTTCGCCCGCGGGTTTATCGTGCTGCGAGAAGCTGAGGCGCATGGTCGCTGTGGACGTGCTTTCGACCTCGATCTCGAGGGTATGGCCACCGCTCCAGACCTTGTCAGGAATACCACTGGAAGATTGCGAGTGCGAATCACCGCGGTGAATGGTCCACAACAGATCCTTCTAATAGTGTAGGGGGAAATTCACAGGGAGGAATACGCGTCGCAAGGGTTGTGACGTGTCGATAAAGCCGCAACGGGCGGACGTCGCTAAGAAAAGCGGCAGCGAAAGCATAAAGGCGCGGCGCGTTCCACAAACTCAAGGCAAACAGTGGTGGCCGCGCCGCAAAGTATTATTTTTCCTTGAGCTTCAGCTTTCCGGCGGCTTTGCTCTCGTCGAGGAACGCGCGAAGTTGCGGCGCTGTTTCAAGCAGGCGAATCCATTGTTCGTAGTAGAGCGTGACGGGAAAGCGCCCGAGGCCGTACACGCTGACGCCCCCTTTTTCGCCGACACGAAATTCGAGCGCGCCGGTGCGGCGTCCGCCTCCCTGTTTTTCCATTTCTGCGATTTTTGCTTTGAGTTCTTCGTAAGTTGGCTCGGCCATGGCGCCTCCTGTGATGGATGGAATAGAGGCAGGATTATACAATGCGTTTCGATTTCTCGGGGTGCGGTTATACGCTGCCCGCGATTTCACTTAGAACGGTAATGCATGCCTGACGAACAATCGGGGATCGTCGATTGGATGAACCTGCCGCACGGCGTGCCGGAGGTCTCTCTATGGACGAGCTTGCACGATGCACAAATTGTGTCGATCCAATCCAACCTGCTGGAGCGCACGGTTACTCTGCACCTGGAAAGCGATCACTTGCTTGAATTCCACAATCTGCCGCTGGATATGCAGTTTCTTCTGCGGCTGGATGGAGTGCAATCGGCACGGGTACTTCACTATGCGGTGTGGCCGGGAGAATTTTCCGTTCCCGCTGGCGTCACTCGCGAAGACGAAGCTCGCTTGCTTGCCGGCTACCAATCCAAGTGGCGTGAAGAATCGTTAAGTTGGAGCGCATTGGAGACCGCTCTCTCGATGGAATAGAAACACGTGCTTGATATTGCGGATGCAACGCTGGCTACCTTGGCAGATAATTCCGTGGCGCTGCGTATCGGCGGACTCCTGAATTACACGGAATACCGCGAGTTATTTCTGCGCGCGGAGCAGCGCACGCTTTCGAGGGGCGATGGGCAGGAGTTGGGAATTGCTGGACTCCTCAAGATGGGTGAGGAGTATTGGGATACGTTCGAACGGCGCAAAAATGACGATACCGAGGGATCTCCTCGCGCAACTTAAATGACGCCGCGGGGTTACTACCTTCGGTACGGTTGAATGAACTTGGGCATCCCGAGGTAGAAGGGGTGCCATCCAACCGGGCAGGGCGCGAGAGGTCCGGAGGATTGGCGGGAAGCACATGTCGAGGGAGGCATTGATCATGGCGAACCACCCAGCAATTTTGAAGCGATTTGGACAATTTTGGGGCGCAACCGGGGCGGCAGCCCTGGCATTGTGCCTCAGTGCAGGGGCCTACGCGCAAGAGCAGCAGCAAGAGCAGCAGCAGGGGCAGCAGCCCGATCAGCAGCAAGCGCAATCGCCGCAGCCAACGTCAGATCAGACCAAGCCAGCTTACGCCCCACAGGACGCCGATAAGCCACCCTATTCGCGCGACCGGCCACGCCAAAACCCACCCGAGGGACAATCCCAGAATGCGCCGCTGGCTCAGCCACCCCAGCCAGTCCCCGGAACGCTCACCGTACCTGCCGGAACAATCCTTCTCATTCGCATCAATGAATACCTTTCCAGCGACCGCAACCAGATCGGCGACCAGTTTACCGCCGTGCTCGAGAACCCGCTCGTCGTGAACGGCTGGGTCGTGGCCCGCCGCGGCCAAATGATCGTTGGCCACGTCAAGGACGTGCGCAAAGCCGGCCGCATCAAGGGCACCTCCGAGTTGGGAGTTGAGCTCACGGACTTGACCATCGTGGATGGCCATCAAGTCCCGATTCTCACCGAGCTATGGAAAGGCTCGGGCGGAACTTCGCACGGGCAGGACGCCACGACGGTTGGCACCACCACGGGGCTTGGCGCATTAATCGGGGCCGCTGCAGACTGGGGTGCAGGCGCGGCAATCGGCGCGGGAGCCGGCGCGGCAGCGGGAATTGGCGCGGTGCTCCTGACAAGAGGGAGACCCACCGTTCTTGAGCCGGAGGAACAATTGAGCTTCCGCCTCGTCGATCCCGTCAGGATTGACACCACCCAAAGCCAGCAGGTCTTCTTGCCCGTCACGCAGCAGGACATGGACGGCGGAAGATTGCTGCGCAGGGGGCCACGCCACGTTGCCGGAGGCTATCCGGGCCCGGCACCTTATCCGTGTGGTTACTATGGTCCCTGTTACGCTTATCCCGGTTACGTTGGATTTTATAGCGGCTGGGGCTGGGGACCTGGTTTCTATGGCCGACGCGGTTTCCGTCGCTGAGTTTGCTGAATTGGCTTGATGCGAAAACGGAAATGGCAAGTGCGCCCTTTTATAATTCATTTCAAAAAACCAATACGCTCGCAGTGCCTCAGGTGGAATAAAAGGGGCATTGAAGCGGTAGGCTTTGAGCAAAGGGATAGTTTCTGCGAAGGCGGGCGCCGCGAATTATCACCCCAAGGCGCGGCGCTCACCAAGAATCGGCTAAAGCATCCTGCGGAATCCCTGGGTGCATCAGAATGGCCACGGGCTCGCTGTGCGGGTGATGCCCCATTTTAAGGGCGTGTCTCTCGAGCGCAATCCGCTGTCGAGGTACTAGAGAGTATTTTAATCGCCTGTGATAGCCTTTACAAGTTCAACGGTGAGTCGTTTCCGGCACAAACCCCAGCCTGCGAGACGCCATTTCTGGAAGTTGTTCCTCTCTCCGAATGGCCACGCCGGAATTTCTCCCGACCCGGTCGGGAGACCGGATGCGTTTTGTAGGAATCGAATCCAAATCTGCTGCGCGGACGGGATATGAAACTTCAATCTCTGATGCTTCGCAATTCCCTGTTCCTTCTTACTTTGATTCTGGCGCTCCCGGCATTTTGGGCCGCCGCGCAAACCAAGCCGGATAGCGCAAGCGCTCAAGAGAAACACTCTATGAGGCAGCAGGGATTCCGGCCATTGCCGCGAAACGACGCAGGCTTGGAGGCGGCTCAGGAGGGCCCTGAGTTCCTTCGCCACAGACAAGATTGGTTATTCAAGCCGCGGGCTTTTCCCCTGGGCTTCATCCCGCAGGGGGCGCGGGAACGCGCATTGCAGAAGAAGGCACAGATGTATCAGCGCGAAGGGCGTTTGAGCCTTTTCTCAGTGCCAGGCGGACCGGGCTTCGTCGTGCCCCCTTTGGGCCCAACCTCGGCTTGGTTTTCTATCGGCCCACAGCCGACGAGCTCTTCGTTCTTTCCGCCCTTCACATCTGGCCGTGTGACGGCTCTCGCGGTAAACCCGAACAATTCAAATAACGTGTACCTCGGAGGCGCGGACGGGGGTCTTTGGGTCAGCGCCGATGGAGGCACTGCGTGGACTCCACTCACAGATAATCCCCCGAACACAGGGATTCCCAGCGTCGCTGTCGGTGCAATCGCGGTGGACCCGACGACATGTGGTTCTGGCTCAGCCGGAATTTGCACTACGGTTTACGTGGCCACCGGCGAAGATAATTTCGGCGGCGAAAACATTTACGGCGAAGGGGTTTTGAACTGCACCATCACGGCTGGCGCGCCGCCCACAACATCCTGCACACAAGACACCACATTTCATGCGCCGAGCCCGCTCGATCAATCGCGCGGGGGCCCGATGATTGGGGCGCTTGCAGTGAACCGCTCGGCCGGGAGAAACAACATCTTGCTCGCTGGAGTTCGCGGGAGAGGATCGGCGATTGCGTCAGGTGTGTGGTGTTCTGCCGATAAGGGATCCACATGGACACGCGTGCTGCCAACTGCACTCACGAACGGTGCCGGCGATCCTGGGACGGATGTGGCTTTTGCAAGCGACGGCACGGCTTGGGTTGCGCTGGGATTTATAGTTCCCAGCACCGGGAACGGTATTTACAAGTCGAGCGCTCCCGTCACGTCATGCGCGATTACGTGGAATCAGCAGACGCTTCCTACTGCTTTCACGACAAGCAATATCGGACGGATTACGCTAGCACTGGCCCCTTCCAGCGACGCAACGATTTACGCCGCGATAGCCGACGCAACGTCTATCTCTTCGAATCTGTTGGGCGTGGTGCGGTCCACCAATGCCAACGCGGCGACTCCGACGTGGACGCAACTTACAGATCCGCTTGTGAGCGCGGCCCAGGGTTTTTGCACTGGTCAGTGCTTCTACGACATGGCCCTAGCCGTCGATACCAACAATCCCGCGGTTGTTTACGCGGGTGGCTCGGGACAGCACCCGATCATCCGAACCACAAACGGAACCACAACGGCATCCTGGGCTGACGTGACAGCCGCCGGCGGTACGTCCCCACATGTAGATACCCATGCTTTTGGCTTTGCAGGTGACGGAAGCAGGCTGTACGTCGGCAACGACGGTGGAGTATGGGGCACGGGCACACCGGCTGGGACTATCTCGTGGGTTAACCTCAATGGGCAGTCGGGAACTTCCACGGGAGCACTGAACCTCACTCAATTCTATCCGGGTGTTTCGATCCACCCCTCGAATCCGGGATTTGCCTTGGGAGGCTCACAGGATAATGGGATCCAGGTGGACCAGGCGGCAAGCGTCCCACCACCATCCGCATCCCTGCTGTGGCAGGATTCGGGGCTGGGGTGTGATGGTGGCTTCACTGTCATCGATCCTAGCGTGCCAAGCACGAGCTACGGCGAGTGCGAATACTTGCCGAGCACGATTTTGATCATCGGGGTAACGACCGCTGGGGACGGGCTTATTGGAAACGGTTTTCTGGCAACCAGCGGAATCGACGGTACCGACCGCGGTAGCTTCATTCCTCCTCTCGTCGTGGACAAGAGCAATTCGCAGACGCTCTATTTCGGGACTTGCCGAGTGTGGCAAACGAAGGATGGCGCGAACTCTTGGGTTGCCATCTCACCGGATGTAACCTCCGCGACGCACCCGGCAGGATGCCCGGGTGGCGGCGCGAATCTTTCCACCATCGCGCCGGCGCCAAGCAATTCCAACACGATTTATACGGGGTCTGATCTCGGGGAGATCGAAGTCACGTCCGATGGTGGAGCGACGTGGAAAAGTATCACCACATCCACGCTTCCCACTCGTTCCATCACGCGAATCGCCGTGGATCCGAATAACAATAACATCGCCTACGTGGTTTTCTCTGGCTTTGGCTCTTGCGCCGTGGGCTGCACGGGTCCGACAGGCCACGTTTTTAAGACTGTGAATGGTACTGCGGGCTCTGCCACGGTTTGGACAGACATCGATGCCGCGGGACTTCCAGATATCCCCGTGAATGCCATCGTCATCGATCCGGATGATTTGACTCACAATACGCTTTACGTAGGTACGGATATCGGTGCCTTTTTCACCACCAATGGCGGCGTCTCTTGGTCTGTACTTGGTTCCGCGAATTCGCTCCCGCCTTCTGAAATCTTGGATCTGACGCTTCATAATCCCTCGCGCACCTTGCGCGCGGCAACGCATGGGCGAGGCATGTGGGACATCAACCTGGGCGCCGGGCCAAATACACCGGCTTTGGAGATCAGCAAACTTTCGCCTTTTTCCGCCAACGCTCCTGGCGCGCCGACCACGCTCACTGTTAATGGAACGGGTTTCACGGGCAGCTCCGCGGTGATGTGGAATGGCAGCTCAAGGACAACCACGTTCGTGAGTGCTGCACAACTCACAGCAGCCATTTCTGCCGCTGACTTGGCCGCAGGAGCTGTTGCACAAGTGAACGTGAAGGACGGGGCCAACACGAGCAATTCCTTGCCCTTCACCGTGATTGGCCACGCGCCGACGATCACGAACTCGACACCAGCCAGTGCTCCCGTGAATTCGGCGGCGACAACCATCACCGTCACCGGCACAAACTTCGGCTCAACTTCTGAGGTGATCCTCAATCCGGACACCGGCGGCACCACGATTACAACTAGCTTTGTAAGCGCAACGCAACTGACCGCGACGGTTCCGGCGAGCTTCATGGCGGGCTTCGGAAGCACGAATTCCGTGGGCGTGCAGAATCCTCCGCCCGGCGGCGGCACCACGGTCACAACGTCGACGGTGACGTTGCCGACGTTTACTGTGGTCGCGCCAGCGCCAACGAACGACAATTTTGCAAGCGCCATGACGGTGACGCTGAATTCCGGCACATTCACAGATACAAAAGACAGTTCCGGCGCAACCACCCAAACGAGCGACCCGGTGCCCGACTGCGCCCAGAACGTCCAAATTCCGTTCGTGACCGGCGTTTCGAATACGATCTGGTACAAGTTCACGCCAGCGGCCAGCGGAACAATCACTGATGTGGACACGATCGGAAGCAGCTACGACAGCGTGCTTTCGATTTGGACAGGTTCCGCGGGCAGCTTGACGCGGTTCGCCTGCAACGATGACATCAATCCGGGAATCGTCACAGAGTCACAGTTGACGAACCTCGGCGTAAACGCGGGGACGACCTATTACATCATGGTCAGTTCTTTCGGACCAGCCGATCCCAATCCGGTCGCTCTTGGCGGGAAGACCGTCTTCAATTTTCAGTTCACGTCGGTGACGAGCAGCGGCTCGTTCACCGTGAGTGGGGCGGCAGCGACGGTGACCGCTGGCGCTAGCGGCAATTCGATGATCACGGTGACTCCGACCGGCGGGTTTGCGGGTAACGTGGCGATCACATGCGGAACAACCTTGCCAGGAGTGAGCTGCACGGCCCTCAACGTCACAGTGCCCAGCGGCGGCGGGAACGGAACCGGGCAACTGGCGATCAACGTGACCGCGCCGTCGGCACAGAACGCGATGGCCTCAGTGACTCCGACGGAGCGGAGGCTTTACGCGGCAGGCATGATTCCGGCAAGTGGCGGCCAAAGCTGGTGGACGCTGAGCAGGATTACGGGGCTCGCCGCCATCATCTTACTCTTGCTGCCAGGGCGGAAACGGTTCCACGCGGCGCTGGGGCTGGGCCTGGTGTGCGTGTTGAGCTTCATGCTGGGCTGCAGCGGCTACAGTGGCGGTGGAGGAGGCGGGCCTGTAGCGACGACTACACACATCACGGTCACGAGCGCGACAAAGGCTGCCGCGGGCACCACCTTTACATTCACGGCGACGGTTACGGGCGGCACACCGACCGATCAGGTGCAACTGCTGGATGGCGGCTCTCCGACAGGCATCCCGGTGACAGTGTCGGGAGGGACGGCGACGCTCACCACCTCTGCGTTAACCACGGTGGGAACACACATGATCACCGCACACTATGCTGGCGATGCGACCTACACTCAGGGGTCATCGAGCGGGGCGCTGGACGTCACGGTTACCGGCACGACGCAGTTGCCGATTACGGGAACCTCCGGGTCCGCGACCGCCAGTGGCAGCGTCAGCCTGACGATCAACTAAATGAACTGGTTCTAAGACCGAGCGGCCCCAAAGCTTTCGGGGCCGCTCTTTTTTTGCCCGTCATTCCTCGCAACAAACATCTCATCTCCACCAATTCCCTGGTAGGGGCGCAGCACCGCAGCGCCCGCTATTCGCCTTCATGGCGCAGCCACTCCTGGCTGTGCTCTTTCCCGTCATTAGGCGGCAGCCCTACCCTATGCACGGGCATAGCAGCGCCGCCCCTGGACAATGCGAGCCCCGGGCCAATAGGATGCCGGCTCTTCTCGGATCGTCAGTTGATGTTCGGGGGGAAAACGATATTCCAAAACAGCGGCGCGGGGGACAGGAATTCGACAGGGATGAGTGAGCCTTCCTGATTCATCTGCGGCGAACGGACAACGCTCACCTCGACGCGCTGCTGCGTTTTTGGATTTTCCAGGGTGAACTTGCTGCCCTGGGCAAAACCCTCGGGAAGAATGATCATCCCGCCAGTAGCGCTGACCGTATGAGTAAATCCCTCGATAGGCTTGGGGTTTTTGGCGACGTGGACGAGCACGGGCATGCGCAGGAGAACGCGCTGGGCGCGGCGCCGCTGCTCGGCGGTAGGCTGGCGCGTCGTCAAGGCAGAGTGCACGCCACTTATCGAACCGGGTTTCGCGTACAGCGAAGGTTTCACGTGGGAAATGGGTTTCACAGCTCGAGTCCCCAGAAATCCATTTCCGGGGCCACAAGTTCTACGCCGTATTCCCAGCCGTCGGGGCGCTGGTTGCCCTTCCACACGATAATCGCGGCATTGCTGGTATCGGTGGCGAGATTGCTGAGGGCCAGGCGGTGCTCGATATTGAGTGACTCCGCGAGAACCACCATGCAGCCGTAAGGGTTGACGACCCGCGTATGCCCTTCGACACGGATGCGCTTCCCGGACTCGTCGTCCCACTCGAGGCGTACGGGCACACGGGAGTTCATACGGCGGCCACGCCGCTTCTCATGGTGCCGCGAACCAATGCGCTTGGATTCACGCAGCTTTACCGTCATTTTCGCCTCTACTACGCCATGCTAGAGTTGAGGGTCAAAGTGGTCAATGGTACCAATGCGGGTGGGAGCACGAAAGAGTAGCTGTCCAACAGGACAGGTGAGCCCGCGGGAGCGGGACGGGCTGTGAAGAATCTGATCGTCAATGCGGATGACCTGGGTTGGACGGATGGGGTAAACCGCGGCATCCTCGAAGCGTTTCATCACGGGATTGTGACCAGCACTTCGCTGCTGGCCAACGGCGCCGCGTTTGCAGCGGGTGTGGAGGCCGCGCGTTCGGCCCGCGGGCTGGGGGTGGGCGTGCATTTGAACTTGAGCGACGGCCCCCCGGTGGCCGACCGAGAAACCATTACCAGCCTTCTGAATGATGACGGCGAATTCGCGGGCGGACCCGAAAGACTGCTTCTGCGGCGGGCATGGCGCGGGCTCTTGCTGGCGGAAGTGGAGAGCGAGTGGGACGCGCAGATTCAGAAAGTCCGCGATGCTGGTATCGTGCCGACGCACCTCGACGGGCACAAACACGTACACATGCTGCCCGGGCTGTTTGAGATCGCCCTTAAGCTTGCGAAGCGCCATGACATCGGCGCGATTCGAGTTTCGCTGGAAGCATCGAGCCTGCGCGCGGCTCTTTCTTGGGGCAAAAAACAGCACGCCGCTGTGGTCTTGAAACAAGGAGTGCAGGCGCGCGGATTGAAACTGCTGGCGCGCGATGCGCGTGAGCAAGCCGGGCAGGCGGGTATTTCTACGGCCGATTATTTTTGCGGACTTGCGCAAACCGGCGAGCTGACGCGCGAGGGCCTGGCACAATTCGTGAAGAGCCTGCCAGACGGCACGACCGAGCTGATATGCCACCCGGGGTACGCGGATGCGGCGCTCGAGAAAACGCGGACCCGGCTGCAGGATTCGCGGCAGACCGAACTGCAAATCCTGACAGACACCGGGATCCGAAATCTTGTCGCATCGCTGGGGATTCGCCTGATAGACTATGGCTTTGTAACCCAGGAAGCTTAGAAAAGGACGTCGCGAGAAAGAATGGCAAGCGATTCGCCCATCCAGTATTCCATCGTCGTTCCGTTCTACAACGAACAGGAAAACATCCCACCCCTGTACATGAAGCTTACGGAGGTGATGGACGGGATCGGCGAGCCTTACGAATTGGTGTTTGTGGATGACGGCAGCAAGGATGACTCGTTCAAGGTGCTCGCTGAAATTTATGAGCACGACGGGCGCGTGAACCTGGTGCGGCTGCGGCGGAATTTCGGGCAGACTCCGGCGTTGAAGGCAGGTTTTGATTTCGCGCGGGGCGAAGTCATCATCTCCATGGACGGCGATCTGCAGCACGACCCCGGAGAGATTCCCCGCTTTCTGGAAAAAATAGAAGAAGGCTTCGACCTGGTGAGTGGCTGGCGCCACAACCGGCGGGATCACTGGTTGATGCGGCAGCTTCCCAGCCGCGCCGCCAACTGGATGATGGCAAAGCTTTCGGGAATCGAGCTGCACGATTTTGGAACCACGTTCAAGGCCTACCGCCGCGAGATCATTCAGGAAATTCAGCTTTACGGCGAGCTGCACCGGTTCATTCCGGCGCTGGCAAGTTCGACGGGCGCGAGAATCGCGGAAGTGCCCATCGAAAACCTCGCGCGAAAGAGCGGAAGGTCCCATTACGGGATCGGGCGCACCATCCGCGTGTTCCTGGATTTAATAATCGTCAAGTTTTTATTGGACTATTCGACGCGACCGCTCCAGTTTTTCGGGTTGCTGGGCGTGGCCGGGGCGGGGCTGGGTTCCCTGCTCGCGTGCTTCCTGGCCTACGACAAATTTTATCTGCACAAGGCCATCATGGCGGAACACGGGCCGCTAATGATGCTGTCGGTGGCGCTGTTCATCAGCGGCGTGCAGTTCTTCTCCATGGGCTTGCTCGGCGAGATCATTGCGCGCACCTACTACGAATCGCAGAATAAGCCGATCTACGCGCTGCGCGAAGTGAAAAGCCATCGCAAAGAGATGGGCGATTCGGCCGAGTCACCGCGGCCTTCCGGCAATTCCGAACGGTAGCAAACTCTTCACAAAAAAACGTTTCGCTGTGAAAGCGAACTCTCCGCAAAAAATAATTCTCTAGGAGTGGCGCGCGATGCGCAGGTACTCTCCGCGGAAATAAAGCAGCGGCTCGCCCTCGTGCATTTCAGCTTCCTCCACTTCCCCGACAAAGATGCTGTGGTCGCCGGCAATATGCGACGCGGTCACCTGGCAGCTCAACTGGAGTAGCGTATTCTCGAGGACCGGGATGCCCCCCGGGGTCCATCGATATCGAATCGACAATCGCTCCTCCGCTTCCGCACTCTGCTCGCTTTTGGCGAAATACTCGGAAATAGCCTCCTGCCCTGCTCTGAGAACGCTGATGCCAAAGCGTTTTTTCTTCTCCAGCAAGGGAAGCATCTTCGCGCGGTGGTCGACACAAACGAGAATCAGCATGGGATCGAGCGAAACCGAGGTGAACGAGTTGGCGGTCATGCCGTGGATCTTGCCGGGCTCGCGCTCGACGGTAACCACGGTCACGCCAGTGGTGAAATGACCGAGTGCTTGACGGAATTCGAATGCCGTGAGATGTGGCGTTAGCATCTTGGAAGTTTTTGAAGATACCATACTGGGTGCGGGAAAAGCGAAGCGGCGGATTCGAATCGAATTTGCCGTGGCGGCGATTCGAATGACCGGCGCAATGCGAAACGGAGCGAACCATCATGGCGCGAAAGATCGCGATTCTGGGCGGAACGGGAGCCGAAGGTTCCGGGCTTGCGTTTCGAATGGCGAAGGCTGGGGAACACGTCCTGATCGGATCGCGCGAGGCGGCTCGCGCGCAAGAAACCGCAAGACTGCTACGCGAGCGTATTGGCGGCGCCGCGCAGGTCGAAGGCCTGGACAATCCTTCTGCCGCGGCTGCGTGCCATGTCGCGGTGTTGACTGTTCCCTTCTCCGGCGTGGTGGCGCTGCTCAAACAACTGAAGAGTGTTTGGAAACCGGGCACGATGGTGATCGATACCACAGTGCCACTGGCCGCGACGATCGGCGGAGCAACAACGCGCCTGCTCGGCGTCTGGCAAGGCTCGGCGGCCGAACAGACGAGGGAACTGCTGCCTGCAAGCGTGAGCCTGGCAGCCGCGTTGCAGAATCTTGGAGCGGAATTGCTTGCCGGAGATGCACCAGTGGATTGCGACGTTTTGGTATGCAGCGACGATGAGAAAGCCAAGCAGGTGACATTCGAATTGGTCAGCAAGATTCCGGGAGCGCGGCCATTGAATGGAGGAACATTGGAGAATGCGCGCATTGTGGAGTCGCTGACGGCGTTGTTGATTGGATTGAATATGCGCTACAAAGTTCACGGGGCAGGGATTCGGTTTACCGGACTTCCCTTGAAGTGACACTTCTTCATTGGCAGGCGTTGTGCGACGAGACTGTGCGGTGTTCTCGGTCGGAACTGATTCTACGGCGAAACGCTTCTTCCTCTGTCTGGCAGCGCTTTTTTCAATAGCCCCTCTCGCAGTAGCTGGGCAGAACAATTCAATAAACTCCGCAACAAAGTCCGGATCGTGGTCCGGAATCCTGGTGTTCAGCAGCTGCAACGCAGACGAAGCGTTTGCCGAATCTCCCGAGTGCACCAAGAACGTGCCGGGCGCGAAGCTGGCGCTGTATGACGATACGAACAGGATGATGTACGGCCTTGAGCCACAGGAAAAGGTAGCCGCTCACTTGGGAGACGCGGTGACCGTCCGGGGGACACTCGATGACAGTACAATTCGGATGGCTTCCATCGAGTTGATGTCGATTGGACTCGCCGTCGGTCAAAAGGCGCCTGCTTTTTCAGTTCACGACCAGTCTGGCCGGGTGCAAACTCTCGATACCTTGAAAGGAACGAACGGCACCGTTCTTCTCTTTTTCCGTTCGGCGGACTGGTGACCGTTCTGCAAAGGGCAGCTGGTCCAGCTGCAAAGCGCCATCCCGCGATTCGAAAAGCAAGGGGTCAAGCTGGCGGCCATCAGCTATGACACGGAAGAAATCCTGAAATATTTTGCCGACCGGCACAAGATCGCATATCCGATGCTCGCGGACCCTGACTCGAAGACCATCCAGGCTTATGGAGTCCTCAATCAGGAAGCTACCGGGATGCAGAAGGGCTTTGCTCGCCCCGGATATTTTTTCATTGATCCCAACGGCATCATTCGAGAAAAGTTCTTCGAAGCAAAATACCGGGAACGGCTTACCGGAAATAGCATTATTTCCAAGCTTTTCCCGGAATTGGGCCAAGAAGTAACGGAAACGGTCGAAGCTCCGCATCTTCAACTGGCACTCGAACAATCCGATCCCATCGGCGTACCCGGTACTCGCGTCACCCTCGCTGCCGAAGTGCGGTTGCCCCCCGATGTGCATGTGTATGCGCCCGGCACCCAGGGTTATAAGCCCATTCAGCTCCTGATTGAACCTGTCGCGCAGTTGGAGTTCAAACCGGCGGTTTACCCAGCGTCTAAAATTCTCTATTTGCCCGCGATCAAGGAGAAGGTACCCGTTCTCGAAGGGACGTTCCGCATCAGCCAGGATGTGAAGGTGAACTCCGGGTCAGAGTTCTGGGGCTCGCTGGGGAAAGACGGGAAACTCTTCATCATTACGGGAAAGCTTGAGTATCAGGCTTGCGACAAAACCATCTGCTACCTGCCAACGTCCGTCCCGGCGAAATGGGAACTGCAGGTGTTCCCACTGGATCGGACCCGAGCCCCCGTGAACATCCGACACAAATAAGGAGGCGGTTCAAACCACACGTCCAACCGCCCGGAAGCCCTCCAACCCCGCTGATCTGGCCGGTGGCGCTATCTCCGTCCTGAAAGAGATCTGATGAATTAAACGTAGTACGTGGTATGAAGCCTGGTATTCGTCTCCGGCGAACGCTATGGAGCGTGGTCATTTTTCTGGCGTTTATTGGAGTTGCCGTCGCAGTGCGGAGGATGGTGCATCTGCTGCCTATTGTGGTCAGAGGCTATCATCCACCCGCGGCCACATGCAATCCCGTGGCTGCACGGTTTGCTGCGCTGGATGATTTGTTCGCGCACTATCCGATCCTGACTCTTGTTCATATTGCGCCTGGCTTGCTTTTCATGATGCTGGGTCCATTGCAGTTTAGTTCAACCATTCGGGCGCGCCACCTCCGATGGCACCGCTGGAGTGGCCGCATTTTTGTGATTTGCGGCCTGGTCATCGGAATTTCGGCGCTGGTGATGAGCTTTGGCATGCCCGCTATCGGCGGAATAAATCAGGCGGCGGCGACGACACTGTTCGCCATATTCTTTCTATTCGCGCTGTGCAAGGCGTTTTGGCATATCCGGCGGCGTGAAATCGCACTGCACCGCGAGTGGATGATTCGTTCCTACTCGGTGGGGCTTGCCGTGGCCACCATCCGCCCCATCATTGGAATGTTCTTTGCTACGAGCCGTTTTTCAGGCTTGACGCCGTATGAATTCTTCGGCATCGGATTCTGGATCGGCTTTGTGCTGCACCTCATCGCGGCGGAAGCTTGGATTCATACGACGCTGCCGGGACAGACAACGGTTGGCGTTCACGAATGATTTAAGAATTTTGTTGCGCCGACTGATTTCATGCCTGAATAACACGGTAACGGGAATTTGACACGCTACCTGCTGGTCGGCTGAGCTGCGAACGGAGAGAAAACAGAGAGCACTGAAGTTCGCCCCTACAACGCCGAAGAGGGAGATAAAGACAGGAGAGCGCGGGCGAGTTTGCGTTTCTGCGCACGCGTTTTCATTACCGTCGGAAGAATAACAACTTTCATGCCGAGCGCGGAGATAGCGGCGGATTGCGATTTGTCCGCGGGATCGATCACGAAGATGCTGGTGAAATCGGCGTAGAGTTTGGCGACGCCCAGGGCTGCCGGCTTGAGGCCGAGCTGGACTAGCATTTTGTCAGAGGGGCCCTTGAGCGATTTCCCTCCGACGATGGGACACACGGCGAACACTTTTTCTTTGTGAGTTCGTAACTGCTCACGAATTCCCGGCACGGCAAGAATCGGGCCGATGCTGATCAGCGGATTGCTGGGGCAGATGATGACGCGGTCGGCATCGCGAATGGCTTCGAGGACGCCCGGGGCAGGCCGCGCGGATTCCGCACCGGCAAAACGGATGCCGCGGACGACAGGCTCGGTGCGGCGCTTCACCAGGTATTCCTGAAAATGCAGCGAGCCCTCGTTCGAATCGATCATCGTCGGGATGGGGTCATCGGACATCGGGAGGATCCGGGATTTCACGCGCAGGGCCGTTCGAATCGAATCCGCGGCCTGGGACAACGTCTTTCCCTCGGCGAGCATGCCGGTGCGATGGATGTGCGTGGCGAGGTCGCGGTCGCCCAGGTTGAACCAGTTGGCGCGCCCGTAGCCGGCGAGGCGTTTCAGGGCATGAAAAGTTTCCCCGCGAATGCCCCAGCCTTTTGCGGAATCGACGACTCCCGCCAGGGTATACGTCACGATGTCGAGGTCCGGCGAAATCTTCAAGCCGTGGAGAGCGATGTCGTCGCCGGTGTTGACGATGATGGTCAACAAGCCTGGGTCCATCACTTCATAGAGACCGAGGAGCAGTTTTGAAGCGCCTACGCCACCGGCGAGAGCGGTGATTTTGAGTTTTTTGGCTGGAGGCATAGAAGAGTCAGATGCGGGCCGCAAGCCCGGTGCACCGCGCAAATCCGTCCGCGCCCGATAGGGGTGCAACCCGATCGCGGACGCGAGGCGAAAGAAATTCTTCCCGGCGGACAAACTCCGGATAGAGCGCCAGGCGTTCGCGCAAAACGAAACCGCGAGATTCGGTCTCGGCTTGCAACCGCGCGATCTGCGGCCAAGCCGCTTCGGGATTGATGAAATCTTTGGTGACGGGGGAAATGCCGCCCCAATCGTTGATGCCCGCTTCCAGCAAACGGGGGAAATCGCCGTAGCTCAGGTTTGGCGGAGCTTGGACGTTCATGTGCGGGCCAAGGATCAGGCGGGCGAGAGCGATGGTGCGCAGCATATCTTCAAGAGACGGCTCCGCGTGCGCGGCCATGGGAATTTCCGGCTTGGCGCGGAAATTCTGAATGATGACTTCCTGGATGTGACCGTACTCTTCATGGAGTGTTCGAATCGCAAGGAGGGAGTCGATGCGTTCTTCCATGGTTTCGCCGATGCCAATCAAAATTCCAGTGGTGAAAGCGATGGAGAGCTTCCCCGCTTCTTCGATGGTGCGGAGACGCAGCGCGGGCACCTTGTCTGGGGCTTTGGCATGCGGCAAGTCGTCGCGCATCAGGCGCGGGCTGACGTTTTCGAGCATCAGGCCGACACTGGCGTTCGACTCTTTCAGATGCATCAGGGCGGCGCGGTCCATGACGCCGGGATTGGCGTGCGGGAGCAAGCCGGTTTTTTCCAGAACGAGTTCGCACATGGCGGCAAGATAGTCGAGCGTGCGCGTAAAACCCTGTTTGCTCAGGAATTCGCTGGCTTCGGGAAAGATCCGTTCGGGTTGATCGCCAAGGCTGAAGAGAGCTTCCTTGCAGCCGGCCTGGCGGCCTTGTTCTGCAAGCGCGAGGACTTCGTTCGGTGTCATGAAGTGAGCGCCAGGCTGGCCGGGGTCCTTACGAAAAGTGCAGTAGCTACAATAGTCGCGGCAAAGGGTGGTGAGAGGGATGAATACTTTTTTTGAGAAGCTGATTTCATTTCCCTTCCCGGCGGCGCGGATTTCCGTAGCAGCGGCCAGCAGATTTGGCAACGGGGCTTGCGCAAACTGAAGGGCAGCTTCGCGGCCGACAGAGCCGCTCGCGCGCGCACGAGCGAGTGACTCATCGACTTCAGGATTCATGGCGGGGTGACCGGGAGCGTCGTGGGGCGGAATGCTCATGGTTCGTGGTAGAGATTGACAGAAAGAATTTAACACAGCGCGGCAGAGCCGCAACCAAACGTAGAAGGCGCTTCCGTTCTCGATAAGATGTGGTGGTTCGGCAAGAACGCCATATCTTGGGAGGGACGGAAACGCCATGCAAGAGTTTATCGCGAAACATACGGAAGAGATTGACCGGCTGGTCTTTCGAGGGACCCTGCGGTCGATCAGCTATGCGGAAGGAATGATGGGCTACCTGTGGGCGAAGCAGGTGCGGTTGACGGAATTTGGCAAGCATGTGCTGCGGGTGAGCGAGAGATGGAAGCAAGCCTGTAAGGCCAAGGCCGAGGCCCTGGGGCGGCCGGTGAAGTATCTGGTCTCGGCGGGGGAGAGCAAGGAAGAGGTAGCGCGGGGGATCGCCGCCCGGGACAAGATTGAGTAAGGGTTGGTATGCGTGCTGAGTTGCGTAGAGCCTTGCCGGACCTTGGATGTCTATCGCAACCGGGAGAAGCGCAAGCTGGAGTTGGTATCGCGCATCCGGAAGTGCTTGTTCTTGTATCAGTACTGGATGCATCGGGAGTTTGGATTTTTAAACGCGCGGATGCAAACGTGGTTTCCGTTTTCGGTGCAGGTGTGCGTGAACGGGCGGGAGTGGCTGGCGCGTCAGATGGATCGAGTGGGGAGGAAGTACGTGCGGCAGGATAATTGTTTTCCATGAGTGGAAGAATGGGGCCGGGCCCAAAGGTTGCTGGATGGACAACTGCGGACGAACTGGCCGAAGGCGCTGGAGCCGCTGGCGCGAGCGTTGAACCCGGTGCACGCGCAGATCTTTGAGGACTTTCCCATGAATTATTACTGGACGACGTATCAGAGCGAGTGGGCCATCGACGTAGTGTTTCGGCAGGCGCAAGTATTGCGGCGATTGTACCCACGGCTGGTGCACTACGGGATAACCACGCTGGGGAGCACCGACGTGCTGCGCTATCTGGGTCGGCCGGTCCGGCTGGACGGTGAAGTGCCGAAATCGTTTCGTGGGGAAGTGAGCAGCGCTTTGAAATGGCGCGAAGAAGGAATGCGCATCAAGCACAGCGTGAATGGGAACTCGGTGAAGCTGTACGACAAGGCGTTCACGGCGGTAGGCAGCGTGTTACGGGCGGAGACCACCATCCACCACGGCGGAGAGTTTCGCGTGTACCGCCGGAAAGAGGGCGATAGCAAAGGGAAGAAATCGTGGCGTGTGTTGCGGGGTGGGGTGGCAGATCTGCACCGCCGCGCGGAGATTTCGCAACGAGCTACGGAGCGCTATCTGGATGCGCTGGCAGGTGTAGATGAACAGACCACCTTACAGGAATTGCTCGACCGGCTCGGACAGCCCAAGCAATGGAAAGGGCGGCGAGTGCGCGCCTTGCATCCCTTAGGAGGAGATCGTGCGCTGTTGGAGACCATTTGCCGCGGAGAATTCATGCTCAACGGTTTTCGTAATCGGGATTTGCAGAAATTCTTCTTTCCTGAGGCGACCCAGGATCTGCGAGAGACCCGTCGGCGCTCGGCGTGGGTCAGTCGGAAACTCCGGCTGCTCCGGGCCCACGGAATTATCCGCAAGGTCTCCGGCACCTATCGCTACCAAGTGACGGAGACCGGGCGGAAAGCCGTCACCGCCCTACTCACCGCCTTACGCTCCAAAGTTCGAGAACTGCTGCCGGAGGCCGCATGAAATTCGTCGCACGAAGCAAAGAAACTTCGGATTAGTAGTACAGAGGGCCCAGAGAACGTTGAGGCCGCAGAGAAGAGGAGATTAGCGGAATAGATCCTCGGCGGCGGGACGGATGATGCGGGCCGCCGGCTCGGACACGGGCTTGAAGCGATAGCCACGAATGAGAACAACAGGGAAGCCTTCCGATTTGCCCATCAAGAGGCCGGCGGCGGCGGCGAGTTCGTCGGCGACCGCGAGAATCGTTGCAGTCAGAGGCTTTCCTTGACGGTCGGGCGAACCGCGCAAATCGAGGAGAACCGGCACGCCTGAAGCGCCGATGGCCACGTTCGTCAGTCCAAGGCGCCAGGGGCGGCCGAAGGTGTCACTGATGATGACGGCGATGCGTTTGTGGGTCCGTTTGCGGAGCGCGGCAGCGAGTTTTTTTGCGGATCGATCTGGATTTAGCGGGAGCAAAGTCACCACATCGTTACCGGGAACGTTCGAATGGTCGACGCCCGCGTTGGCGCAGACGAAACCGTGGCGCGTTTCGGAGATCAGTACATGATCGCTGCGGACGATGCGCCGCGACTCCCTAAAGACGACTTCGATGGCACGAGGATCTTTTTTCAGACGCCCGGCGATCGCGAGGGCTTCCGGGGAAGGCCTTACGCTTGCCAACCGAACGAGAGTGCCTTCCGCCTTTGACACAATTTTCTGAGCAAAGACAAGGATGTCGCCGTCTTCGAAGTGAATTGCGGCCCGAGTCGCAGCGCTGGCCACGCATTTGACAAGATCATTGCCAGGGCGAATCTCTGGAATGCCTGGAATTCGAAACAGCCGCAACTCCGGAGATGCCGCCGGGCTGTCAGCGGAGGAGGAGCGGGACTTAAATCGTTTCGCCATGAGCGCAGAGAAGGAATCTTACGCGACACAGCAAGACGTTTCACCTGTGAAGATACCTGGAATCAAGAAAACGTGCGAGCGCCTGATTTTCAACAAGCGCCCGCCCGGGTTGCTGTTCGCAAAACAGCGGGTCTAGCCGCGGTGCGGAGGCTTGTCGTCCTTCGGCGGCTTGCTGGAGGGCTTGTCCTTCGGGGGTGCCTGCTGCTTCTGGCGTTCCTGCTGCTGTTTTTGCTCCAGCTTCTGCTGCTCCTGCCCGTGTTTTTGCTCGAGTTGCTGGAGCTGCTGCTGTTGTCTCCGGTCGACTTGCTGCTTTCTGGCGTCCTCAGCATTTTTCTGCTGAACCTTCTGTTGCTCCTGGACCTGCTTCTGCTCGATCTTCTGGCGCTCCTGATCCTGCTTCTGGCGGAGCTGTTCCTGCTGCTGCTGGTGCTTCTGATCGAGCTGCGGGTTCACGGTGGAGTTCGGATTTCCTCCTGCCGGCCTTGAGGTCGGAGGACGGTCGTTAAACGACTTGTTTCGGCCATTGTTTGCGGGCGAGTTTCCCGGTTGATTGCCTTGTGGCTGCTGTCCGGCGTTATTGGAGGCCGCCGGCCTGTTCGAATTGTTTTGTAAATTGGGCTGAACATTCATCTGTGGCTGACCCGGACGATAGCCGTTGTTGTTCTGTGACTGACCGGACCCGTTGGCACGGACGTTTTGCGGAGTCGCGGGCTGGGAGGGTGGTGCGATCTTGATG
Organism: Acidobacteriota bacterium; assembly: GCA_003224525.1. Taxonomy (GTDB): domain Bacteria; phylum Acidobacteriota; class Terriglobia; order Acidiferrales; family UBA7541; genus Acidiferrum. The sequence goes on along the minus strand of QHZB01000074.1, from coordinate 5,768 downwards.
TTCGGACCGGCGGCCTGCTTCCATTGGCTTGAATGGCCTGCTGTTGTTTTACGAAGGATACAGGAGCAGGGGGCGGAGGCATTTTGGCCACGACGGAGCGTTCCTGAAACCTCGCTGGAGGCCTTGCCGCACCGCCAGCGCCAAGCACGCTTCTTTGTTGCGGCGCGACCGTCGGCGTGGTCGGATTGACCTGCGCGGACTCAACTTCCCGGCGATCGACCCTCATCATGTTTCGTCCGACGGGCTGAGCCGACGTGAAATTCTGCTGCGATGTGGCGGTTACCCCGTTCGGCGCGGTCTGATTCACGTACTTGATGTTGGTGACGTTTTTGTTGACAACCACGTTGTTGTAGTAGTTGTTCACAACCGTGTTGTTCACCGTCGTATTGGAGACGTTCACGTTTGTAACGTAAGTGCGGCTCACGTGATAAGAAGGCACGAAGACCTCACGCGGCCCAAGCGGGAACCAGGCCACGCCGACCCCACCGCCTCCTCCGATTCCTATGCCAATGCTGAAGTGTGGCCCGCCGACCCACGCGACGAGGGCCGGGGCGTAAACCGGGCGCACGTAGGCGACACCTACGACCGCGCGAGGCGCGCATGGCACCCAACCCCAAACACCGCCGACCGTAACCCAACGGCCGTAATGGAATGGCGCAAACCCCCAAGGGGCATCATCTACCCAAGTCCAGCCCCAGGGTGAAATCCACACCCAGTGGCCATAGCGATAAGGCGCCCAACCGACGATGGTGGTGTGGGGAAACCAAACGGCGCCGTACTCGGGCACCGGGCGCCAGCCTCCGTTGTCGTCGAGGTCTTCATAACCAATGACATCGGAAGAAACATAGCGCGAGGATTGCGAGCGATCTTCGCGGCGGTCGCGGTCACCGCACCAATGATCGAAGTCGTCATCGTTATCGCCGAGTCTGTGAATGTCGGCGTCCAGTTGGTCGGCCCCGGAAAACGTGCCGGTTTCCCGAGGATGAATGGCATAAGCGGAGCCACCGCCGGTGACTTCACCTTCACCGTCGCGGACAACCACGACAGTGGCATCGCCCGCTTCGTTGACGTTGATCTTGTAGTTGCCCGGACGAAGGATCGAGAAAGCAAGGTTGGGCGTATCGATTTCGAAAGTTTCGTCCTGTTCGAGCCGCCGCACGCGCACGTTAAGAGTGCCTTCGGTAAGCCGGATCTGCGCCATGCGGTCATCCAGATTCAAGAAGGAAAACCCAGTGTTGTCGGAAAGGCGGATCGCCGCGGAGCCGATGTGCAGCTCGGCGCGCGCGTCGTTGTCGGTCCAAAGCTTGTCGCCCGTAGTAATCGGACGGTTGACGACCGCGGAAACCCAATCGTCGGTGCCTCCCGGATTAAACGAAACGGTGCCGTTAGCGTAGCTCAGTCGTGCCACGCGGCTTGGCGGATCCTCGTCATCATCGGCTGCGGCGCGTTGCGGCGCAAAGAGAGCCACCGCCAGCGCCATGCTGAGGAGGCTCGCCAATTTGAGCACATGTTTTCTCATTTCGAAATCTCTCCTGAATCACGAGCGGCATCTTTTACTTTCTGCCGCATTTTCTAAGGCCCTGGTACCTGGTTTCTGCCCCCTTGGCACACTAGCACTTCAATGGCGTGGGGCACCTGTCAGGTCCTTTCTGCTTGTCGAAACAGGAAACGCCTGACAAGAAGTGCGTCACTTCATCTAACACATGGCAAGAGAGAGAGTTGCGGACGACGCATTTCTGGGTGGCGTTGGCGACTCTCGGATCTGCAGGAAGGACTACAGCTAGAACCAAAGACACGGACCGAGAGGTTTTTACAGTATCAGATGTGGAAGAAGAAGAACTTTCTAAGCATCACTTCCAAACAAAAAGCGCTCGCCCGGAAGATCCGGACGGGCGCTTGAGTTGGCAAAGAGATTAGTGCCGGCCGTGAGAGGAAGAGCCCCCGCCGCCGTGCGGGCTTCCGCCGCCACCGCCGCCCCGATTGCCGCCACCCCCTCCGCCGTTGCCGCGACTCGGTGCCGAGTAGGAGCGTGAAGGAGCGGGATAGCTACGGCTAGGTGCGGAGTATGTCCGGGGCGATGAGTAAGACTGGTTCGGAGATGAATTGTACGACCGAGGCTGCGAGTAGCCACGGTTCCCCCCGTAGGACTGCGTGTTGTTGTAGGTCCGCTGCGGTGGCTGGTAAGAGCGGCCGTTGTTGGAAGAGCTTGGGCGGTTACCGTTGTAGCTTGGCGTCGAAGGCCGCGATGTCTGGCCGCTGACCGCTCCGGACTGCGAATCACCGCGTGCCCATGGAGGACGATTGCCTTGAGTCTCGCGAGTTGTTTGCGCCCGCGAGTTTCCCGGCTGATTCGAGCTTCCGAAACCTGCCGGGGCGCGGCCGCGATCAGTTGTATTTCCCTGCGCTGCCCAGGTGCGTGGGGCATTGCCCGCGCGCTGCGAGGCATTGTTGCCCGTAGCAGCGGCTGATGTCCGGTTCGAGTTCGTCATGGACGAAGGCGGCCGGCTCTGCGACAGCTCCCGCTGCCGGGAGGTCATCCCGGAAGTGTTGGGCATGTTGCCCTGACGGCCATTCATCGCAGGCGCGTTGCGCGATGACGCATTCGGCGTGACCGCATGCTGATTCATGGTGCTGTTCGCAGGCCCGTTGCCAACGTGGCCCGCAGGCAGGCCAGCGCTGTTGAGCGTACGAACACGCGCCTGGGACGCACCTTGCGCCGGGGCCGTGCGCGCGATCACCGTGCGGTTTTGAACCGCTGCCGACGGCGTGGCGACATGCGATCTGGTGTTTACCGAGCCGAGCGAGCTGTGCTGCGTCGGCTTGATCCCGACGGAGTTGGTCACTTGGGCGCCTCTCAAAGAGGCTGCCGTCAGGTGTGTGGCCCCGCGGTTGATGGCTTGGCCGTTCCTGAAGGCGTTGCGATTGGCCGTGGTCACCGCATGCACGTTGTGCGCATTCACAAAATTGAAGTTGCGAACGTTGGTGTTGAAAACATTTCTGTTGCGGATAAAAGTATTCCGTTCATTGATCCTCTCAAAGAACTCGTGACGGCAGTGGAACCACGGGAAGAACGGTTCGCCAAAGCCCAGCGGGAACCAGCCGACTCCAAACCCGAAACCGCCGCCGAAAAAGCCCACAAAAGCAGGACCGTAAATCGAGGGACCATAAAACGGACCGGGGCACCAGCCCCACCTGCTGCCAAAATAGTTCCATCGGCCATAGTGGAACGGAGCAAATCCCCAAGGTGCATAGTCAACCCAAGTCCACCCCCAAGGGCCTACCCAGTTCCAATAGCCATTGCTGTAGGGAGCCCAGTCCGGCGCGACGTCGTTGGGATACCAGACATGGCCATATTGCGGCTCGTCTTGCCACGTACCGGAATCGTCGAGGTCGCTATAACCATCCATGTCGCGCGACACGTACTTCGCCGAAACGGAGTTGTCTTCTTTCCGGTCGCGGTCAGCGGCCCAGCGGTCGAGGCCGTCCGGAGCGGGAGCCTTGTCCATAATGTTGTCGACGTTGTCCGTGCCGGTGAATTCCCCGCGCTCACCGGAGTGCACTTCATAGGTCTTGCCGCCGGCGGTAACTTCCCCTTCGCCGCGGATCACGGTCACGCGGGCGGAATCGCCGGTTTCATCTACGTCAATGCGAAATGCCCCAGCCTGCTTCACGGTGAAAGCCAGATTCGGAGCGTCCACTTCGTAGAGGTCACCTTCGCGCAATTCACTGACGCGGAAGTTGATGCTGCCTTCGGCAAGGCGCATCTGCGTGATGCCTTGGTCAAGGTTCAGAAAGGAGAGAGCTGTCAAACTGCCGAGATGGATGGAGGCTGTGCCGGCTTGCAATTCAGCTCGAGAATCTTTGTCCACCCAAAGCTTGTCGCCGATAGTGATCGGACGATTTCTGGCCGCGCTACCCCAGTCACCTTCCCCACCGGGTTGCAGGGAGACGGAACCGTCAACATAGCTGATGCGTGCGACGCGCGTTGGGGGATTCTTTTCTTCATCCGCACGCGCCTTCGGAGCGGCAAAACTCAAAAGACCGGCGAAACACAGCAGCAGGCTCAAGCTGCTCTTACCTGTAAAAGTCATCGTCTTCATGACGAATCCCCTGTCCTCGGTCTGGACGTGGGCCGCTCTGGCCCTCTAATTGAGACGTTCCAGCCGATGGGAGCGTAACATCAATTATGGCTCCCATTGGATAGAACCCCACAATGGGAAAGAAGTTGCCATCGTGTGTGCAATCGGGCCAAGGGGTAAGCCGAAACCAGCCTCCTCATTTTCAATAAGTTGTGTGATACCTATACGTTATGCCAGGGACCCCTGAAAGTGCTACCTTAACGCGGAATAGAGGGCTTGCTTCCACCGCTCGTTATCGATGGTCCAGTAGACTTTGGTTTTCTTGCCACGATCGAAAATCGGGGCCCAAACCGCTCGATTTCGGTCGTTGGCTGCCACGTTTAGGCGATCGACCACGGTCATACCCAAGGTTAGTTCGCTCGAGGTTTCGACCTCCACATAGTGTTCGCTTTGCTGAGTCGCTATCGTGGGATCCAGGGCAATGGACATCGCGACCGGGTCCGGCAATGAGATTCCATGTTCGCCGGTTTGCTCGAAGTAGGCTTCCTGGGCGCGACTGTTGCATTCGATGGCGAAGCGCGCCTGCGGTGTGCCAAAACTCAGTACCTGCTTGGTGTCGGCCGGCTTCAATGCGGCTTCGCCGCGGCAGAGGTGCCAGCCGACCAACTCTACCGGAAGGCCGCTGCGCAAAACGATTCGTGCCGCCTCGGGGTCGCACCAAATGTTGTACTCGGCTGCGGGAGTTACGTTCCCTTCGCAACAGGGCGCTCCGCCCATGATCACGCAGCGGCCGACCTTGCCCGCGATGCCGGGATTTCGCTGCAATGCTAATGCAACATTTGTCAATGGTCCCAGAGTCACCAATACCAAGCCTGGGTTGGATTCGATCGTCGCGATGATCGCATCGGCTGCGTGGAGTTTTTCGGGCGCCCTCTTCGGGGCCGGGTAGCCGTGGTCTCCCAAGCCATCGCGGCCATGGAACCAGTCCGCACTCTGGTGCGGGCGATGGAGCGGTTTTTCCGCGCCCATGAAAACGGGAACATCCGCGCCGCAAAGTTCCGCCGTACAGAGCGCGTTGCGGGTGGATTGCTGAACGGCGACGTTGCCGGCAACGGTGGTAATCGCCAGCACGCGCACCTGGGGCGAGCGAAGCGCCATGATCAAAGCCACCGCGTCATCAGAAGCCGTGTCGGTATCAATCAGGAAAAGAGGTTTCACGGGGCGTAGGATAGCAAAGTCCGCGCGACGCCGCGCTCCAAACAATTTGGTCTGATCGTCATTTAGAGAATCTGCGCACGCTAAGAGATATCGGAAGTCCGACACAGAAGATGTGTATGACCACGCCGACGATCATCAACTTCAAGGAAAACGGACGTTTGGCGGCAGCGGACAGTGGCACCACCATACGGTTCATGAAGAAATAGACGGCCACGCCATAGAACACACCTGAAACGACTGCGTGCTGCACCAACATGGGAATTGTGCGGCTCGCCACAAAATAGACGGCAGCCGCCCCAAATGCGATGACGAAGTGACAGAGAAGGCCGAGCAGCGCGGTCGCGAGTCCGCCTTGGAATGCCTTTGGTCCCAGTAATCCACTGGCAATTCCTTGCAGCAGGGGCACCGGCTTGGCCCCGAAGAAGCCGTAGACGACGAACGCGGCAGTAATGTCCAGGACGCCGCACGCAA
>QHZB01000073.1 GCA_003224525.1 Acidobacteriota bacterium | reverse complement strand
TGGATCACGCCGGCGGCTTGATGGATCTGCCGCCTCTGCCGGTACTGCTCACGCGCGAAGAGTTGCAATTTGCAGCCGACCCGAGCGTTCAAGCCAGGGGATACGTGATTGTCGCGCACACCCAAAAGTTTCCGCCCGTTGCCGCGCCCACTTTGCGATTCGAACCCGCGCCCTACGAAACTTTTGACGAGAGCGCCGATCTTTACAGAGACGGCTCGGTGGTCGTCGTGCCGTTGCGCGGCCATACCCCTGGGAGCGTGGGCATTTTCGTGAACCTTTCACGCACGCGACGCCTGTTTTACGTTGGCGACGCCGTTGATGACGAACGCGGTTTCGAGGAGCGCGCCGGGAAATCTCTGATCTTGCAGGACAGCGACAATGACATGGCTCTTGCGAACCAAATCGTCGGCAAACTCAGCGAGCTTCACGAAAAGGTGCCGGGACTTGCCATCCTTCCGGCGCATGGACGGAGCGCATACAAGAAATTCTTTCCCGGCGGGCCCCTGTCCTGCATTTCCGGGCCATAGCCGAATCGAAAAGAAAAACGCGGTCCGGCCGGGGCCGGACCGCGGAAGAGGCGAAGAAGGCCGGACTGAAGCCCGCCCCCACACAATGTAGCGCAATGCAGTTAGTTCGCGGCGGACTTGGCTTGCTCAGCCGGCAAGACGCTGATGAAGCGGCCGTGACGGCCCCTGTCTTGGAACTTCACGAAGCCAGTAACCATCGCGAAGAGCGTGTCGTCCTTGCCCTGCCCGACGTTTTCCCCGGCCTGGTGCTTGGTGCCGCGCTGACGCACGAGGATCGTGCCTGCGTTGACCCGTTGCCCGCCGAAGCGCTTGACACCCAGCCTCTGCCCGTGTGAATCGCGGCCGTTTGTAGAGGAGCCGCCGCCTTTCTTACTTGCCATGACATAATCCTTTTCGAGAAAAACTGCCGGGTGGAAGCCCGGCGCTAGTTGAAGAGTTAGAGCTTGATATCGCCGACCTCGATGGCCGTGTAATTCTGCCGGTGGCCACGTGAAATCTTGTACTGATTGCCCTTCTTGAATTTGAGCACGGTGAGCTTCTTGCCGCGGCCCTGTGAGACGATCTTGCCACTTACGGACGCCTTGCGGGCATCTTCGCCCAATAGGACCTTCTTGTCGTCCGTATGAACTGCCAAGACGGAACCGAAGTTCACCTTTTCCCCTACCTTGCCATCGACCCGCTCGATGCGGATGGTGTCGCCGGGCACGACGCGATACTGCTTTCCCCCGGTCTGAATAACGGCGTACATCTGTCCTCCAAGCGCTAAAGGCAAACCTTAATTATAGGGTTCCCGGCCCAAACCGTCAACGAACGATTAACACAGTTAACACAGGATTGCGCAATTCTTTGTTATGCGACTATGGAAATCATTTGGAGCGCATGGAGACCCAGCTTGGTGTCACCCGAGATTTTGACTTGGGGCAAAGCGGACTCACGATCGATGCCTTTAGTGAAGATGCGCCATGCAATTTCCTGCGGGATGGTCGTTTCCGAAAGCCTATCCCCGAGCGGCTCTTCGGTGAGCTGCCAGGCCTGTTCAGCGCGCGAGAGATACCAACTGCCTCCGCATTCACCGGAAACGTTGATCTGAACGTAAGTTCCGGGCTTTGCCGAGACGGTGCGATAGGTGAACGGCAGGGCCCGCAAGAAGCAATCCAAAACGGGATAGTAGAGTTCGCGGGTCATGATGCCCGGCTTGTTCACCGCCAGCCGGATCTGCTGCTGGTGGTGCCAGCGTTCCGTGAATTCCCGGGCCGTGTCGAACCAGTTTGAGGAGTTTTCCTCGCCCGCCCAGCTTACGCCGTAGGGCGCGTCGGCATCGGGATCCCGGGAGTGGTGATATTCGGCAAGCAATTGGGAGGCGACTTGCATCAGGGAAATCAAGACAGCGGGGCTCAGGCGGCGATAGAGACTGACGCCTTCCTCATTCAAACGGTTGATGTACGCCGCGAGTTCAATGCCAGAGCTGATTCTGGAAGCTTCTGGCGAATATCCATCGCGGGCGATCGAGACGCCGCGAAGCGGAGTATCCAGAAGATGTGCGGCGACTTCCTTGACCTTCCACTTGGGCGAAACGGTCTGCTTTTCCCAGTCTTCGGGGGTGAGGGAACGAAGCAATTCGAGCAACATGGCATCGAGCTTCGGAAAAAGATGGGCGGTGAGAATCGGCCTCACGGGGATATCTTTGCATTCGCGGCTCGTTTTGTCACCGGATGCAATGAACGCTCGGTCGAACTACGCGCAGACACCTTCATCCGCGGGCTGGGGGAAGTGCTGGGAAAACCAGAACGAGTATGGGGTTGCGCCATGTTTCTGGTAGTGTTCCAGCCGCTCACGGCCCTCGGCGACGGCGGGGATGTGGCCGACTGGGATCCACCAGAGGTAGTAGCTGGGCTTGTCCATCTTTTCGAACCACTTCGGGCGGTCGCGAAATACCGTGGCGTGATTCGACTTGTAAGCGAAATCGCGCAGCGCTCCGATCGATTCCCAGACCGACAAGTTGACGATCATGAAAGAATCGTCGTTGTAGGCGATGTCGGTGGCGTTGCCCGATTCCGACTTGAGCCGCCAGACAAAGCCGGGAGCCTTGTCGGCAAGAGCGTTGCTGGGCTCGAGCTGCGCGACGAATTCGGCGATCTTCGGATCCTCCAGCGGAGCGAGGAGACGCGATATGTTGATTTGGGTGAGATGGTGGGCCAAGGCGGATTCCTTGTGATTCCTCATAAAGAACGCTTCAGAAATTAAAACGGTAGCCGAGAATCATCTTGGCAATCAAGTGATCGGTGGAACGAGTCACGCCCACACCCAACCCAAAATTGACTTCCCACTTGGGCGAGAGATTCAGGTCAATAGCGGGGAGGATTTGCTGTTGCTGCTGGCTGACCGGGTCGAAGCCCGTGACCGGACCCAGCGAGCCGTAATACTCGATGCCCGCCGCGATCTTCTTGGTGAAATCGTAACTGAATTTGAAGTTGGGAGAGAAAACGAGACCTTGGTTCACGCCCGGGCCATGGAAGGACCGGTCAAATGTCGGATTGAAGGAGAGATACCACCCCCCGAGCTGCTTATCAATGATCGGGCGGATCTCCCACGTCCAGGTGTCCGCGGAGTACCGGCGGCTCTGCCAGCCGATTTCGTTCGAAAGGCTGATGCCGACGGGCCAGTGCCACTTGGGAGGAACGCGCACGCGGGGGCGGATGTGGCTGCCAACGTAATCCCAACCCTGGCCGCTCTTCGCGGAGTTGAAAATGTAGAAGCCGGTCTCGAACCAATCAGTGAATCCATGGGTGATCTCGATGGTTTCGTGCAACTGATGGTTCGTCGGCAGCGTGCCGTCATCGGTGGATTTGGAGCCCTGAAATGTGAAATTGGAATGGAGTTCCACCATCGTGTGCCGAGGCTCGACGGTTTCGTACGGATATACCTGGACTTCGTAGTTCCCTTGCGCGCTTGCGGGCAGCGGCAAGGCCGTGCACGCGAACAGACAAAACGGAATCGAGAACGCAGCACGGAGTCGCATACTCAGTGGTTTCAAAGCTTCCCAGAGTAGCGCAGTCTTGCATCTCTGCAAAATAAAACAGAAGCGTGAATCAGGCGTGCGGGTGCGCCTTGTCGTAAATGTCCATCAGTTGGCGGATGGAGGCATGGGTGTATTTCTGCGTGGTCGAGAGTGACTGGTGGCCGAGAAGTTCCTGAATGGCGCGGAGGTCGGCGCCGTCCGCGAGGAGGTGCGTGGCGAAGGCGTGACGCATCGAATGCGGATGCAGGTCCCAGTTGACGTTGGCGATGCGCACGTATTTTTTGACGATGCGCCCGACGGAGCGCTGCGTAAGCCGCCGGCCCGAATAATTGAGGAAGACCGCTTCGGTGTGCGACCCGTCCCGGCCACTCGTCCCGTACCTTGGCTCCAGGAGCAGTTCGCGCAGCGGCCAGTATTTTTCCAGAGCTTCCTGAGCCTTAGTCCCGTAAGGAACGATGCGTTCCTTACTGCCCTTGCCGCGGACGCGGAGAATGCGTTCCTTTTGGTCCATATCGGCAAGATTGAGGCCGGTGAGTTCGCTGACGCGCAGGCCTGCGGCGTAAAGAAGTTCCAGGAGCGCCCGGTCGCGGCGCAGGAGGAAGCTTTCTTCGACTGGCACGGAACGACTCTGCTTGCCTTGTGGTTTCACGGCGGATGCCGGCGGAAGCAATGCGCTCTTTGTGGAAGACTCACGGCCGCCGCTCGCGGCTTGTCCCGTCCCGCCCAGTTGATTGAGGAAGCCGTTCATCTCTTCGGCGGAGAGCACCGAAGGGATGCGCTTGGGCAACTTCGGAGTGGGAACGAGACGCGCGGGATTTTCCTTCAAATGGCCTTCACGCACGCAGTATTTGAAGAACGAGCGCAGGGCCGCAAGCTTGCGCGCGATCGAGCTTTTCGCGAGACCGTGATCGTGCAGATGCGCGACGAATTCACGAATCATGGGGTGGGCGACGCCCGTGAGCGCAGGCGGCGGGAGGCCGGGCGGCGATAGATACGCGAGAAATTGTTCGAGGTCCCTGCGGTAGTTCAGAATCGTATGCGGCGAGGAATTCTTCACCGACTGAAGGTATTCGAGATATTTCGCAATTGCTGCTTTCATTCGCTGCTACAACTCCACGGGAGAGACCCAAATACAGTATAGGCGCGGACAAATCCGCGGAAAGCGAAATCACGGCACTGTTTCTTTAGATGCAGGTGGGTCAGGACTTGGCTGCCACGGGCACGGGAGCCTCCTCCGGCTGTGCTTGCGGCTGGACTTCGGGGACAAGCTTCTCCCAATCACAGCCCTCTTTGAGGCAGGAGTGGACGGTGCCGATCTTGTTGCGCTTCTCGACGATGAAGGGCGCGCCGCACTTCGGGCAAGGTTCGGCGATGGGCATGTGGGGCGTTGTGAAATCGCAATCCGGGTAACGAGAGCAGCCGTAGAACACTCGTGGGCGGCCACGGCCGCCCTTGCCGGCGCTGCCACGACGCACGAATTCGCCTTCGTTGCATTTCGGGCATTTAATGCCCATGGTGATCGGGCGCGTGTACTTGCACTTCGGATAGCCGGAGCAGCCGATGAATTCGCCGAAGCGGCCGCTTTTCTTCACGAGATTCTTGCCGCAAAGTGTACAAAGCTCAGCGAGAGGCTCATCGGGCTGGTGCGCGATGCGCGTGCCCTGGACGAGGCGGCGGGTGGTCTTGCAATCCGGGTAACCGGTGCAGGCCAGGAAGGTACCGAAGCGGCCGCGCTTGATGGCCATCTCCTTACCGCAATTGTCGCAATACTCGGTTTTGGGTTCGCCGCTGGTCTGTTCGGGAAGTTCAGGGGAGAGGTCCTGAATGAAATCGCATTCGGGATAGCGTGAACACCCGAGGAAGAACCCGTGGCGGCTGATGCGCTCGAGCAATTCGCCCTGACCGCACTTTTCGCATTTCTTCCCGGTCGGAATGCCGGCTTTGTAGGAAAGCATCTCGTCGCCGGCCTTGTCGAGGTCAATGACGAATTTTTCCCAGAACTCTTTAACGGCTTCGCGCCACGGTAGCTTGCCTTCTTCGATTTCGTCGAGTTCCTCTTCGAGCCGCGCGGTAAACGTGACGTCGAAGATGTCTTCGAAACTCTTCACCAGCAACACGCTGACGCGCTCGCCGAGCATGGTGGGAGAGAATCGTCCCTGGTTCTTGGTGACGTATTCGCGCTCGACGATGGTTGAAATAATCGAAGCGTAAGTCGAGGGCCGCCCGATGCCGTCTTCTTCGAGCTCCTTGACCAGTGTGGCATCGTTGAACCGCGGCGGCGGCTCGGTGAAGTGCTGGTCGGGTCGAATCTTGTCCAGGCGAAGAGTCTGCCCCTCCGCCACCTGAGGAAGCGCGCGGCCTTCGCCTTCGTCATCCTTTTCGTCTTCCTCGCGATCGGCGATCGACGCGGGCATCTGATAGACACGGAGGTAGCCGTCGAATTTCTGGACGGTGCCGGTAGCCCGGAAAGTGTAGTCGCCGGCGGAAATGTCGATCGTGGTCTGATCGAAGATCGCCGGAAGCATCTGCGACGCTACGAAGCGCTGCCAAATCAGTTGGTAAAGCTTGAATAGGTCCTCGTCGAGATACTTTCGGACGTCTTCCGGCGCGCGCATGGCATCGGTGGGACGCACCGCTTCGTGGGCTTCCTGCGCATCCTTCTTCGATTTGTAATAATTCGGCTTTTCCGGGAGATAGTTCGAGCCAAAGCGCTCGGGGATCAACTCACGAACCTGGATCAGCGCGTCGTTCGAAACATGCACGGAGTCGGTACGCATATAGGTGATCAGCGCGACCGAACCTTCCTCACCAAGCTCCACGCCTTCATAGAGCTTTTGCGCGAGTGACATCGTGCGCTTGGCGGTGTAGCGCAGCCGGTTGTAGGCCGCCTGCTGCAATTTGGAAGTCGTGAAGGGTGGCGGAGGATTGCGCTTCTTTTCTTTTTGCGTGACGCCGGCCACCTGCCACTTGGCCTTGCTGACCGTGGCGACAATCTTGTCCGCGGTTTCCTGGTTTGAGACCGCGATGTCTTCGCCTTTGTGTTTGAAAAGCTTGGCTTCGAAGAGCGGTGGCTGCCCGGCATCCAGCATCGCGTGAATCGTCCAATACTCCTGCGGAACAAAGGCGCAAATCTGCATTTCGCGCTCGACGATCAGCCGAAGCGCGACGGTCTGGACGCGCCCGGCGGAAAGCCCGCGGCGCACTTTGTCCCAAAGAATCGGAGAAACCTTGTAACCCACGATGCGATCGAGCACGCGCCGCGCCTGCTGCGCATCCACCAGATTGGTATCAACCTGCCGGGGCTTATCGAAGGCCGCACGAATCGCCTTGGGCGTGATTTCGTTGAAGGTGACGCGAAAAATCTTTTTCGGGTCAATCGCGACAACTTCTTTCTTAGGCTCGTTCTCTGCTCCCTTCTTGACCGGCTCTTCGGGTTTTGCGTCTTTCTTCTTGAATCTCGAAACGCTCGGTTCCTGCTCAATGTACTTGGCAGGCTTGGAGAGAACCATGGCGAGATGCGCCGAAATGGCCTCTCCTTCGCGATCGGGGTCGCCCGCCAGATAGACGGCATCCGCGGTGATCGCCGCCTTGCGAAGATCATTGATGACTTTGCCCTTGCCGGCGATGATTTGCAGGGTGGGCTCGAAAATCTTGTCGTCATCCAGTGTAATCGGCTTCTTGGTGTTCTTCTCTTCCGGCTGAAGGCCTTTCTTCGCGCCCTTTTTTTTCTTTCTCTTCTTGCGGCCCGAGGGATCTTCGCCAGGCAGACGAATACCAATCGTTTTCTTGGGCAGGTCCATCACGTGGCCGATGGACGCTTTCACGGTGAATTTCCGCCCCAGATATTTGTTAATCGTTTTCGCCTTTGCAGGCGATTCGACAATAACGAGCGAACGAGCCATGTTGCCTTTGTAACTCCGTAATGTATTGCAGGAAGGGCTGACCGCGCGGCGTGTGTCCTTCTCGCTACCTTAAGCGCCCAGCCCGGATCCCAACCGGGTCTCCATTTGGATGCGGCGATTGCCCTTGTGGATTCGTTCCACTGTTGGATGCCAGCCCCGGGCCAACGATGCGGACCTCTATCTGCCTCTACAGCAAGACTTTGCTGAACTGCTTTCCCGGCAACTGCCGGATGATGCCTTTCATCTCCAGATCAAAGAGCGTAGCCAGAACTTCGGAAGAATTCAAGCCGGAGCGTTCCACAATATCATCAATGTACACCGACTCCTCGGCGCTGAGCAGCGCGTAGAGCTTTTTCTCCGAGCCATTCAGTGCGGCGGCGGCCAATAGATTTCGCTGCTCGGCCTCAGGCCGCTCGGCTTGCAGGAGGGCGGCACGGATGGGCGTGGGCAGCTCTTCGATCACGTCCTCGGCGCAGGTGGCGAGCTTCGCGCCCTGCTTGATGAGTTGGTTCGGCGCGAAACTCACGGGCTGCGTAGCGTTCCCCGGCACGCCGAATACTTCTCTGCCGAACTCCATGGCCAAGCGCGCGGTGATCAGCGATCCACTGTACTGCGCGCCTTCCACCACCACCACTCCGAGCGGCATGCCGGCAACGATGCGATTTCGCACCGGAAAATTCTCCGGTGCAGGGTGCGTGCGCAGCGGAAATTCACTGATGATCGCCCCGCGCTCCAGCACTTTCTCGTACAGCTTCTTGTTTTCCTTTGGATAGCAGACGTCGATGCCTGTACCCAGCACTCCGATCGCGCGGCCGTTGGCATCCATCGCTCCCTGATGCCCGATGGCATCAATCCCGCGGGCCATTCCGCTGACGATGACGAGGCCACGCACGGCCAGGTCCCTGCCAAGACGCTGCGCCATTTGCGTGCCATAGAAGGTTGGCCGGCGCGTCCCAACGATGCTGAGGCTGGGCAGATTCAGAACTTGCGGATCACCGCGAACGTAGAGCAGGACCGGCGGGTCGTAGATTTGTAAGAGCGTCTGCGGATATTCGGGCTCGGTCCAGTTCAAGAGGTAGCAGCCTGCAATCTTCTGAACGCCCGTCAATTCCTTCTCAGCGCGCTTGAAGCTTTCCTTCTTCACGATGGCTTTGGCGACTTGAGCTGGGAGATGGCAGGTCTCGAGATCGGGAAGCGTGGCGCGGAAGACACCATCCGGCGAGTCAAACCGGCGCAGCACCCGCGCGGACAAACGCGAAGCCAAGCCGGGCGTTAGCGCCAGCGCAAGCCAGGAGAGGGAAGCGTCTGACTGCATTGCGGGGCGAGCCTACGCGCAGAGTAACCGGCTTGTCAAATAGTGTGTATAGAAAAAGTAGCGTGCTGTAAGACCGCGGCTATGGAGACCTAGGCTGCGATGCTGCCGTAGGAGGAGGTCTGCCGAAGCCGACTTCGAGCGGCGTGTCTTTGGGAAGGACGACGTCTTGTCCGCGGGAGATGAAATTCGAGTAGATTGACGCCGAAGCCCCGTAAGCGCCAAATGCCATCGAAACCGGTGCGGACTTCACTGCCAGGCTCAACAGGGCGCCTGTCAAACGAAAACCAGAGCCGCCGGCGGCCGTGCGCACGCCTGGATCACCGGCAGCGTCCGTCGTGCCATGTTCGCCATCCGGATGCGTTGCGGCCGCGGCCAGCAGTACCGCGAGCCCGGTCGACAGATAGCGGGTCTTGCTGTCGGTGGTGCGCGCCCCGCCTTCCGCGTCGAGCATCATATGGGCGCTTCGAGCCACTTCAAGACCTTCCAGGTTGCCGGCCATGGCCTGCGAACTTGCTTGAGAGTTCTCCGCATGCGCCTGCATCTGAGACAACGCCTGAACGGCTTCTTCGGAAGTTTCGATGCGCTCGAAGATCACGCGCAGTTCTCCGTTGTGGTGCAGCCTATGCGCGGGTTTCGCTTGCAGAACTCTGCCGACCAGGCGGCTATTCGCGGGGAGAATTAACTGGTGCGCCGGCGAATAGAGCGGTTCGGTCAGAATGGCCGTGACCGCGGTGCCGCGCGTAGCAGTCGCTGAGCTGACTTCAGCAACCAACCGCGCTTTGAGGGTGCTGTCAGGCGCTGGCGCGCCTCCCACAGCGGCGAGCTGTACGCCGGTGCGCGTGGTCTCGCCAAAATCCAGCGGCGCGTCGAGGTCCGCAACAAAACGCGTACCTTGCTCCAGGTACTGCCGCCGATACGGCGATTGCCAAAGCAAAAACTGCTCGAATCGGTGCATGCGTCCCGGCGCAGTTATCTTTTGCCAGGTTTCATGTACCTGCTCTCTCGCTTCTTGTACTTTGCCTTTGGCTTCCTGCTTGGCATTGTCTGCCGCGCGGCCGGCCGCACCCGTCTGCTTCGCTTTATCAGGATTGCTCAGCAGGTGTACGACTTCAGCTTTTCCCGATGAAACCGCAGTCTTTATTGGGAACTGCCTGCCATCGAGCAGAGTGAGCATCTCAAATGTGACCTCGTACTTGTGGAAGGGAGAAAAATTGCCGCTGGCATAAGCCAGTGTGCGCTTTACCCCGGACACCGGACTAACGCTGAGGATTCGGCCACTCACGATACTGCCGGCCGGAATTACGGGCTGGTCGAAGGCGTAGACCGTTTCCACGACTTTGCCGTGAATCATCTCGCCAGGATGATCGACGCGCGTGCACTGGTCGAGCGCGATGCGGAGCGGCGTGCCGTTGGGCAGGTTGAGAGAGATTCTTGCAACGAACTCGCTGGCGGGACGAGCGGCATCCTCCTCAGAGGAAGAGGGCGGCACACACAGGGAGACGAGGGCGTCTTCGCGCGGGGCTTCACCACAACTGGCCTGTGTCGCACGAACGGCGGGGCGCTGAGGATTCTCCACGGGATCGGATTGCGCCGATGCCGCCGGAATACAGCAAGGGATCAGCAGTATAAAAAGAGAGAGGTGTCTGATAAAAATCATGGTTAGTGTACCTGGGGACAACCTAAGGGCTGGAAGCTTGAGGCCGCACCAACTGTCAGTCTATCAGTGTGAACGATAGCGCTTTGCTCGCAGCCTGTCTACCGTGCCCAGCGCTTGACCCTACCCGAGGCGTTCGGAATAGCAAAATTGGATGGCCGGACAGAATCGCGCATTGCTTGGGACTCCTCACGGCCTAGGCAAAGTTGTTTCTTCGTGAAACCTCAGAAGGCATGCTAGAGTCTTCGCGAAGGGGCCGAAAAGAGGCAAATTAGCGACGGGGCTGCGCCGCGTCTTCTTGCAGGACGAGATCCAGAGTCTTCAGGAAGATTTCTCCGTCAAATTCGGAGAAAACCAGCGGCGGGCGCAGCTTGATGACGTTGTGATGCGGTCCGTCGGTGCCGGCGAGAATGCCGCAATCGCGAAGGCGGTTGACCACGTAGGAGGCCTGCAACGGAGCAGGCTCACGCGTTTCACGGTCGAGCACAAAATCGATCCCCAGGAACAATCCCGAGCCGCGCACATCGCCGATCAAAGCGTGGCGGGTCTGCAAAGTCTTCAGGCCTTCGATAAGATGCGAGCCAACGCGCAAGGAGTGTTGCTGTAAATTCTCTTCCTCGAGAACATCCAGAACCGCAAGACCCGCCGCGCAAGCCACCGGATTGCCCCCAAACGTGCTGAAAAATTCCATTCCGTTGTTAAATGAATTGGCAATTTCCGCCGTCGTTATGACTGCCGCCAGCGGAAAAGCATTCCCGATCGGTTTGCCGAGAACCACGATATCCGGAACCACGCCTTGCGTTTCGAATCCCCAAAAATGCGCTCCAAGACGCCCGAATCCGACCTGCACTTCGTCCGCGATGCAGACCGCGCCTGCTCCGCGCACGTGGCGGTAAACCTCCGCCAGATAATCCGGTGGAAAAACGATCTGGCCGCCGACGCTGGGCAGCGTTTCTGCGATATACGCTGCAATGCCAGGTCCGTTATCGCGCGTGCGGTCGAGAATCTCCGCAACGTGACGCGCATATTTCACACCCGCTTGTTTGTCACCGCGGCGATACGCGCCGCGGTAATCATCTGCGAGCGGAGCAACGTGCACCCAAGGTTTTTTTCCGTGGCCCCCGGGACCGTCAAATTTGTAGGGGCTGATGTCGATGAGCGCATTGGTATGGCCGTGGTAGGCGTGCTCCAGAACGATGATGTCTTCCCGGCCTGTATGCGCGCGCGCCAGGCGCAAAGCCAGCTCATTGGCCTCGCTGCCGGAGTTCACAAAAAAACATACGCGCAGTGGTTCGGGAAGCAGCCGCGTCAGCCGCTCGGCATAACGGTTGACGTTGTCGTGAAGATAGCGCGTGTTGGTGTTGAGCAGCGCGAGCTGCGCCTGCGCCGCCTGCACCACACGCGGATGGCTGTGCCCCACAAGCGGCACGTTGTTGTAAACGTCGAGATACGCCCGGCCCGTTTCGTCGTACAGATACTGCATCCAGCCGCGCACGATCTTCAGCGGATGCTGGTAAGAGATACTCAGATTTTTTCCCATCAAGGTTTGCCGCGCGGCAAGTGTTTCCGGGAACTGCGGCTTTTTCGCGGGAAAGCGCTCGGCTGGAATTCCCAGCAAAAGATTTGGATCAGGCGAGAGGCTTGTCCAAACCGAACGCTGCGAAGCATAAGCAACACCGGGAAAATCGGCGCCCAGCTCGAGCAGATCGAGAATGATCTGAAAATGAACGTGTGGCGTCCACCTTCCATTTTTCTGTGCTGAACCGACGCGCGCGAATGGTTGACCCCGGCTAACACGCTGGCCTACTTCTAGGCTAACCAGCGACTCTTTCGAGAGATGCCCGTAGAGCGTGAAGAATTCCTCGCCGCCGCTGGTTTCATGCCGCAGGATGACCAGCGGTCCGTAGTCCTGCGGAGCGGAATTGTTCGCGACGATGTGGACAACGCCATCCAGCGGCGCGCTGAGCGGAGCGCCCGGCTCAACAAAAAGGTCCATGCCGAGGTGAATTGTGCGCCGTTCGTCCGTGGGATTGCCACTCGCGCCGAACAGAGGAGAAGTGTAAAGCAGTCGCGGCTCATCGTAACGCCCGACACCAACCGACGCGCCCGCGCACTTCATTGCGTGAAATATCTTTTCGGTGAGTGCGGGAGTTTCCGCAGCACCGGGATCGGCGCCAAGAAACGTGCTGCCAGCGCTCAAATCAAAAACGAGGCACCGCGCCGTTCGCAAATCAAGATCCAAAATCGACGCCGCGGAGCCCGCGCGCGCTTCCAGCCAGCTCTTGATCTTTTCACCTTGCGGAACGGGTGAGATCCCGCAAACCGCGCGAAAAGTGTGGTGCGCGAAACGCGGGTGGATTTTTGCGAGCCGCTCCAAAGCTTCCCATGCCGGCGCTTCGCTGACCGTGACGTACGGATCGTCCGGCTTTAGGGTTTTGCAGTGTGCGGAATTAGTGACGCTGACGGCGAGCCGCGCGGCGATCAATGCATAGAGAACGGACAACTCCACCTCATCGAGTGGAAACGCGCCATGATATCCCGCGACGATGGCAGCCGCTGCCTGCAGGGGGTCTTCTTTCCCAAGAATAGCGTAAGCGGCGGCAATCGCGGGCTCAGAGGCAGTGAGCCCGTGGTGTATGTCGCCAAAATCAATCACCCCTGCGACGTTGCGCGGCTGCGGCCAGGGATTGCTGACCAGCACGTTGTGGTCGTTCGCATCACCGTAGATCACGCTGCGGCGCAGGCGCAGCAAAACCGGAGCGACTTCCGCTTCATAGAGCGCGAGAAATTTTTCCACAAGCGCGCGCCGCTTCGAGCCCGCGATATGCTTGACGTAGTCCTTGATCCAGCCAGCCCGGGAAGAATCCCATTTCAGCTCGCGATGTGCAGCGGCATGCGTAAACGATTGCAGCGCCGCATCCATCTCGCCGAGAAACCGGCCGAGGTCGCCAAGAAGTTCCGGCGTATGCGGGCGAACTTCGGCGAGAACTGTTCCATTCACAAAGGTGAGCAGCCAGACGAGCCGCGTCGAGCCGTCCGCCGCCGCAATCGAGGTGAACTGTTCACCGCTGCGGTTCGGTGTGACGCGAGGCAAAGGCAATTGAGGCGCGCGTTGCGCTAGATGCGTCAGGGCCCGGCATTGCAGATCGATGAAGGAATGCTCCCGGGCCGGATGCATTACTTTGAGTACGAACGCATGCCCGTCCGCGCTCGTCAGGTGGAAGTTGTCGTCGTATTCGCCCGGCAGCGACCGGGCGCTTGCTTCAAGCCCGTAAAGTTCGCGCGCCAAGCGAACCGCTTCCGCTTCGGTCACTGGTTGCGTTACGCGGGCCTCCAGCAGCATGTACCAAATCTTATCCGCAAGAGCCGGAGTGCGTCCATCCCGGGGCGCTTAAGACTTCTGGCGCACCGTCCTTCAGCGCGGAATCTTTGCTTCTTAGCAACGGACCCGCGATGGGCGGGTCAAACAGGTGAGGAACAGGGCTTCCGTAACTAGCTGATAAAACAAGGGTTAAAATTTGTTCCTCAAGAGAGTTTCTCTCTCGACTCTCGGACGGAAACTGGCCCATTCACAGTGGAAAGCCGGATCATCGCCGGTGGGTTGCCATATTCGATGCGGCGGCGATTGTCGTCCCAGGTCTTGCGCGCATTATCGCAAATGCTCGCCTTGCAACTTACCGGCGCGTAGTCTGTTGATTCGACCACGAAGCTGGACTGATAGTCGTTTGGGACCATCAGCGTCAAGGGACCATTCTTTGCATCGGCGGAGAGGCCCGTGCCGCTCCACGTCTTCCCCGCCAGTGCCACGGAGATCGGCCCGTTCTCGGTATGAATGCGCACGCTACCGCTGCTGCCCTCCAGGCTGATCGGGCCATTCACCGCGGTGATCTCCGCGTCGCCGGAAAAGTTCTTCAAGCTGATCGGCCCATTGTGGGCGCGCGCCGTGAGTTTGCCGTCCACGTCGTACAGGGAAATGGGACCGTTCATCGTCTCCATATCGATGGACGCGGACTTTGGCGTGCGAATGAGCAAATAAACCGTCCAATCTTCCTCATCCCCAGGGCCGCTCGTCGATATCCTGCCATTTTCGATGGACATGGTGATCTGGGACAGAATTTTCTCCGCCGCATCACCCGAGCCTGCCGCGGCTTTGCATGCCGTCACGGAATACGTCTCTTTCTCCCAGCCCACGACCTGAACGCCGCCGTTGCTGTGCGGGTGAATCTGCAGGACCGCGGCTTCAGACTTGGTCAAGGTGCGCTCTTCGGAACGCACCATGGCATCCCGGTCGTCAAAGCGCATGCGAAGATCGGAACAATCGGTTGCCGGCTGCTTGTGGCCGTCGGAAACGCTTACGGAGTGGCGATGCCGGTTCGCTCGTGCGCTCGTAAAGCCGAGGGCGAGCAGAGCAGACAACGAAATCAGAAAGAAGAAGTTGCGTCGAGGCATGGGGTCCTCCCTGCCCCTATAGACGAAACAAGAGGGGATTGGTCACGTCCCATCAGGCAGATAAATCAGTCCCAGGAATCCCAATCATCGTCGGTCCCAATGGGTGGCCCGTCAGGAGGCTCGGCAGGCGGCGTCGCGCTGATTTGCTTCGGATCTTTCTCAAACTGCTCGATTTGCCATGACGCCAAGGCAATATGCGCCTGATCCTTTATGGCAGGGAGGGGTGCATAAACCCACCGCTTTAACTGCTGCAGCTCGAGCCTGGCGATCGCGCGAACTTCATCCGAGGCATGATCGTTGGCGCTCAGCGCCATTAGGTCGTACAGAACAACCATGTCCACGGCATTGGCGATTTGCCCTTTGTAGCCTTCGTCATGTGGCGTTTTCCAGGTCGCAGCCACAATGGCCTCCAGGACTTCCTGCAATCCTGGGTTCTCCGCGTTTCGGGCATGAAATTCCACCAGCCGCGCCGCCCGTTCCGGATTGAACAGAAACTGCAGGGTATGCTGCGCCGCCGCTTCCGCCGGCGCCAAGGCATCAAAAGCCGGGCTGGTCCGAATCTTGAAATGTTCGCGGCCCCGCTCGTAATCCGGCGGACGCGGCGGGATCATCTTCAGCAGCGGCTCCGGCAGCGCCAGCACCTCCGGCTTCAGCGTTGCCAGCACGGCCGCAAGAGCCCGCCGCTGTTCCGCCGGCGCGACGATCTGCGTGGGCGTTTGTCCGTCGCCGCGCAGCGCAAACGCGTAGTCCATGCCGCCAACGAGTTTGCTCGCCGCCTCCACCTGATAGCGATGAAGCATAAACAGCGGCACAAGCACGTCTTCGAGTGTCGCCAGCGGCGCATCTTCGCGGATATTGTTCTCGCCGAAGCGCTTCAGCGCTGCCCCGCGAGCTTGCATGAGCCGGTTAAGTTCGTCGACCGCATTCGCGCCTGAATCCCACAGATGCGCCACGCTGCTGGAAGACCCCGCTGGCCGCGCGTCCTGGTCCGTCAGGTACCGCAGCCCTCGGCCGTATGCGTCCAGCAGAATTTTGCTCAGCGCCGCTGCTTCGTTCGTCCCCGGCACAAAACCCTGATAGCCGAACGCGATGGATACTTTGTCCCACTCGCCGATTCCCGTCGCGTAAGCCGAAGAAACGTCCGGCGTGCCGTCCGCCGCGAGTTTCACGTACGGCGGCGGGTAATCCATTACGGAAGAACGGTTGACCGTGCTCGCGGA
>QHZB01000005.1 GCA_003224525.1 Acidobacteriota bacterium | reverse complement strand
TTGTGGAGGCCGGAGTAGGTATCGAACCACTGGCTGGAGTTGAGAGAGATGCCGCTGGTCCAGCTCCACCAGGAGACGTTGGAGGCGTTGGAGGGGATGTAGCCGTTGTGGCTGACGAGGTTGTGATCGGCGGTGATGTAATCGCAATGGATGGTGGAGACGCCGGAGCCGCCGGTATTGCTAACGGAGTTGCCGATGAAGCGGAGGTGGTGAGAGCCGGAGCAGTAGAAGCCGTCGAGGGCGTTGCCCTGGCCGTCGAGGTTGAGGTTGCGGAATTCGAGGTAGGCGGGGTTAGAGGGGAAGCTGCCGCCATTGAAGCGGAACATGACCTGGCCGTCGGGGGCGCCGGTGTAATTGATATAGACGGGGCTGTCGCCGTAAGCCTTATAGACGATCCAAGAGGATGGAGTGCCGCTGACGGGCGGAGAGAAAGTGGAAGAGAAGCTGTAGGTACCGCCGAGGAGGCAGACGACCGAGCCGGGGCCAGTAGCGGAAGCGGCGCCGGAGAAGGATTTGGGTGAAGAAGGGCTGGTACCGGAATTGCCGCTGCTCCCAGACGGAGAAGCATACAGCGTGCAATCGGAGGCGAGCAAGCCGTTGCTGATGGTAATGGTCAGCGAAGGGCTGCTGGCAGTAGCTCCTTTGGCGTCCTGAACCTGCACGGTAAAGGAAAACGAACCGGCGAGAATCGGCGTGCCAGAGATCGTGCCGCCGATGTTTACTGAGAGCCCGTTTGGAAGTGCCCCACTGAGGAGGCTCCAAGTATAGGGCGCGGAGCCGCCTGACGCGCTAAGGGCGGCATTATATGAACTGGCCATGGAGCCGCCTGGAAGTTGCGTGATGGTGATTTGCAAGGGAGAAGAGGCTGCATTGACCGTGAGAGTGGCCCCGGCACTGGTAACGCTTCCGGCCGTGTTGCCGACATCAACGGTGAATTGCACTCCGTTGTCGGCAGGGGTTGTGGCCGCCGTGGTGTAAGTAGAAGAAGTGGCACCGTTGATGGCAGCCCCATTTTTGTTCCATTGATAGCTCAGAGGAGCAGTGCCTGCGGCTGTGACCGAGAAGGAAGCGGGCTGACCTGCCGTAACAGTCTGACTCACAGGTTGCGCGGTGATCGAGGGCGCCACTGCTACTGCATTGACCGATAGCTTCGCTGCGCTGCTCGTTACGCTCCCGGCTGCGTTGCTCACAACCACAGTGAACTGTGCTCCGTTGTCGGAGCTGGTAGTGGCGGCTGTGGTGTAAGCAGACGACGTCGCTCCGCTGATGGCGACATTATTTTTCTTCCATTGATAAGTCAATGGAGCGGTGCCGGTAGCTGCCACGGAGAAGGAAGCCGTCTGGCCCGCAGTGACAGTTTGACTTGCCGGCTGCATGGTGACGGACGGTGCCACCGCGGCCGCACTAACGGTGAGCATCGCCGCGCTGCTCGTGGCGCTCCCGGCTGCATTGCTCACAATCACGGTGAACTGTCTCCCGTTGTCGGAGCTGGTGGTGGCGGGCGTCGCGTAGCTGGAGGAGTTCGCGCCACCGATGGCGACATTATTTTTATTCCATTGATAAGCCAGCGGGGCGGTGCCCGTAGCTGCCACCGAGAACATAGCCGTCTGGCCCGTGGTGACAGTTTGATTTGCCGGCTGGATGGTGATGGACGGTGCCACCGCGGCCGCACTAACGGACAACGTGGCCGCGCTGCTCGTCGTGCTTCCGGCTACGTTACTCACGACCACAGTGAACCGTGCTCCGTTGTCGGAGCTGGTGGTGGCGGGCGTCGCGTAGCTGGAGGAGTTCGCGCCACCGATGGCGACATTATTTTTATTCCATTGATAAGCCAGTGGGGCGGTGCCCGTAGCTGCCACCGAGAACATAGCCGTCTGGCCCGCCGTGACAGTTTGATTTGCCGGCTGCATGGTGATGGACGGTGCCACCGCGGCAGCGCTAACGGTCAACGTGGCCGCGCTGCTCGTCGAGCTCCCGGCTACGTTGCTCACAACCACAGTGAACTGTGCTCCGTTGTCGGAGCTCGTCGTGGCTGGCGTGGTGTAACCGGAAGAGGTCGCGCCAGCAATGGCAACACTATTTTTCTTCCATTGATAAGTCAGAGGAGCAGTGCCCGTAGCCGTCATGGAGAACATAGCCGTCTGGCCCGCCGTGACCGTCTGGCTTGCTGGCTGCGTGGTGATCGATGGCGCCACCGAAGCCGCACTAACTGTCAGCATAGCAACGCTGCTGGTAACACTTCCGACCGAGTTGCTAAGCACGACCGTGAACTGCGCGCCGTTGTCGGCTGTTGTAGCGGCAGGGATGGTATAGCTGGACGAAGTCATACCAGCGATCGCGACGCCGTTCTTTCTCCACTGGTAGCTCAACGGAGCAGTGCCTGTGGCTGCCACGGTAAAGGTGGCCGTCTGGCCCACCGTCACGGTCTGGCCTGTAGGTTGCGCCGTGATAGATGGCGCCCCCTGAACAGCGCTGGTGCTGCCCGAAACCATTCCAGAGCATCCCGAATTCACAATTGCGAGTGGTATCGCCAATAAAACCAGGGCCCAACGATTCATCGTGCGTCTCTTTCCCGAAATCATCTCCGGCGCGGCTGGTCGGTTCCGAATTGGAACACCTAGGCTGAGAGTACCTGTACTAGCCAGCCGGTCCGGATCGGACACAGGCGGCTGCACAAGCGACGTTAGAGGGGATGACGTTGGGTCCACAACTGCTCGCAAGGCCAGAAAGAGGGCGGTGTGGTTACTGCCCAAGAGGGATGTCGGGCTAGGTC
Source organism: Acidobacteriota bacterium (assembly GCA_003224525.1). Classification (GTDB taxonomy): domain Bacteria; phylum Acidobacteriota; class Terriglobia; order Acidiferrales; family UBA7541; genus Acidiferrum. The sequence goes on along the minus strand of QHZB01000005.1, from coordinate 2,292 downwards.
CTACAACGGCCAGAGGCACAGCGATTCGGTTGTAGTCATATGATATAACAGGAGTTAAGTATAATTCGATAGGGTAGAGAACGGACAGAAGAGGTACAGGTACTACTGTACCCGTCGGCGGGTTACTAGTTTAGCAGAAGGAGAAATCCTATCGGCCGAAAGTTTGGCTTCGCCGCAGACTTGTTTGCCGCGCAAACTGAATATTTTGCGAAGTCAAGCGCACATTGGCTGCACCCTGAACTCGTCAAACTCGTCAGCAAAGCACAAGGGTGCATTAAGCACTGACACTTGCTTCGGAAACTTTAGAAATCTGTGGAGGCACGAATCGCGCCGTCACGGTTTCCACCGGTTGGCCGAAGCTGTGGTATTCAAAGCCGCGTTTCATCATTGCCTTGGGCTCGAGCAGATTGCGCCCGTCGAGCACCAGTGGCCGGGCCATCAAGCCATGGATGCGCTCCCAGTCGAGCTGACGGAACTCCTCCCACTCGGTGAGGATCAGCAGCGCGTCGGCGTCGCGGGCGACTTCATAGGGTTCGCGGCAGCACTGAATCTGGGGAAGAATTACAGAAGTTCTATCCATCGCCTCCCGGTCGTACGCGCGCACTTGCGCGCCCTCCGCTAACAATCGGCGGATCACTTCGAGCGACGGCGCAAAGCGGATGTCGTCGGTGTTGGCTTTGAATGCCAAACCCAGAACCCCGACTTGCTTGTCCTTTAGGACCCAAAGCGCCTGCCGAATTTTCTCAAGAAAGATGTCGATGCGGCGCTTGTTCACGCGCTCGGCCTCCTTGAGCATGCTGAAGTCCACGCCGGTGCGCTCCGCCAAGCGGATAAAGGCCTGGACATCTTTGGGCAAGCAGAAGCCGCCGAAACCGAGTCCCGCAGCCAGGAACCGCGGCCCGATACGCGAATCCAGCCCCATTGCGCGAGTCACTTCTTTGATATCGGCCCCCACTTTTTCGCAAAGATCTGCAATCACATTGGCATACGAAATCTTCAGCGCCAAGAAAGAGTTTGACGCATGTTTGATCAGCTCGGCGCTATTGATCGTGGTGACGAGCAGTTCCGGCGAGTGAGTTGGGGGACACCCGCCCAAGTGCATCGGGCAATGGAAGCGGCCTTCCAGGATAGGACGGTAGATCTCCCGCAACTGCCTCTCCGTGGCCTCCTCATCCACACCAATCACGATACGGTCCGGGTGCAGAAAATCTTCAACGGCTGTGCCTTCCCGCAAGAACTCCGGGTTGGAGGCCACACGGAACTCAGCACCGCCGTTCCGGCGGTAGTGTCCGAGCTGTCGCTTCAGTTGCTGGCCCGTTTGCGCCGGCACTGTGCTCTTCTCCACTACCAGCTTTGGCGTGCGCGCTTCGGCGGCGATCAGCCGCGCCACGTTGTCAATCGCAGACAGGTCGGTGTCGCCAGTCTCCAGCGGCGGCGTGCCCACACAAATGAAAATGGCTTCGGCCGTCCGCACCGCCTCTCCCGCATCAATGCTGAAAGAAAGCCTGTTGGCCCGGCAATTCGCCGCCAGCATGCCATCCAGATATGGCTCGTAAATAGGCACCACGCCCGCCTTCAGGGAGGCCATGCGTTCCGGGTCGTTATCTGTGCAGACCACATGGTGGCCGAGCTCTGCCAAGCATGTTCCCGTCACCAAACCCACATATCCGCAGCCAATCACAGAAATTCGCACGTTCGGCCTCCTAAATTGCAGCCCACCAACGGCACTCTCTACTGCGCACTGTCTACCCGCGGAACTGCTCCAGCCAACATCCTCCGTGGAAGCAAGTCGCTTTGTACCAACAATGGTATGCAAAGTAATCGAGGCCCGCAGACCAAGCAATCGGTTACATACCGGAGCGGGGGCAAGGGAAATGCGCAAAAAGGGGTAGGGTAGATACCCTTATTTTCAAATCTTTATCCGACTGCCACATTGCAGGTTTTACCGCTTTGCGGACGCCTATGCGCCGGCCGACATAGCCACTGGTCTCTCTGGGATACCGCTCGGTGAAAGTACTCTGCTGGATGACCCGACAGCCGAGTGTATCCAGAGGTTTTTCAGCCTGAACTCCTTGATCTGCGCATTTTCGCATCCCCCGGCCCGACAAAACGGGCGCCGTTGTCAGCATTACCCTGGGCGCCCTTACCCCATCTTGACTCGCCAGGACGGCTCCTATATCGTTATGGGCGAAGTCAACGCGGAACTCGGAAATTTCAGTTTGTCCTGTCCCCGCACCGTTAAACGGAGAGTCGATGCCCAGCCGAACTCTTTACGTTGATGGGGAATACCTT
>QHZB01000072.1:16873-17560 GCA_003224525.1 Acidobacteriota bacterium | reverse complement strand
CTGATCTTTGCGTTGATTGTCTCCCGGTTCTCCAAGAGCCAGCGATCTTGTTCTTCCTGGGTCTCCAGTAAACGGAGCAAGACCTCTTCGACGCTGGCAGAACCGGTCGCTTGAAGCTGTTTTTGGAGTCTGGCCTCAAGCGCCGCATTGTGGATTTCGATATTCACGTCTTGAGCCTCCAGAAGGGGATCGAACTCTCTTTTTCATCGTATCTGAGGGAACGATAATGTCAAGAAAAAGGAGGGAGCTCGTCCGCCCTTGAAGAAGAACGCAACCAATTCCGAGAATGGCGCCGACAGAATGGAGCGCAATCGCAACCTTGCCTTCACGGTCCCCCGGGCGGCGCCTCCTGGTGCCCACATGATTCTGTAGGGCGTCACGTTTCCGGATTTCGTTGTCCAGAAACAGATCTTGGGCACTTTTCCGGTTACGCTACTACTCGGGACTTAGGCAAAGGCCGTGGTATAAACCTAAATTGCATATGGCCACTACTCTTTTCCGTCCAGTCGGCCTGCATGAACTCGCACTGATCTGGGACAAAGGGATGCGAGGGTTTCCTCAACGATTACCACACCAGCCGATTTTCTATCCGGTCGCGAACACAACATACGCTCGTCAGATTGCGAGGGATTGGAATTCACCGGATGAAGAATCAGGGTTCGCGGGTTTTGTAACCGCATTTGAAGT
>QHZB01000072.1:16133-16703 GCA_003224525.1 Acidobacteriota bacterium | reverse complement strand
AAGAGTTGGGAATACAGCACCTTCGATGTTGCGTGTGAAGTATCAGCCAACCGGAAGACGGTATTTGTGAACTGGTTGTTCTGGTCTCAGCATGACTTTTCTAACTTCGGCATTAACCAGGAACAACGTGAAATGTTGCTTGGGCATTTGAAACAGTGCTGGGAGTTCAATCACATCGAGGTGCCATTGCCGCAAACGATAAGCCGTTGAAGGTGCGGTCGCGACGGCCTACCGGTTACCTGTCCGCGAACCCCACTAACCAGTTGAGACCTACCGGAGCAACCAAAGGTCAAGAAAGTGTTTGCGGCTCTATCCGCTCCTCGTTACTTTTTTTCGAGTGGCTCTGTTCTGAGCAAGTGTAAAAGGCGGTCCAATGTAGTTCTCTCTAACACTGCGCGTCTGTATCGCACCCCATCGATTTCAATATAACCTGACACGAACCTCGCTGCGTAAGTTTTAATTTCCCTGTAAACGTCGCGTCTATCCTTGGAAAACATCACGTAGTCAGATTGGAACAATCGCATCACTACGAAACTTTGCCCATCCCTTCTTATGAACCTAGCTCTATAC
>QHZB01000072.1:0-16126 GCA_003224525.1 Acidobacteriota bacterium | reverse complement strand
CCTCGTACACTTTTCTCCCGTGATGAGTAGAAACGGGCACCTTGTCCACGATGGCTTCGCCGTTTCTAACGATGAGCCTGTTTTCGTGAAACCATTTCGTTCCTGGTTCTTCAGGAGACAAATTGGGCAGCTTCTCAAACCCGACGTACTCTCCGTCTCTGAACGTAGTCTTGCTCACGTCACTAACGGCTTGGACGTGACTGGCAAGACCAACAGCGAGGAAAACAGCGCATGCAAAGAGGTTCTTCACAATCAGGACTATACGCTGAGCCAAGCCAGGGTGGAACTTCTCAGTGCTTGATTAACAGCGTACTCGTCAATGTGAATCAGGGAAACGCACCAGCTGTCCCTATGCGGGAAGTTGCTGTAATGTCGCTTTCAACCGACTACGGGCCGAGCACTGGTAACGCTTCCCATAAGGATTGTGGAAGAGTTGTGGTTAAGCGGACGCGAACCCGCCGCGTCGCGAAGTTGTGTCTGAGACGAACACCGCCAATCAAGATTGAGAGGACATGTGTGTTAAACAGAACGGGGCAGCAGGGCAACGTGTACCAGGCTCATCAGCGGGGCAAGTGGAATCCACGATCGTCGGCGTACGGCCGCTTTTGGGTTGACGTCCCCAGGGGGGAGAGGAAGCGTAGAACGGTTTCGCTCGGCCAATGTGCGACACAATGGGTAGCGCGCCTGCGATTGCGTGAATACATCGAGCGAGCAGGTGTCCGTTCCAAACACAGGTTTCACCAGATCCCAGTTCCTGGTACTACATTTCGGCAGCAGGCCGAATGGTGGATGGAGTCTCTCTCTACGCGTAGACGGAGGCCGCTGAAACCCGCCACGATCTATGGATGGCAGCATTGCCTGGATCGATGGATTCTCCCGAACCTTGGCAACAAGCTAGCTAGTGTCGGAAGTGGGGAATGGTGCCCTGCGCCAATTCGTTGAGATCCTGACAGCAGCAAGGCTCGCACCGAAAACAATCATCAACGTGGTTACTGTAGTGAAGTTCATCGTCGCTTCAGCGGTCGACGAGGAGGGCGATCAAATCCATCCGGGAGTGTGGAACTACGAATTCATGCAACTGCCCTTGGTCGTCAAGGAGAAGCAGAATCGTCCCACGATCACGGAAGCAGAAATATCCGCCATGCTAACCACCCTGAAGGGACGCGATGCCACCTTGGTCGCGCTGGTGGCCGGAACGGGTCTACGAATTGGTGAGGCTCTGGCCATCCGCACCGATGATTTTGATCCGCTGTGCCGCTTGCTACAGGTGCGGAGAAGCGTGTGGCGGAGACGCGAGCAAGCACCGAAAACCTTAAACGCGATTCGCCCAGTGGATATTCCGGAGGAATTGGCACAAGTTCTATGCCGCTACATAAAAGGAAGAACGGGGCACCTATTCACGACGAGAGCTGGACGTCTTCTGGACTCGCGCAATGTCCTGGATGTGTTGCAGCAAGCGGGGAGACAAGGCGGATACCACGCGTTCCGCCGCTTTCGTTTTGCGGTACTCCGCAAGGCGGGGGTGCCGGACGACCTAATCAAACTGTGGCTAGGCCATTCGCAAAACTTGATCGACCTCTACGCGGCGCAACTGCGGTACGACGAGACTTATCGGAGGGAATGGTGCGAGAAAGCTGGGCTGGGATTTGAATTGGGCGAATTGGGCTATAAATCGGAAGCACCAATTCGCCCGTCACTCGTCGCCTAAGCTCATCCTGAGACAAGCTTTAGAAATGGTTGCGGGGGTCAGATTTGAACTGACGACCTTCGGGTTATGAGTCGACGATCAGACTCTAAGTCCCATTGATTCGGTTGCCCTTACAGCAATGAGACACCCGAAAGACCCGCAAAATGGCCAAGTTTTGGACCCCAGTTGGACCCTAGATGAAAGACGCCGGAATTGGATGTCCTGCACTCAGCTCGCTTTCAATTCCGGCGATCTCGCATTTCAGGAAATCATCACGTCAAGGCCCTACCGCGACAGTGATCGCCCGATCGCGCCGTTACTTCCGGTTTGCGCCGACCATCTGGGAGTAACCTGACCGCAAACACGTTTGTCGGTACTGACCTGCGGCCCCGCGGTCCACTTCCGAATGCCATGACGGAGAGGAAACGCATCGACTCGGCGGAGTTCGCAGAAGCAGATTTCTAGGTCGGAGAATCCCAGTGTGATCGTGCCGACCACGATGTCTCGACTGGCTGTCGCAGAGCCAGTACTACTTCTCGCTGACTAAAATCTTTGGATCTGTGGATTACATGTATAATCTAATAAGGAACCGATATGCGTTACGAACGGGAACACAAGACGCAGACGCGAGATCGTATCGTGCGGAACACCGCTCGCAAGCTCCGCGCCGAAGGGCTGAAGGGGCCTGGTGTCGCCAGCGTGATGAAGGCGTCGGGCCTGACTGTGGGAGGCTTTTACAAACATTTCCGCAGCAAGCACGAGCTTTTCGCTGAGGCCATTGCGCAGGCATTCTCGGACAGCGAGAAGGTCTATTCCTCCCTGCAAGACGTGCCGCGTGAGGACAGGTGGAAGGAGGTCGTCCGACGGTACCTCTCAACCGAACACTGCGATCATCCCGACACGGGCTGCCCGGTTGCCGCGTTGGCGCCGGAGATTGCTCGCGCCAAACTTACCGTCAGGAAACAAATTTCAAGCCTGATGAAAGAGCGCGTGGAGCGGTGGGTGGAGTTCATGCCGGGTGCGACGGCACCAGAGCGGGAACGAAATTTCTTCGTTATTTTCAGTGCGATGGCCGGCGCCGTGTCCATTGCCCGCCTTCTTACCGAGCCTGCCGAACGGGAGAAAGTGTTGGTGAGCGTGCGGGATCATCTTTTGCACAGCTTTTGAGATTTTTCTTGTAACCATAAGATTATGACTGTAATCTAATGTAGCATGCGAGCTTGGAAGATGGGCTCGTGAGGGTCGAAAAGTTTCCGGTCCGCCACAAATGAACATGTTTTCGTGGACAACATTTACGAAAGGTCTCCTATGAAACTCAGCGGCCGCACCATCCTCATTACCGGGGGCTCCGCCGGGATCGGCCTTGCCTTTGCCCTCAAGCTTCTCGAACTCGGCAACGAAGTCATCGTGACCGGTCGACGCCAAGCAGTGCTCGATCAGGTGAAAGCCGAGCACCCCAAGCTCCACACCATCCAGAGCGACGTCGCAGAACCCGCGCAAATCGCCGCGCTCGCGAAGCGCGTGAGAGTTGATTTTCCCAAGCTCGATGTGCTGATGAACAATGCGGGCATCATGCTCTACAAGAACCTCAAGGCCCCGGCAGCCGACCTCACAGGGTTGATGACAGAGATGGACATTAACGTCGGTGGCGTAATTCGCGTGACGTCCGCGTTTATCGACCTCCTCACAGCGAACAAAGGCACGGTGATCAACGTGTCCTCCGGCCTCGCCTTCGTGCCGCTGCCGTGCGCGCCGATCTACTGCGCCACCAAGGCGGCGATCCACTCCTACACCCAGTCGCTGCGGTTCCAATTGGAGGAAACCGGCGTAGAGGTCATTGAGATTATGCCCCCGGCAGTGAAGACAGATTTGACGGCAGCCTTTCCCGAAGGCGAGGTCACCTTGATCACCACTGAGGAGCTGGTGAAGCAATCCTTTGCGTCCCTCAAGACGGGTGCCCTCGAGATCCGGCCAGGGCAGTCAAAACAGCTCGCAATCATGCGCCGTCTCGCCCCCGGGTTCATCAACAGGCAGCTCTGGAAGGCGTCTAAGAAGCTGGTGCCGGTCGGAGTGGGATAGGCCGGTTGGAACTGACGTTCTTGCAGGCCGTCGAGGAGAACATTAGTGGAGAATTTGGCTGAACACCCAACCGTGAAGCATTTTTACGAGGAGAGGATGAACCGGGGTGAAGTCCCCACGGATCAGGTCCTTGATGCAGCTTGGCTCCGGCAGTTGTGCCTGGATGCGGGTGCAGACGATGTGGGTTTTGTTGAGCGCGACCGGCCAGAAATTGCCGATCAGAAAGCCGATATTGAGAACGTCTTTCCCAGAACGAGAACGCTCATTAGTGTTGTCTGCCGCATGAACCGGGAGAACATCCGGACCCCAGCCCGCTCAATCTCCAATCTCGAATTCCATCACACGACAGACGAAACCAACGAAGTGGCCCGCCGAATCGTAACGGCACTGCAAGAGGTTGGGACTAGCGCGATCAATGGCGGAGCCGTTGGGTTCCCTATGGAGGCTGATCGTTGGGGATCAAAAATGTGGGTGATCTCTCACAAGCCTGTAGCGGTAGCGGCCGGCCTCGGACAGATGGGGATTCATCGGAACGTGATTCATCCCAAGTTCGGGAATTTCATTCTCCTGGGAACGGTACTGGTGGATGCAGAAATCTCCGAATATTCACATCCGGTCGTCTATAACCCCTGCCTAGAATGCAAGCTATGCGTCGCGGCGTGCCCGACGGGAGCCATCGGCAGAGATGGCAGCTTCGATTTTTCCGCGTGCTACACGCACAACTACCGCGAGTTCATGGGCGGGTTCAACGACTGGGTGGAAAAAATCGCGGATAGCAAGAGCGCGCTCGATTACCGGGAGAAAGTCTCGGGTGCCGAATCGGTGTCCATGTGGCAGAGCCTTTCGTTTGGGGCGAACTACAAGGCCGCCTACTGCTTGTCGGTTTGTCCTGCCGGAGAGGACGTGATTGCGCCGTTCTTGACCGACCGCAAGGAGTTTCTCAAGGATGTGGTGAAACCGCTGCAAGACAAAACTGAAACGATCTACGTAGTTCCCGGCTCCGACGCCGAGGACTACGTGGCGCGGCGCTTTCCGCACAAAAAGACCAAGCGTGTGTCGAACGGCCTCGCCGGCCAAGGAACCATTCGCGCCTTCCTGAGAGGCTTGAACTTCGTTTTTCAGAAAGGTCAGTCAAAAGGTCTTAACGCTGTCTATCACTTCACGTTCACCGGCCACGACGAAGTGAAAGCAACAGTCACAATTCGAGACGAAAAGTTGCAGGTTTCTGAAGGCCACAATGGGCAAGCCGATCTGCGACTTACTGCCGACAGCCAGACTTGGCTGCGCTTTCTGCGCAAGGAAGCCAATCTTGTATGGGCGCTGCTCCGGCGGAAGATTCGCATTCAAGGATCGCCCAAGTTGCTGCTTGCATTCGGACGCTGCTTTCCATCGTGAATAACTACACAGATGTTCGTTGCGCGTAGTGCATGGCGACTGGCATGGTAATAGTCGGCCGTTAGTGTCACCCAACTTCTAGGGTGCTAATCGTTCGAAAAGGACGTGCAAAAGGCACGGTCATCAAATTGAGATAAAAAATCGCCTCGCCTTGGAGTAGTGGGGAAGCAAAAGTGAACTCAGCGAAAGCAATCTCGGCATGTTCCGTTGGTTGCTCCCGAGTCGGGCAACCCGGAAGTTATCAGCGCCCCCGTCGGGTTATTACCGACAAACGCGTTCACCGTTAGTGACTCCTGAGTCGTCGGCAATCCGGAAAAGGGGTTCTGTGAGATTGGAATGACCCCTTGAATTGGCACACTCGCGGTGGACCTTTGCGGCCAAGGCCTCTGGTGTTATCTTTCGAAGCAGCGCCTCTGGTCTGCGCCGGGATTGCCACGTTCAACGCCCTGCGACATACCGGTGCGGCGGCTGCGGCGAAAGGAGCCTGAGACCATGGCAGATAACGAGCCTCGCATCAGCGAGGTGCCTACAGGATTAGTCGTTGAAGTTGGGAGAATAGAGAAGGGAGTTGTGACAGAAGCATCTCATTTCGTCACTTCGCACGCCGCGGGAGAGTGGGGGATGGGCCCCAACACCGGCGGTCGACGGGCCCCTACTCACGACGAGATTGCCCGACTCGCGTTCAAGCTGTACGAGTCAAGTGGCCGGCAAGATGGCCACGACGTCGAAGATTGGCTGAGTGCCGAGGCGGAACTCGGGCGTTACGTGTAACTGCAAAGTGCCGAGGAGTATAAGGCCCCGCACTGGGACATCCTTTGCGCTGGTATTTAATGTCGGGGCAGGCGAAGCTCAACGCTTCTGGTACGGGTGGAAGATGTAGTCCTTCGCCTTCACAGCCACATGGCATGAGTGTCCGCAGTCTGCGAGGCTTTTCTCATCGGCCGTGAACTTGTCCGATGCAGCATCGTAGTTGAACACCGCGTATCCCCACCCGCCGGTTTTCGGAAATCTCTTGCTGTCCTTTTCCATGACGAAAGCCTGCTTAAAGACGTCGGGCACATCTACGACAAAGGGGGCCTCCGTGCTCTTCTTCGGCTTCCACTGGAGTTTCACGATCATGGAGCCTTCGGGGAAAGGCTGGCCGTTGCCGGGAACCCCGGCCTTGTATGCCGTGATCATGGTCGGATTGCCGACGATCACCTTGAGCACTTCGTCGGTCCGCGCGGAAGAGACGACAGCCCAGTCCTCGTATCCCTTGAAGTCGGAAAACGCGATTCCGCTCGGCGATTTCAGCGAGTATTTGTCCTGTGCGTAAACGGCCGTAGCGACGAGGACGGCGAGCACTGCGACGGCGGTCACAACAACGGTGAAGCCGGCGACACGTTGCGCGGCGGTGCGTGTTTCTATCTTCTGTCCTGGTTGTTCTTGCGCCACAGATTTCGTCACGAGTTCAGACATGGTGTGTTCTCCTTCACAGGGAAAGCTTTCTAAGGTCGAGTGGCTCGGGTTGGAATCGCGTCTTAAGATGACCGCCGGGGGATGGTACCACACCGTATGTTCCGGGAGTCTAGCGACGCCGCGGGTGGTCCTCTCCGGGCTGCTACGCACGGTAGTGGGTCAGTTTGGATTTTTTGGTTCGTGACACAATCGTTCAAAAATCCAAACTGACCACTACCCAACGCACAACTTGTTTTGCTCGGAATGGCTCTTGGGTATACAAGGGTGACCATCCGGGAGCAGAATGGGAATCCCAGTTGAGAGGGGCCCTCAATGAGCAGTGTACAAATCGAACAGAAGAGCTATGAGATGCCTCCGCAAGAGGGGATGAGCATCGCGCAATTTCTTACCGTCGCCGACATCGAGCGATCGGCTCGCTACTACGAAAAGGTCTTCGGCGCTCGCATTCTGACCCTGGGCGACGGCAACGCGCCTGCGTACCTTCTGCTTGCGAATATCTGGATGATTCTGAACGTTGGAGGCGGGCCGACCCCGGATAAGCCGACGGTAACGCTCAGCGTCCCCGACCCGAATCACATCAACAGCTTCATGAATTTCCGTGTCGCGGATATTCAAGCCTGCTACAAATTATGGAAAAGTCGAGGAGCGGAGTTCATCACGGAGCCGATCCCCAAGTACGGCGAGATCCGCTGCTACATCCGCGATCCTGACGGTTACATTATCGAGGTCGGACAGAGCACCGATCTCAAGTACGGTTAACGCTCTGCGCGGCTAGGATGCCGACCCTGCGCTTCGTCGTCGCGCTTCTGCCACTCTTTGCCTTGAACAGTCACTCGCGCTGACATCGAAAGGAGTACCAGATGGGCGGCACAAATGGACTGAAAGAGACCACACTTAGTGTGAACGTTTTTACCGCTCCGGGAAAGGCTATGGTCGGCGAGCGGCCAAGGCCCTTCGGGGAAGCGCTCGGCTTTGACCCGATCACGTCGACTTTAATCTTCGGCGAGCACGACGCGGTGCTGGTAGACGCAATGATGACGGTGGCTGAGGCCGAGGCTCTCGCGGATTGGATTGCTCTGCACAACCGCAACTTGGAGACCATCTATATAACGCACGCCCATTTCGACCACTTCTACGGTTTGGGCATTCTGCTCGACCGTTTCCCGGGCGCTCGGGCGATAACAACGCCCAAAACGCTGAACGCCATGCAACTCTATCTCTCTCCCGCAGTGGAGCGGTTAGCCCGCCGATTGTTTCCCGGGCAAGTGCCCACGAAGTTGCTGGCACCTGAGCCCTATGAGCATGACACGTTCACTCTAGAGGGCCACGATTTGCGCATCATCGAGCAGGGCCACACCGATAGTGCCGATACGACGTCTCTACACGTTCCATCCATCGGCCTGATCGTTGCCGGCGACGTTGTGTATAACCAATGCCGAATGTACGTCGGCGACACCACCGCCGAGAGCCGAAAAAATTGGATCGCGGCACTAGACCGGTTAGCGGCGCTGAACCCGGAGATTGTTGTCGCCGGCCACAAGAAGCCCGGCGCGCCCGACTCTCCCTCGGCGATCCAGGACACCAAGCGTTACCTACAGGATTTCGATCGGGTCAAGAAAACCGCGACGTCCGACCAGGAGCTGTTCGATCAGATGACGGAGCTATATCCGCATTGGGTAGCCAATCAGTCGTGGCTGATGTTCGGATTCCCCGGGGCATAACTCACATCAACCGCGGTGGCCCGTCGTTGCGCACTTTGGGGGAAGAGCTAGCTCATATTCAGGAGAACAGAATTCGATTTCAAAAAGGAGAACAAAATGACAGCAGGAAAAGTCTTAGTGCTAGTCTCGAGCGGTCACGGTTTGCCCTTGAAAGATGGCAAGGTATACGCCGGCGCTGGCTACTATCTCAACGAGCTGACGGTTCCAGTTCGCGCCCTGATGAAGGAGGGCTACGAAATCACTTTCGCCAACCCCAAAGGCAACACGCCGCAATTGGATGTCAATTCAGCTGTAGCCGACTTCTTCGGTGGAGACGAGGCTAAGCTTCAGGACTATCTAAAATTCCGCGACACCCTGACTGGGCTCAAAAATCCAACTCGTATCTCGGATGTCATCGCATCGGGCCTGGATCAATATGACGCTGTTTTCGTCCCCGGCGGTCACGGCCCGATGATAGATCTTCTCGATGATCCCGACGCTGGCACGGTGATGAGACACTTTCATGAAACATCCAAGCCTACGGCGGTGCTCTGCCATGGGCCGATTTCACTTCTCTCCGCTCTTCCGAATTCGACGGAGGTGGTCGGAGCGCTGGCAGCAGGCGATGCGGCTGGAGCACACGCAAAGGCTCAAGGCTGGATCTATTCTGGATATAAGATGACCATTTTTTCGACGGCGGAAGAACAGCAGCGGGAGCCGCTTGAGATTGGTGGCAAGGTTCTCTTCTACCCGGACTTCGCCTTGCGTACGGCGGGCGGTGACGTAAGTGTGGTCGCTCCATGGAAGAGCTACGTTCTTCAAGATCGCGAGTTGATCTCAGGTCAGAACCCGTTCTCGGACGAAGCGCTTCTGAAACTTCTTCTGCTGGCACTCGATGGGAAGAAGAAGTCGGTTTCAGCGGCATAAGAATTGGGAACGCCCAGAGAGCACCGATCTCACGTACGGTTAACGCTTGGGCGGATCGGATGCCGGCGCCGCGCCTCGTCGTCGCGCTTCTGCCAATCTTTGCCTTGATCAGTCACTTGCACTGACATCGCGGCATCACTGGCGGACGTATCTCGAAAGTCTGCATTGATGTTTTACATTTTCTGCACGAAAGGAGGTTTCTATGTCTCAAAAAGCCAGCGCGGTAAAGCCTGCCGCGCAAAGCGGCGTCCGTAGTCACCAACCTGGACAGGAAGTATTCAAAGCCATCCTGTCCGAAGATATTGATTGGAAACCGTTCCCGGCGTTCCCACCCGCCATACGGCTTGCCGTCATCGTCGGGCAGCCCTCGGAGCCCGGCCCTTACACTATCCGGGTCAAAGTGCCCCGTGGCGAGAAGCTGATGCCTCACAAGCACCCGGAGGACCGAGTCTACACCGTGATTTCTGGCGTCTCTTATATCGGGTTGGGTGATGAATTCGACGCGAATAAGTTGGAAGCCTATCCGCCCGGCGCTGTGGTTGTTCTCCCTGGCAACACTCCCCACTTCCACTGGGCGAAATCCGGCGAGTACGTCACGCAAGTAACCGCAATGGGGCCACTCGGCCTGGAGTACATTGAAGCGAAAGACGATCCTCGGAAGAAGAATGCTTAGAAAGTGTTAAGTATGGAGGAATGACGATGCACATTTTGGGCTCGCCTGACCGGATCCGCAGCTTGTATGTTTTCGGCACGAGGCTGCTGGCCGCGGCGATGCTCGTAACCTTTGCATTGCCGGCCCACAGCCAAGGGAGGGAACGTTCCGTGGAACACCCGACTGTTTATCGCACTGTACAGATAGATGGCCTCTCCATCTTTTACCGGGAGGCCGGTGCCAAAGACGCCCCCACGCTCGTCTTGCTGCACGGACTTCCCTCTTCCTCGCGCATGTTTGAACCTCTCTTCGCGCGCCTCTCCGACCGCTATCACCTTGTCGCCCCCGATTACCCCGGCTTTGGCCACAGTGACTGGCCCGACCCAAAAAAGTTCGCATACACCTTCGACCACATCGCCGAGATCATCAATCACTTCACCGACGCGCTCGGCCTTTCGCGCTATACCCTGTACATGCAGGATTACGGCGGCCCCGTCGGCTTTCGCATGATCCTGGCCCATCCGGAGCGTGTCGAAGCTCTCATCGTCCAGGATGCCGTGGCTCACAATACCGGCCTCGGCGAGAATTGGAAGACACGCCGCGCCTACTGGGCCGATCGCGCCGCTTACGAAAGCGCCCTGCGCACAAATCTCTTCTCACTGGAGACCACGCGTTCACGCCATGTCGGCAACGATCCCGACCTCCAACGCCACGACCCCGATCTCTGGACCGATGAATATTACTTTCTCAACCGGCCCAGCCAAGTCGACATTCAAAGCGACCTCTTCTACGACTACCGCACCAACGTCGATAGCTATCCTAAGTGGCAAGCCTGGATGCGCGAAAAGCAGCCTCGCCTGCTCGTCCTCTGGGGCAAGTATGAAGCCTCGTTCGATCCCTCCGAGCCGGAAGCCTATCGCCGCGACGTTCCGAAAGCCGAAGTCCACATCGTCGACGGCCCCCATTTCGCCCTCGATACCGCAGCCGATCAGATTGCCGACTTCGTCCGAGGTTTTATGAAGCAAGCTCGTCAGAGACCCACTAAGTCCTGAGTTGCGCGGTTAGCAGAGAAGTCGAAGCGCAAGATATTGGGTATCGTTGCAGCACATCCTCCGATGGAGGGACAAGAGATGGATTGGAAAGGGCTGGTCCAGTTTGCGCTGACGGGTGGCCGTGATTTGGAACAATATGCCATCCTCCTGGTACGCGTTTCGATCGGGTTGTTCTTCGCCATCTCCGGGGGAAACAAATTGTTTGTCGCCGGCGGCACGAAACCTGTTTACGACACGCTCGTTACGGCCAAGGTCCCGTTTCCCCGCCAGACGGCTTATTTCGTGGCGGGTGTCGAGTTCGTTTGCGGATCCTTGCTGACCGTGGGGTTTCTTTCGAGCCTGGCCTGCGTCGCGTTATTGATCGATATGATTGTCGCCACTCTGACCAGCGCGGTTTCCACGTTGCCTAAGGGACTTTCGTTTCTCAGCTGGCTCGACGATTTCCTCTACCTTCCGGAAGTCCTGTACGTGCTCATCTTTATCTCGCTGATCTGCTCTGGTCCGGGCAAGGTCAGTATCGATTACTGGCTCGCCGGTAAGTTACTGAGGTGATCGAAGCTGCGTGTTGCTAGACAAGAGCTTGACGCTGGACTTCGACGAGGGTACCAATGCCGAGGTTGCTTTCAGTAAATGTCGGTCTGCCGCGCGACGTGACATGGAACGGCAAAACTGTCCGAACCGCGGTCTGGAAATCTCCGGTTACGGAACGGCGAATGGTGCGCAAACTCAATATCGATGGTGATGCACATGACACAACTCAGGAGGCAGCTATGAGCACGAATGTAGTCCGCAGCATCGACACGAGTGTCGCGAGGGTCGACTTAAAGTTCGAAGCGGTCGTCATCCCCGTCTCGGATGTCGATCGTGCGAAGGAGTTCTACAAGAGCCTGGGTTGGCGGTTCGACGCCGACTTTCGCTTCGATAACGGCTTCCGGATCGTCCAATTTACGCCGCCCGGGTCCGGGTGCTCGGTCCAATTCGGCACGAACATCACGACGGCCGTGCCGGGCTCGGCCCGGGGCCTGTACCTGGTCGCCTCCGACATCGAGGCTGCGCGCAATGAGCTCGCAGCCCACGCTGTCGAAGTCAGCGATGTTTTTCACGCAGGGACGCCGGGCGCTCAGTTCCAGCCCGACGGCACAGGCGGCCGCGTCAGGGGACCATCGCCCGATCACGCCACCTACAGTTCCTTCGCCACTTTCAACGACCCGGATGGCAACGGCTGGCTGCTGCAGGAAGTCACGACCCGGCTTCCAGGGCGCATCGATCCTGCCGCAATTTCATTCGGCTCCGCGGGTGACCTCGCGAGCGCGCTCCGGCGATCAGAGGCCGCTCACGGGCAGCACGAAAAGCGTACCGGGCAGCGCGACGCGAACTGGTCCGACTGGTACGCCGCATATATGGTTGCGGAGCAAGCCGGGACCGAGTTGCCGAAGTGAAAGACGCTCAGGCGGTCCTGTCACCACCAAACGAGTCCAACCATGCGCTCTGACATCGCACCCGGACGTGTCTTCCCCGACTACGAACTGCCCGATCACACAGGCAAAGTGCGTAAGCTCAGCGAGCTACAGGGCGATGATCCGCTGATCCTTACCCTTGCGCGCGGCCACTATTGCCCGAAGGAGCACCAGCAGCATTTAGAACTCGCCGCGTTCTACCCGAAGATCGCGGTGGCGTACACCCAAATCGCCACGATCTCCACCGACGATCACCATACTCTGCAGGAATTCCGTGCGTCAGTCGGAGCCCAGTGGACTTTCCTTTCGGACCCCGGCCGAACGATTCAAAAGGATCTCGACATCCAGGAGTACACCGACCCCGAGAACAACCCGATGATCCCGCATACTCTCGTGCTCAAGCCGGGCCTCGTGATTTACAGCATCTATAACGGCTATTGGTTCTGGGGGCGTCCATCGGTCATCGATCTTTGGCACGATCTGCGCGCCGTGACGAGCGAAATCCGCCCAGACTGGGATTTGAGTACTCCTGGACTCCGTGAGGCATGGAATGCGGGTGACCTCTCGCGTTTCCACGGCTGGAACAAGCAGGCCAGTATGGAAGATGCCTCGATCGCACGGAAGAAATAGCACAGCCCCAACTTTGATCTCGTTGTCCTGCTCTGGATCGGCGGATTGAAGTTCGTTTTTCTGACCAATAGAGAATACTTGCGGCAGCCCTCAAAGGTGTATCTTTGGAAAGAGGAACTTATGGATCACAATGAGTCAGTGCGGAAATTCGAACATTTAATGTTGAAACAGGCCGACCACGCGCGCGAAGCGGCAATTGAGCTTGAGGCTTTGGTTTCGCAGATGCCGAGTGAGAAATCTCGGCAGCTCGCGGAGTTACAAGTAAAGGCAAGCCACAAACAAGCCAAGGAGTTTCGCGAACTCGCGCAGAAAGTCCACGAAAGCTAGAAGCAGTGGCGGTCCCGTGGTTTCTTTAAGTTCAGACAACGGGCGCCGGAATGTCGGCCCCTGCTCACCTTCATTGCGTGATGTTTGCCGGAACGCCTTACTCGTATTTGCACATTTGTGACACCCGTGGGAAGGCACCGAATACCACGAACGCAATAAGGCAGTCTGGACTATGTCTTACGCTCCTCGTTGCATCACGGGAGGCGAAATCTTCGCCGAGAACCACTCATCCCACGTCGCATAAACGCTCGTAAGTGTGCTCGATTTGCTCCATTATCTTTGGGTGGAAAGTTTCGTTACACAATCGCAAAGTCCTTGGCGTCCTCTTCGCATTCCTCTTTTCCGTGATCTTCTGATCGCGGACCTGGTTTCGGACATCGGCACGTTCATGCAGAGTGTGGGTGCGGCGTGGCTGATGACCTCGCTCACGACGAGTCCGATGTATGTCGCGCTGATTCAAACCGCGAGTGCGTTGCCGTTTTTCCTTCTGGCGTTACCTGCCGGTTCCATCGGGCACATTTTTGACCGTCGCAAACTGATCCTGCGAACCGAAATGTGGATGCTGGGGATCGCCATCGTGCTCGCAGCAACCACGATCACCCGCACAATGACGCCGTGGTTGCTGCTTCTGCTGACCTTTGGGCTTTCGGCAGGTGACGCGATCGAAGCTCCAACGTGGCGAGCTATTTTCCCGGAGCTTGTGCCGAAAGAAGATCTGTCGCCAGCGATGGCGTTGAACGGAATTGAATTCAACCTGGCTCGCGCAGTCGGCCCCGGCCTGGCAGGACTGATTATCGCCGTAGCCGGCGTAGCCACGGCGTTTGTGCTGAACGCGCTTTCTTTCCTGGGCGTGATTGCCGTAATCGCGCGTTGGAAACGGCCGGCGCGAAAAAGCCAGCTTCCCGCGGAGACGCTCAGTGGAGCGACCATCGCAGCGCTGCGCTACGTACGTTATTCACCCGACATTCAGAAGCTGTTGTTCCGCTCGGCCTGCGTGATCTTTTTTTCGAGCGCGTTTTGGGCGCTGCTCCCGGCAGTGGCAAGAGGGTTGACGGAGAGTTCGCTCGGTTACGGATTGCTGCTCGGCTTTTTCGGAGTGGGTGCGGTAATTGGGGCGGTAGTGCTGCAGCGCGCGCGCAGCAAATTATCGGTCGAGTGGGTTGTTTCTGGAGCGACAGTAGTGTTCGCAGCCGTAATTCTTGCGCTCGCGACCTTGCACCGGTTGCCGTTGCTCTGCTTTCTGATTTTGTTTGGAGGCGCAGCTTGGACGGTGTTCATGTCCACGTTCAACACGCTGGTGCAGAATCTTGCGCCCGACTGGGTGAGGGCGCGCGTGCTGGCGATTTACCTTTTCGTGTTTCAGGGAAGCGTAGCACTGGGCAGCACACTGTGGGGCTTTGCTGCGGAACATACGAGCGCAAACACAGCGCTGCTGTTTTCGGGCATTGGCATTGCCGCTTGCTTGGCGCTTCCCGTTGTTGCGCGATTGCCCGCGGCAAGGGGTTCGTTGGAGGCGTGGAGCCATTGGGGAAAACTTTCGATGGTTACGCAACCGGAACCCGACGAAGGGCCGGTGCTTGTCGCCATTGAATACCGCGTCGACCCAGAGAAGGTTCCGGAATTTCTGGATGCACTGCACGATTACCAGCGGATTCGAAGACGCGACGGCGCCACGCGCTGGGGCGTTTATTCCGATGCGGAGAATCCCGGCGTATATCTCGAGAATTTCGTTGTGGACTCTTGGGGGGAACATGCGCGTCAACATGATCGATTTACCATTGCGGACCGCAAGTTCGAAGAGCGCGTGCTTAGTCTCGTTCTCGAATCTCCGAAGCCCCGACATTTTCTCTATGCGAACCGAGCCGAAGGAGTTTCGTCGGTCCATGAAAGGAAACGATGAACTTGTGGTTTAGCAAATTGTCGAGCGATGCGATACCTCACGGACGAACGCGGATGATCGTCTTTCCCTTGATCCGTTCGGTCCGGTTGAAGGCGGCGACGGCATCGTCGAGGGCAGCCACGTTACCGATGTTTGTCCGCAGCCGCCCAGTCCGGGCCCGCTGCACGACCTCACTCAATTGGGCGCGATCGGGTACGACGACGAAATCGATAGTCACGCCGTCAGCGGGCCGCGCCTCGGTTGGGCCGGTGATGGTCACCAGCGTTCCTCCGGCACGAATCACGCCCGCAGACCGCTTCGCGATGTCGCCGCCGAGGACATCGAAAACCAGATCGACCTTGCCGACATCTTCTAGGGCGTCGTTATCGAGGTCGACGAACTCCTGTGCGCCGAAGTCGAGAGCCGTCTGACGGCCGCCAGCGCGCCCCGTGCCGATGACGTATGCGCCCGCCTCACGTGCGAGTTGGCTCGCCATCGAACCGACTACGCCGGCCGCACCGTGCACGAGGACGCTCTGCCCCGCGTGAAGGCGGCCGTGCTCGAACAGCCCCTGCCACGCGGTTAGGCCCGGCATCACGAGGGCCGCGCCAACCGTGAAGTCAACGTCGCCCGGCAGCGGTGTGAGGTTGCGTGCCTCGACGGCCACATACTCCGCCAGTGTGCCGTCGCGATACCAGTCCGTGAGGCCGAACACCCGCTGTCCCACCGACAGCCCCGTCGTGCCATAGCCGAGAGCGGTGACCACTCCGGCCAGTTCGTGTCCGGGGATTGAAGGCGTCCGGTCACGGCCGACGCGATCAGTCCAGGTCGAGGGCCACGTCAGCTCATCCCCGGTGAATCCCGACGCATGAATCCGAACAAC
>QHZB01000004.1 GCA_003224525.1 Acidobacteriota bacterium | reverse complement strand
ATCTGATCTCCTTTCACCTGCATTTCAATGTGAATTGAGCCTTCAGCATTTGGGCCCTGTGGAACGTCAAACGTTAGTTTGTCACCATCCACCTTCCCGCCTTCAAACGAGTCTTGCTCGCTCTCGTTGGGTCCGACGCTTCCTGACAATTTGTTTCCGTCTTGATTCAGAATGGAATAAGCAGGCTTGGCGTCATTTTCTCCATCCATTTGCAACGTTCCCGACCACTTGCCAGTGACATTAGGCGTGCTGAGGGCTACCGCTGAAAGCATTGCGCCCAGCAGAAGGCCCACAAACAGGTATGATTTTTTCATGGCTGTTCTCCTCAGAATGAGATTGCCAGCTGTAATTGATCCCCAAATTGGCTCTGGCAGAGCAGAAATACAGGCGCTCTGAAAAAAGCGGATCTGGTCGAAATTGCGCCCTGCATTTTCTAAGATTCATGTTCATTTCTCAATCGAGCACTGCCCTACCCGAAGCAAAAACGGACAGCCTCTTTGACCAGCTGAACCAGTTAACTATTTGCCGTCGCACACATGCGTCATTGCGTGAAAAACCGCGATGAACAAGGCAAACGACGAAAGCAGCGCCAGCGAGGTCGTAACCACAATTGGGCTTTGTAGGTGAAGTGGCACAGCGACAGAAAGCACTTCCCCTAGCGCGGACCGCCATACTCGCGCGACTCCCAGCACACTCTTCTGCTCCCACTCGCCGCAGATCAGATCTGAAAACGTGCTTACCATCTCGCACTTGAAGCGCTGGCGAAACTCGCGCGGATACGTGAACAACAACATTTTGTACAGGCCACAGCTCACTCGGGCCGCGCTGGTCATAACATCACTCCGATGTCTTCGGCACTAGCTTCTTGTCACGAGCCAGGCGCACTACAGACTCCATGCGGCTGATATCGGCAGCGAGGATTGCCTTTCCCGTGCGGGTCAACTTGTAATACCTCCTCCGATCTTCGTGGTCGGATTGGCCGCCGACGCCCTCCGTTTCTTCAATCAAGTCGAGATCCAATAATCTCTGAATTGTTGAATACAGCGTGCCAGGGCCCATACGGAACTGGTCGTTAGAAATTCGGGAGACGCTCTGCATAATGGCGTAGCCATGCTTCTCCCCGTCTGCCAACGCGAAAAGAATAAAAAAAACCGCAGGAGTCAGGGGGAGCAAGTGTTGCAGATCATCTGGAACGCGATTGGCAGTGGGCATGAGTATGTCCACTACTGATATATCAATAGCCGATATACTGTGTCAAGAATTTTTTCATGACCAGGGTCCACTATTTGACTTGACTGCGGTCGCATCTTCATACTATTTTGACCTAGGCCTAGAGCCGAACAGTCTGGGTAGGTAGCACGTAAGGAGAAGGATTCGTTCGCATGAAGAAAACCGAACAGCGAGACCTCTTTCCAGGTGCCTTGGAGATGATGATTCTCCGAATCCTAAGACGAAAGCCCTCGCACGGCTATGCGCTCGTACAGCATATCAAACGAACTTCGCATGACTTGCTTCAGATCGAAGAAGGATCGCTGTATCCGGCTCTCCAGCGGCTTCTCAAGGAGGAGTTGGTCAAGGCTGAGTGGGGCGTCTCTTCTACAAACCGCCGCGTTCGGATTTACAGACTGACAGCGGCAGGTGCAAAGCACCTGGAACGTGAGGTATCGAGCTTTGAGCGCATGCTCGAAGGGATTACGCGCGTTTTAGCACCGGGTGAATCATGAGTTGGCTTAAACAATTTTTCTTGCGGCGACGAATCTATGGCGATCTCTCCGAAGAGATTCGGGAGCACCTCGAAGAGAAGATTGACGAGTTGGTGGCGGAGGGAATGTCGAGAAAAGAAGCTACCGCTGCTGCTCGCCGTGCGTTTGGGAATTTAACGCTGACCGAAGAGGATAGCCGGAACGTCTGGCGCTGGCCTTCCGTTCAGGAACTTCTCGCGGACGTCCGCTATGGGCTGCGCGCTCTCCGTCACAACCTGATGTTTACCGCAGTGGCGTTGCTGACGATTGCCATAGGAATCGGCGCGAACGCGGCGGTCTTCAGCGTTGTGAACAGCGTGCTGCTGAAACCGCTGAACTACCCGAATGCCGAACAGTTAGTATCGCTGCACCAAATCGCCCCTGGCGCGCCAGGACTGGCGGATTTCGAGAACGGCCTGCATCTTTCGGCCTCCATGTATTTCACGTACGCCGAGCATAATCGCACATTTCAGTCATTGGGAGTGTGGGATACCGGAACCGCGAGCGTTACAGGCCTGGCTGAGCCGGAGCAGGTACGCACAGTTGAAGTCAGCGATGGTGTACTCCAGGTGTTGGACGTTCCACCTGCAGTTGGGCGATGGCTCTCCGAGGCAGATCAAGTTCCGCGCGGTCCGCAGCGCGTGATGCTGAGCTATGGCTACTGGCAGCGGCGGTTCGGCGGAGACCGCTCGGTCGTCGGGCGCAACATTACAGTGGATGCCCGGCCTCGAGAGGTAGCCGGCGTTACGCATAAAGGTTTCCGGTTGGTCGATACAGATTTCGACGTGATGGTGCCGCTCGCCTTTGACAGCAGCAATTTGATCCTTGCGGGATTCGGGTTCGAGGGTGTCGCGCGGGTGAAGCCCCGTGTGACCATCGCCGAAGCCAATGCCGATCTGACGCGCATGTTGCCAATCTGGATGGACTCCTGGACAAATGGTCCGGGCACGAATCCGCATTTCTACGAGACGTGGAAGATTACGCCGATGATTCGTCCGTTAAAGCGAGAAGTCATTGGCAACGTCAGCGACGTTCTCTGGGTAGTGATGGGAACCATCGGGCTGGTAATGCTCGTTGCGTGCGCTAACGTGACGAACCTGTTTTTGGTGAGGATCGAGGCGCGACAGCAGGAACTGGCCGTTCGCGCCGCGCTAGGCGCGAGTCGGGGACGCATGGTCCGAGGACTCCTGGTTGAAAGCGTGATGCTGGGTCTGCTGGGCGGAGTTCTCGGCGCTGCCTTCGCATATGCCGGCGTGCATCTGCTGTTGGCCATTGGCCCGGCGAATCTTCCGCGCCTAAGTGAGATTTCGCCGAATGCGCGGACGCTCGGGTTCACTTTGCTGCTTGCGCTGCTTTCCGGTTTGTTGCTCGGCCTAATTCCTGCGCTGAAATATGCCGGGCCGCGTGCTTCGTTAGCTCTCCGCAGCGGAGGCCGGGCAGCGAGCGCGAGCCGGGAGCGCCACCGCGCCCGCAGCATTCTCGTGGTGGGTCAGGTGGCGATGGCACTCGTGCTGCTTGTGAGCGCGGGCTTGATGATCCGAACGTTCCAGGCATTGCGAACGGTCGACCCCGGATTCACAGACGCGCAACATCTCCAGGTGATGCGCATCTCGATTCCGGCCGCGCTAGTAGCGCAGCCGGAAAAAGTGCTGCGCATTCAGAACCAAATTCTGGAGAAGCTGGCAGCGACTCCCGGTGTGAAGTCCGCGGGGCTCGTGAGCGAAATGCCGATGGAGGGTTTCGATTCTGATTGGGACTGTATCTTTGCCCAAGACAAGATATACCCCGACAACGTAATGGCACCGCTGTATCTGTACAAATATATTTCTCCGGGCTTTCTGCAAACGGCGGGGACGCGATTGATTGCGGGCCGGGAATTTACCTGGAGCGACGTATACGGACTGCGACCGGTAGTGATGATTTCCGAGAATTTGGCGCGAGAGATGTGGGGCACCCCGTCGGCGGCTCTGGGCAAGCAATTGCGGGAGTTCTCTACGATGCCGTGGCATGAGGTGATCGGCGTGATACAGGATGTTCGAGAAAGAGGCCTGCAGGACAAGGCGCCTGAAATCGTTTATTGGCCACCGATGATGGAGTACCTGTTTGGGCGCAAAACTGCGGACACGGTACGGACGGAGACGTTTGTGGCGCGAAGCGAGCGCGCCGGCACGGAAGGGTTTCTTAACGAGGTCCGGCAAGCCGTGTGGTCGGTAAACTCAAACTTGCCGCTGGCGTCGGTGCGAACGATGCAGGAAGTCTATGACAAATCGGTCTCGCGAACTTCCTTCACGCTAGTCATGCTCGGGATTGCGGGGGCAATGGCGCTGACGCTAGGGATCATCGGCATCTATGGCGTGATTTCTTACACTGTGTCGCAGCGCAAGCGCGAAATTGGAATTCGCTTGGCGCTCGGGGCACAAGGTGGAGACGTGCTGCAAATGGTCCTGAAGCAGGGCACAAAGTTGGCGCTGGTGGGCGTGGTGATTGGAATCGGCGCTGCTTTCGGACTGACCCGGTTGATGGCGAACCTACTGTTTGGCGTGACGGCGCACGATCCGATGACATTTGCCGCCGTTGCTGCCCTGCTCGTCTTAGTTGCGCTCTTGGCGTGCTACATTCCTGCACGCCGTGCGACGCTCGTCGACCCGATCGTGGCGCTGCGCTACGAGTAAATCATGGCTCTCAGAGAGTCACAACGAAGGATGAAAATGAGCCCATCGACCGATGCTTTGTTTTCAATGAGATAGGCGGCTGTTTTCGTAGGAGTAGCAGTGACTTCTCCCCGCAGTGAAGACGCGATGGTAAAATGCTTCGACTCGCCAATACTTTCGGGAGCATTTCTCGATAGAACCTTTGGGTCCACCTCGAATACACTTGCCTTAATGCGACCGGTGTGTATCGGGCTGAGAGTCCACATAACTGAGGGACATACATGATCATAAAAATGTCGCTGGCTTCACGTTTTGTGCTGTTAAGCTTTTTTTCCTACTCCCTCGCGTGGGCACAGTTGCCGGCAGCCCCGCCAAATCCACCGTCGGACGACCGCTATAAGGCCGAAATTCTACTTATCGTCGCGCATCCGGATGACGATTCCTTGGCTGCTCCGTATTTAGCGAAGGCCATCTACGAGGAACACAAACATGTATCTGTGATTTATGGCACACGTGGCAACGCCGGTGGGAACGCCGTGGGCAATGAACAGGCTGCATCCCTTGGGGCGGTGCGCGAGATTGAAGGACGTCGAGCTCTAGCCTCCATGGGGATACTTGACGTTTGGAATCTCAACGGTCCCGATACTCCGGGCCAGGACGTATTGCATTCGCTTGAGACTTGGGGGCACGGCGCCTCTTTGGAACAGGTAGTGCGGTTAGTACGTCTCACACGACCAGAAGTAATCCTGACGTGGCTCCCACTCTACGTTGCAGGCGAAAATCACGACGACCACCAGGCCGCAGGTGTGCTCGCCACCGAAGCCTTCGACCTCGCCGGCGATCCCGTGGCATTCCCCGAAC
>QHZB01000003.1 GCA_003224525.1 Acidobacteriota bacterium | reverse complement strand
GCCTGCCCGCCAAGAAATACGACAGTCCCGAGAAGATGAACGCATTCAACGAAATGCTGTTGGAGCAGGTGCGTGTCATGCCGGGTGTACGCGCCGCGGCGCTTGCGTCGATCGTGCCTGGAGCGGGAGCCGGAGAGGATGATATCTTCACGATTCCCGAACATCCACCGATTGACCCCGGCACGGCGCTACCCGACGCGCTCTACCGGACGGCCGATCCCGGATACTTCAGTGCATTGCATATACCGCTCCTGAAAGGGCGATTCTTTACCAGCCAGGACCGCGCCGGCCGCCCAAAGACTGTCATCATCAACCGCCTGCTGGCGCAGCAGTATTTCCCGGGCGAAAACCCGTTGGGCAAGCATCTCCACGTCGTTCCGTACGGAAACGCCGATTACGAAATCATCGGAGTTGTTGCCGACACGCTTTATCAGGTGGGTCAGCCGGCCAAGGCGACCATGTATTTCCCTGTTCTTAACGGGGACAACGGTATGGGTTTGACTCTGGCAGTGCGCGGGGACACCGATCCCCTCTCATTTTCCGTTCCGATCCAGAAAAAGATTGCGGGACTCGATCCGGAGTTGCCGGTCTCCGATGTACTCACCATACAGCAAATCATTGAACGGTCATTGGGTAACGCCAGCCTGAGTGCCAGCCTCGTGCTCGGCTTCGCAGTGCTGTCCTTGATATTGGCGTCAGTAGGGTTGTACGGAGTCCTTTCTTACCTCACGGCGCAGCGCACTGGAGAGATCGGCGTTCGCATGGCGCTCGGTGCACAACGCGAGCAGGTTCTGCGCCTGATGCTGGGCGACGGCCTGCGTCCAGCGCTCTATGGACTGACGATTGGCCTGGTCGCCAGCATCGGGGCGGTACGCTTAATCCAGTCGATGCTCTTTGGAACCCGGCCGCTCGATCCGGCGATCTTCGCGTCTGTGGCTGCGTCCATGCTAGTTGTGGCGGCCCTGGCCTGCCTCGTTCCGGCATGGAGGGCGTCGCGGATCGATCCAATGCAGGCGTTGCGAACGGAATAAGCTAATACGAGGGCGATCTGCCAGAAACCATCCTCTGAAGCCCGTTGTTGCACGTTTTACAGGTTGTGGGCAAACCGGAATGTTATCGTTTCGTCAGTCGGATTTGGTACACGCGCATCTCGTCAGTGCTTGATTTCCTAACGAGATGCCGACTTGAACCGAGCTGGCTCCATTGCCGACCGGATTGATTCCGGGTTGCCGACATCCATCCGGAACCCAATGCGTAATCCCAAGCCTCACAGCGGAAAGCCTCTGCTCTAAGAGGTTTCTCGGACACGGTTTCCACGCCGGACTCCGAGCAGTCTGACACCTCCGCGGACCAATGGGGACGACCTGAATGAGAAACAACTCCAGATCGTCCCAACGTGAGGCACCGGGCGTACAATGCTTTCTGCCTAGGGATTGAAAAAGTTTAGCGGAGCAGCGACTCCGACGTTCACGATGCGAGCATTGTGGCAAGACGTGAAGTTTGGCCTCCGGATGCTAAGGAAGAATCCGGGGTTCATCGCGACAGCGGTAACGACGCTGGCGCTGGCGATTGGCGCAAACACGGCCGTGTTTTCAATCCTCGATCCCTTGCTGCTTCGCAAATTGCCGGTTCGGAATCCCGATCAACTCGTGCTGGTCCATGCGGCCGGCAGTCTGGCATCGGAGAACATCTCGGAATTCTCCGCATACGACATTTACTGCAAAAGCCGCGTGTTCTCCGGCGTGATGGCCTACAACCTTATGGGAGGATTCGATGTCGTGCGGAATGGGGCTAGATCGTCGGCGGACGGAGAGTTCGTGACCGGCACGTATTTCCCCGTCCTCGGCGTACGGCCAATTCTCGGCCGTCTCCTTGTTCCAAGCGATGATGAAGGGCCAAACGGAAGCCCAGTTACCGTTCTGAACTTTGACTACTGGAGACGTGCGTTTAACGCGGATGAAAAAGTCATCGGTCAAACGCTTTCGATTCAGGATCTCCCCTATACGATCATCGGCGTGACGCCTCCGGACTTTTCTGGAGTAGAGCCCGATCATCCATCCGATTTCTACCTGCCCATCCATGCGTTTCCGCTAATTCGCAGCCATAGCGCATTTCACGACCAACGCGCCTCGGTTGCGGATATGTGGGTCAATATCATTGGCCGCCTGAAGCCAGGCATGGGGGCTGATCAAGCGACTGCGAACCTCCAAACATCGTTCGAGGAGGCGAAGCGCGCATCTACAGTACCCGCGATCGAAATTCAGCAGTCTATGGCTAGGCTGGTGCTGACTCCAGTGGCGCGCGGGCTTTCAGAGACTCGTGAGCGCTACTCGCTGCCGGGCCGAATTGCCCTGATCGCCGTGGGCCTCATTCTATTGATTGCATGCGTCAATGTCGCGAACCTACAATTGGCTCGCGGAATGGCTCGTCGAAGAGAAATAGCCGTACGGCTTGCTCTTGGATCTGGACGCGCGCGCTTAACGCGACAGCTCCTCGTCGAGTCCGCACTGCTTGCCCTCGCTGGCACGGCATTCGCCTTGGCGGCCGCAGCATGGGCAAACCGCTTGCTGACAACCTCCCTTTCGACTGCCAATTATCCCGTCCTGATCAAAGCGGGGCTCGACGGTAGAGTTTTGTGGTTTACGGCGGGAATCGCGACTCTTACGACAATGTTGAGCGGGCTAATGCCGGCGCTCCTTTCCACTCGCGCCGATCTCGGGCAGGAGCTCAAGGTTCAATCTTCGGCAGCGAGCCAGTCGCAATCGAAATCGCGAGCCGCGCGGGCCATGGTCATCGCGCAAGTGGCGTTTTGCGTCACATTACTCGCTGCGACGGGATTGCTAATGCATAGCCTCATCAATCTTGAGACTCTGGACGTCGGATTCGATCGCGATCGCGTGCTCGCAGTCAGCTTTGATGTCGGGGGCATTCCGATCAGCACGGACCAAATTCGCAATTTCTACAGCCAACTTTTTGAGCGGGCAAAAAATCTTCCGGGAGTGCAATCCGCCGCGCTTGCGTCGTTTCCGCCGGTGAGCGGGTTTGTGCGGGGCGTAAACGTCGCAGTGGAGGGCCGCCAGCTCGAGCCCGTCGAGACGTCGCACGCGCTATTCAATTCCGTGACTCCGGGATATTTTCAGACAATGGGCATCCCGCTGCTTGCGGGACGCGATTTCACCGATCATGATGCTCCAGGACCCGGTTCGGCGGTCATCATCAACCGCACCATGGCGCGGCATTATTTCGGCGACGAAACCCCGCTCGGCAAACGAATCCGATTCGTGGAAGGAAATCGGCCCCCGATGGAAATTATCGGTGTCGCGGCCGACTCCAAGTACAACAATCTCCGCGAACAAGCATCTGATTTTTTTTATGTTCCCTCGACGCGGGGAGAAGACCGGTATCTCAAGTTCTTGGTGCTGCACGCACAGAAAAACGGTAGCGGCCTTGCAGGTTCGGTTCGCCAATTGGTTCGGTCGCTCAACAGTTCCATTTCGATCCTTCACATGGAAACGCTGCGCGAGCAGGTTGACGAGTCCCTGCATCAGGATCGGCTTATCGCAGCGCTGTGCGGTGTGTTCAGTGGATTGGCGCTCGGGCTGACGTGCGTGGGCCTGTTCGGCCTACTTTCATTCTCCGTGGTGCGGCGCACCAGTGAAATCGGTGTGCGCATGGCTCTGGGAGCGCAGCCACGGGATGTGTTCCGACTGGTGGTGGGAAATGGGATGGGGCTGGTGCTGGCTGGATTGGTGATCGGTGCGGCGGGCGCTGCTGCGGCGACCTCGGTCCTGAAGGGGATGCTCTTTCACGTGAGACGTGCCGATCCCATTGCGCTTGGCGCGGTCGCAATTCTGCTGATGTTCGCTGCGTGGCTAGCTTGTTATCTACCGGCGAGGAAGGCTGCGAGGATTGATCCCCTATTGGCACTGAGAAGTGAATAGTTCGCGAAGCGGGTACGGCGACGCATTTCGAGTGTTGTTACCGTGGTCAGCTATTTCGCCGCTCGCTTGCCGCCGATTGCGGGCGGATCACGGGCAAACCGGATGTTATTCCGGGCGAGAAGTTCGCCTTACCGGTAACTTGGGTCCGGGGCATAAAGCTCCGCCTCTTTGCGTTTTCCTCGGTCGCGGCCTCGCACGATAGTTTCGCCACTGGGCTCCGCAGTGGCAGGCCCATTTTCGTACTCCCTCTGCTTCGCGAAAATAAAACTCCGGGTTGTCCAATTCAGAGGGTTCTCGAAAATGACTTTGTCTTCGTTACAGGCACAGGCACCGCGCGTGATTTTATACGGCTTCTCACCGTCGAACTGCACTGAAAAGACAAAGAGAAAACCGGTTTGCCAGGTTTGCCAATTAAGGGCCTCGTGAAAATAGCTAAGTGATTGTGGCGCCTTGCCTTAGCTTATTTTCCCCACTGTTCGCAATGAGGAGGTCGTGGGTTCGAATCCCATCTCGTCCACCAAATCTCAAAATGCTTAAGACCGTTGTGTCTCGCCAAAACCTCATCCGCGTAGAAAATGGTGCGATTCCTCTAGCATCTAGCGCCTCAGATTGAAAAGAGAGCCTGGATTCGGTTAAGAGTTGCTTTGAGGGGCGCGCGAAGGTTCTCTTTAGGCAAGGACCTGGGCACATCCGGCATACATATATAAGGATGGGTGAAAAGTTGGTCCGGATCAGGCAGCCCGGACGTAACGATGATGCAGCCCGCCCAGTCGATCATGAGAAAGAACGCGCCCCGAGGCGGTGGAGCGAATTCTGTAGTCCGGGGTTCCCTTCCCCAACCCAAGATGCGTGCGGTCCTCATGGTGGTAACGAACATGCTCGGAGAGCAATCGCTTCAGATGGCGTTCATTCACCGCGACAATGTGGTCCAGCAGGTCTTGTCGGCAACTTTCGATCCAACGCTCCGCTACACCGTTCTGCCAGGGACTCTCGAAGGAGGTGCGGACCGGGGATATATTCAGGGATCGGAGGGTCCCGGGAACTTCCAACCCGTATTTCGCATCCCGATCGAAGATGAGATACCTGGGAGCAGACCCAAATGGAAACGCCTCCCGCAACTGCTGGATGATCCAACCGCTCGTCGGATGCTTCGTGACGTTAACGTGCAGGATGCGTCGACGATCGTGGCTGATGACGAAGAAGCAGTAGAGCGCGCCGAACGTGATCGTTGGCACGGTGAATAAATCCATGGCCGCAATCGCTTCCCGATGGTTTCGAAGGAAGGCCAGCCAGCGCCTGGCCGGGTCAGGATCTCTCGGTGCTCGTTTCATCCAACGAGAGATGGTTCTCTCGGAAAGGTCAAAGCCGAGCATGAGGAGTTCCCCATGTATCCTCGGTGCTCCCCAGGTTGGGTTGTCAGCAACCATCCGAAAGATCAGCTCGCGAATCTCCCTCGGCGTCGGTCTTCTTCCAACCTCCCTCCGGACTCTGGAGATCAGCTTCCAGTACATACGAAAACCAGTCCGGTGCCAGCGGGCGACGGTTTCGGGCGTAACGATGATGAGGGATTCCTTCCAAGCCGACCAGACCCGCCGAGCAATGACCCAAAAGAGCTTATCGAAGAGGCCGAGGCTCGGGCGAGGATGCCGCCGTTTCAGTACCGCGAGTTGTTGTCGGAGCGTGAGATTCTCCAAAACAAGATTTCCGCGACTGCGGAAAAGACGAATCAGGCTCCAAGCCAGAGGAGAAGCAGGCTTAACATGGCAGGCAGTTATACCAGATCAACGATTGGAAGTATTGGTTGTAAGCTCTTGATTCTGCGGTCGGCCAGAGTTTTGACGAGGCACACCGACGACCTTGCGCTGATCGTCAGGATGTTCGCGAGACGGCGAAGAGGCACCGGGCTAATTGGGGTAAGTGGCCTCATGGACGAGATACCTATTGTGGCACTGCTTCCACGACTGATACGAAAGACTGCGTGGGAACCACAACGGTCATGCGGAATCCGCTGTGCGCAAGCAGCTGCCGAAATTCTTCTCGTGTGCGCTCGCGGCCGCCAGCTAATACCAGCATCTGCATGTCGGTCAGCTTCGACATGTGCGGCTCACTTCCTTGGGGAACGATTGCTTCAACAAGAATCAGCCGGGCTGGCTCAACTTTGCGCAGCGCGTCGCAGCAAT
>QHZB01000002.1 GCA_003224525.1 Acidobacteriota bacterium | reverse complement strand
ACTGCGCGGTCAAGGCATGTCGGTCGTGGAAGCCGCAGTGGAAGCGGCGCGCATCCGTCTGCGGCCCATTTTGATGACCTCACTCGCGTTCATTCTGGGGGTCGTGCCGTTGGTACTGGCGAAGGGCGCCGGCCGCGCGGGCCGAGTTTCCGTCGGCACGACGGTCTTCGGCGGAATGATTGCTGCAACCACCTTGAACTTGGTGTTCATCCCGGTCCTCTATGTGATCGTGCGGGGCATCATTCCCGGGCGCGATGCGCAGGCTACCACCCTGGCGGAGTAAGCCATCCGGCGCTGCGCGAAAGAGTTTTGAAGCCTCTTAATTCCGCTTAAGTTTACGTCGAAAAAGAGCATGCACTCAGGCCGCCGAGCTTTCCTTTGGGTTGAGAGCATGCCAAAGCAAGAGGTGCGCACAAAATGGAATGAAATTCCGCCCGTTTTTCAGTACGATTCAGCTATGCCTGTACACACTCTTTCGCGACGTTCGTTTCTCGGTTTTTCGGCAATGCTGCCGTGGGCCGTTTCGGCTCGCGCCGCAAAATCGATTCCGCTCGGTCTCGAACTTTATTCTGTCCGCGAGGAATTGAAAAAAGACCCCGAGGCCACCGTGCGCGGCGTCGCGCAGATGGGATATCAGGGTGTCGAATTCTATGCGCCCTATTTCGAATGGTCCGAAAGTCAAACCAAGCAGATGAGAAGACTTCTGGACGATCTCGGCATCCGGTGCTTCTCGACGCACAACGACAGTTCCTATTTGAGTCCGGAGCACATCGGCCGGACGCGCGACATGAACTTGATTCTGGGCAGCAAATACGTAGTTATGGCTTCGGCGGATCCGAAAGCCGGTCTGGACGGCTGGAAGGCGGTCGCCGACGCGTTGAATTTTGCCGCCGATGGGCTTGCATCATCCGGCTTGAAGGCGGGATATCACAATCACAAGAGAGAGTTTATTCCCGTCGAAAACCAGCGCCCTGTCGAAATCCTCGCCAAAAATACAAAGCCATCGATCATGCTCCAGCTGGATGTGGGCACTTGTCTGGAGGCCGGCTCCGATCCGGTAGCGTGGATTCGCGCGAATCCGGGCAGAATCCGTTCTCTCCATCTCAAAGACTGGTCACCGGAACCGGCGAAGGGTTACACAGTTCTGTTCGGTGAAGGTGCTGCAGAGTGGAAAAACATTTTCGAAGCAGCCGAAAGTGCGGGTGGAGTGGAGTATTACCTACTGGAGCAGGAAGGCAGCCGGTTTTCCGAACTCGAGACCGCACGCCGCTGCTTGCAGTCCTTCCGGCTCATGCATCCAGCATGATGACAAGTGGTCAGGAAGCTTCGTTCTTGATGGACACGATTGGTGGAAAAAACTGGAGCCGAGAGTGGGAGTTGAACCCGCGACCTGCGGATTGCTCCGGAAAACTCATGACGTTGACTCTACTCGCCCTTTCTTGGGTCTTGCATCACCGTTTTGCATGGTATTCGGGGCTTGTTGGGATCGTGTTTCGACGAGCGGACCGTTCACGCCGAACTATCTGAGCTGGCAGGCTCGCCCATACGTGAAATCTGCGGGAATCGCCAAGGGTGGCGCAAGCGACACCTTCCGTCACATCATGGCAACCTTGATGCTTGAAGGGGGCGCGGGTATTCGCTACATCCAAGCAATGTTGGGGCACGTGCGGCCCGGCACGATGCAAATCTACAGGCACGTTTCGATCCGCATTCCGAAACAAGTCCACACTGCCACCCACCCAGCAGCGCGACTGAACTCAGAGAAGGACCAGACCCGAGAGTGTCAGAACGACTCCGCCCAACCAGTGGATCGCAAAATCTTCCAGGATTTGAATAAGACTCAATCAGGAGAGCCTGAATAGGCACGCCGCTCCCCGTAGTGTCATCACCGACCAGCAAGCAACACAGGGCGAAGCCTGCCAAACCTCAAGGCCAGTCAGCTGGCTGGCGGAAACGGCATCGGAAAATCCACAGGCATCCGACTACCGCGCCAGATACTACGATCAGAGCGCGGGCCGATTCATCAGCGAGGACCCTCTCAGATTTAGGGCTGGAGTCAACTCCTACCCGTACGTAGTCAACAATCCAGTCTTCTACTTTGATTCCTATGGGCTTGAGTCCGGTGATCTGAACAAGTTGGTGCCCGGCCCCAAAGGAGAGACAGCGAAGAACGTACTCTGCCCTGACTGTCTTGAGAAAATGTTCCGGCTGTTAAATAAAGATATACAAGAGCTGCAACAGAAGGCCGGGAAGCCAGGATGCGCTGTCGTGTGCACAACAATCGGATTCGCCGACGATGCAGCCGCGGTGGGGCTAGGACTGTTATCGAGGACGATTTGTACCTTTCTTGGGTGAGCAACGGGCAAGCTCGTGATGAAAGTAGCCGGGGTATGCGGCTTTGCAGCCGCCGGGATCTACTGCACCACGAGGCGTCATGTATGGGATGTACCTCCCCCTCCCCCTCCAAATGGGTCGCCGTTGCCGGTATGGCTCATGGGCCTTTTGCCATGGCCCCGTTACAACTAGGCAGGCTGAAAAGCGAGAACGCATTAATGAACGCTACGAAAACTGTTCGCGTCGTCCTGGCGTCCTGTGGGGATTCTTTCTTGCCTTATATGTTGCCAGCAAGATTCACTTTTTCACTCGGTACGATCCATTGGGCTTCGGAAGCTACCTGAGGGAATATAGTACCTACTGGGTAGCGATGGCGGCAGTAGTCTTCCTGATCTGGCTGGTCGGGAAGCAGTTTCCTCAGGATCGCCAGTAGATCTGGAGCCGGGGCAGACCGGTGCCTTTGGCACCGGGTGGGGGGTAGACACGGGGTAGACACCAGGATAGATAACCCACCCCTAAAAGGGTGCTGCACAGCAACCTTGGTTGTGTATAGGAACCATCAAGAAATCAGTGAGGTACGAAATTTCGGCCTCTGCAGAGCGCCGGAGCGGTGCGGACCTTCATTTGGGTCTTTTGCTGAAATACGTACTCCTTATCCGATACCGAGAGGCACTACCGGACTACTTTTATGTAGCTACAATTTTGGAGTTATACTGTTCGTCCATGGTTCGGTTCGAGTAGGACGAGGCCAAGGCCAAGACCAACGAACGAAAGCATGGGGTGCGTTTTGAAGATGCCATGCTTGTTTTTGCTGATCTCTACGCGCTGGTCGACCAAGATCGCATAGAGGGCGGCGAACTCCGATGGCAAACCCTCGGTTTGGTCGAGGGCATCGTATTACTCCTTGTTGCCCACACCGTTCGCAGTGAGGAACAGGACGAAATCATTCGTATCATCTCAGCTCGAAGAGCAGTTCGGAAGGAGCGCAAACGGTATGACGAAAATCGTAAAGAAGAGTCTCTCGGATAGTCGCCTCACGGCTGGGCGCAAACGCCGTCTTAAAAAGCTCTCTCGGCGGCCTGACAACGCGATCAATACTTCCGACATCCCGGAATTGACGGAGAGGTTCTGGCAAAACGCTGTCCGCAATCCCTTCTATCGACCTTTGAAGCAGCAGTTGACTCTTCGCCTTGACGCCGATGTGATTGCCTGGCTGCGGCGGCAAGGCAGGGGCTATCAAACCCGCGCAAATGCCCTGCTACGGGATGCCATGCTGGGCGATCTGAACCCGAAAAGAAGGAAGGAGGGTGGTTGGGCCCGCCCTAACAATCCGCGTCATAACGGCATCGCTCAAACGCGGGCCAGCTGAGGCATCAGGCAGTCCTCGGTGCACTCGCGGAAGCCCTGTGCCATCATTATGGAGCTCAAGCGAAAAGGAAGTTTGAGAAGGCCTTTGTGGAGATTGAGAACAACTATAATAACGTAGCTTTCTCCCGTTCGCAGTTCCACGCAGTTTGCCGGTCTGCGCGCGGTGACTAGGGCTAACGGAGATAAACGTTAATAAATTGCCTTGACGTATGACGGCGTGCTATTCGAATGTTAATCCATGGCGTCCTTCGACAAGTCGCGTTCCTCCCTATTGTTTGGAAGTTTCCTCCTTCTTATTATGGGTACTGGATTACTTCGGTCCCTTGCGCAAACTGGGACTGAGCCGAGGAAGCCAGCCGTTCGTGCCAGCAAAGAGCTGACAAAACTGTCGTTTAACGAAACGATTCAGCCAATTCTGTCCGAGAACTGTTACGCATGCCACGGGCCTGATCCGGGCGCGCGAAAGGCCAAACTAAGGCTCGACCGGGCTGAGTTTGCCTTGGTGCCGCACGATAAGTTCGGCCCCGCCATCATCGCAGGGCAGCCCGACAAAAGTCCGCTGGTGCGGAAAATCGAGGCGAAGAATCCCAAGCATCGCATGCCGCCTCCGGAAGCGCACAAGACTCTGAAGCCAGAGCAAATCGTGCTCCTGCGCGAGTGGGTGAAGGAAGGAGCGGAGTACGAGGAGCATTGGTCGTTCATCGCGCCGAAGGCGCAAGCCGTTCCCGATGTGAAGCAAGGCGCGTGGGTGCGCAATGCCATAGACAACTTCATTTTGGCGCGCCTGGAAAAGGAGGGGCTGACTCCGTCACCGGAAGCGGATCGGAGGTCGCTCATTCGGCGCGTGACGTATGACCTCACAGGTCTGCCGCCGACTCCGGAAGAAGTCAAAGCGTTCCTCGAAGAGAATGCGCCCGATGCGTACGAAAAAGTTGTGGACCGGTTGCTGGCAAGTCCTCGCTACGGTGAGCATCGTGCGCACTATTGGCTGGACGTGGCCCGCTATGGAGACACGCACGGCCTTCACACCGATCACTTCCGCAGCATCTGGCCCTACCGCGACTATGTGATCAAAGCCTATAACGAGGACAAGCACTTCGATCAGTTCATCAAGGAGCAGCTTGCCGGAGATATGATGCCGGACGAAACTCTGGACTCGATGGTCGCCTCGGCATATGTGCGTGCAGGAATCAGCACTGCCGAGGGAGGCACACTCAGTGAAGAGCTTCGCGTGAACAACAAACGCGAACGGACGGAAGCATACAGCGCGGCTTTTCTGGGTCTGACAGCCGGGTGCGCCAACTGCCACGATCACAAGTTCGATCCGA
Organism: Acidobacteriota bacterium; assembly: GCA_003224525.1. GTDB lineage: Bacteria > Acidobacteriota > Terriglobia > Acidiferrales > UBA7541 > Acidiferrum. The sequence goes on along the minus strand of QHZB01000002.1, from coordinate 262 downwards.
TTACGCAGAGTGATTTTTACCGGCTCACAGCATTCTTCAACAACCTCACCGAGAATCCCTTCAACGACGAGCGAGGGGAAACGATGATTGCGTACCGTGGGGCGTAGGCGAAACAAAGGATAGGCTTTTCAGGGTAGCGCTATTTCTTGAGTAGCATATCAATTTTCCTTGCCCTCCCCCACTTTTTGGGGGCAGTTTTGGAAAAAAGTCTTGACAGGTCCTTGTCCTTCTGTTTCATTAGTATCGATGAACGAAAGTCAAG
>QHZB01000071.1 GCA_003224525.1 Acidobacteriota bacterium | reverse complement strand
ATCAGGAGTTTGCCCGTGAGTTTTTTCCGGGCGAAGATGCGATTGGCAAATCAATTCAACCCGATTTCCTGGAGTACGGCTACAAACCAACGTGGTACGAAATCGTAGGAGTAGTTGGAGGCATCCGAACTACAGATCTCACCGAGGGTCCTAAGCCCCAATTCTTCTTACCATACGAACAGGCATCCCATTGGCCTCAATGGGTACTCTTGCGGGTTTCCAGCGAGCCCCGGGTGTACTTGAACTCTGTGCGCGCTGCGGTTGCGGGACTCAATCGAGATCTGCCTGTTTTTGCGGTCACCACGTTCGACGAACTTATCGTGCAATCGACGGTCTTCGCCCGCTTTGAAGCCGGGCTGCTGACGTGCTTCGCGGTTTCCGCACTGCTTCTTGCAGCGGTGGGTTTGTACGCCGCGCTTTCGGAAATGGTGGCGCGTCGTACGTTTGAAATCGGGTTGCGAGTGGCGTTGGGCGCGCAGCAGGCGGATGTTCTCGGATTTGTGGTGCGGCGAGGGGTAGTCTTGGCCGCAATTGGTTTGACAGTGGGATTGATTGGATTTGTGATTTTCGGGCGAGTCGTTGCGGGCATGCTCTATGGCGTTCGAGCACTTGATCCATTAACAGTTGCGGCAGCCAGTGTGGTGCTTCTTCTGGTGTCGCTGCTGGCGAGTGCGGCGCCCGCTTGGCGCGCTGCGCGGTTGGAGCCGACGGAAGCGCTGCGGGAGCAATAGAGCTGCGCAGTCCACAAACGGCGTTGGGGGGTTGTTGGCAGGACAGCGAACGGGCGTCATTGGGACGCGTTCACCGTAAGTAGACAAGGCAAATTACGGCCAGAACCGTTGGTCGGTGTGGCAGCGAAGCAAATTCGGTATAACTTCGGTTCAACTGGAGGCGAGATTTCAGAAGAGGAACCTGTAAGCGACGGTCAGCAAAGCATTTAGAATTTTTGCCTTCTTTGTTCGAAGGCATACGCTCTATCCAGCTGAGCTACGGGCGCGCAAAACGCATTATAACGATTGGCGGAGGTTTTTGGCTGTTGCGTCGAACGAACGCGAGCCGTAAGGACTCCGATCATCGTCCTTCCGGCCAGATAGAAAATCTGCACTTCCTCAGTACGAAATAAGCTCATTTGGCGAGCTGCGGATCGAGGATCCCGGCTGGCGTCGAAAGATTGGTTGCGGGTCAGATTGAAACCGGTGGACGAGCTTCGGGTTATGAGCGCGCCTGATTACAACACGGCTCGTTGATTCTGTGCGATTTAACCCGGCTTTTGCGCTTCGGAGTTCAGTCCCAAATCTTTCCCAGCATGTCCGGCGAGTTCGCGCAGCCACGCCTCGACTGCGGAGCGCTGCTCTGCATCCATCTCTTCAAACAGCACCCCCACGCCGAAAATTCCAAAGCCGCCGCCAGAATGCATGTAGATCACTTTGCCGTCTAGTTCGCATGTGCTCATGCCATCGCAGATGCGGAGACGTAATTTCGTACGAGTGGGAATGGGTTCGAGCATATCGATATAGCAACCACGCGAGCTCAATTCGGAAAGCTGTGCGCGAACCCACGTTCCGTCGCGAAGGGTAATTTCGGCATCTGCGAAAAACGAGAAGCGCGGATTGGCGCGCTTTCCCGTATAGGGGCCTTCAGCCATGGTGTCTCTCCAGTCCGTGAACGTCGCAGTTGGTTTGAATCCATTGTATGGAACCTCAGCGCGGCACACCAGGCGTGTGTGTTCGGAATGCCGTAAGAGGTAGCTGGCTTTCCGTACAGGCGCCGAGCCAGGGCCGAAAATCGCTAGGCCTACCCGCAGCGTACCTTTTGTTGCGGATGTGCTCCGGCCACGTGTGACGAGCATCAGCTTCCCGCTGCTCCTGTGATTGTTCGAGGACAAGCGGCAAGCCTTCCCTTACAGATACCAATCCGTTTCTTGCCTTGTTTCCATGCATAAGGCAAGTCTCATCCATGGCATGCTCCGTTTCCTGTTGACGCTCTATACGTAGATCAGTATTATCCCTATAGAGATCCGATAGGAGGCATGAAGTGAGCCCTGAACCGACAAGCCTTTTGCAAGGGACTTTGGACCTGCTGATCTTGAAATCGCTTATCGCTGGCGAGATGCACGGATTGGGAGTCTCGCGCAGGATCCAGCAGATCACCGGCGGAACTTTTGTTGTTAAGCCAGGCTCGCTCTTTCCTGCCCTACACCGAATGGAAGAAGAAGGTTGGATTTCCTCTTTTTGGGGAGCGTCCGAGAACAACCGCCGCGCCAAATACTACCGATTGTCCAAGGCGGGATTGAGGCAGCTCGAAGCCGAAACAAAGCGATGGGGCCGCATTTCTTGGGCGATCGCCCAAGCTTTGGGAGTGTCGTAGAGAGGTATTTAGCATGCCGCTCTTCGTGAAAGCTCGAAGTTTCCTGAGGAACCTTTTTTTATCTCGGCGTGTGGAGATAGACCTCGACCAGGAGGTTCACGCTCACCTCGAAATGATGGCCGAGGAAAACATTCGCGCCGGCATGCAGCCGAACGATGCGCTACGCGCCGCGCGCGTAGAACTTGGCGGCATCGACCAGGTCAAAGTACAGGTTCGCGAACAACGGCTTGGCAACTGGCTCCACTCCGTGCTCTTCGATTGCCGCTACGGTATCCGCCAACTCCGGAAGAACCCCGGCCCCACCGCAGTCATAGTCTTTACGCTCGCGCTGGCCATCGGCGCCACCACGGCAATCTTCAGCGTTGTATACGGCGTGTTGCTGCGCCCGCTGCCGTACACCGATTCGAACCGGATCATGGCCGTCTTCGAGGTCAACGCGGAGGGCCGGTGGGCACATCTTGCGGACCCGAACTTCGACGACTTTCGCGATCAAAACCGCAGCTTCCAGGCGATTGCGAAATACAGTGAGTACGTCGTGTCCGTTTCGGGGGCTTCGCAGCCCTCGCGCACTACGGTTGCGCCCGTCTCGCCCGACTTTCTCAAGGTTTTCGGTATTCAACCAATCCTCGGGCGGGATTTCACGGCCGACGACGCGAAAAAAGGGGCCGGCCGCACTGTACTTGTCAGCTATGGATATTGGAGGCAGGACCTAGGATCGCCGCAGGATCTTTCGCAGGCGCACCTGAAGATTGATGGCGCGGTCTATTCCGTTATCGGGGTGCTCCCGGCCGGATTTCGTTTCCCAGCAGATGTGGATCTGTGGCTGCCGGCCGACTTGGACGGCGAAAACCCAAGCAGAACGGCGCATAACTACTATGCAGCCGGACGCCTCCGCGATGGTGTGACTGTCGAGCTAGCGAATCGAGACATTAGCGCGATCGCGCGGCGCATTCACGATACCTCGAGCGAGCAAGGCGATTATCTCCTCAAGGACGGAATTGTCGTCTCGCTACAGAACTCGATCACGGGCAAAGCTCGCCCGCCGCTGCTGGTCCTGCTAGGGGCGGTGGGATTCCTGCTGCTGGTGGCGTGCGCGAACGTGGCGAATTTGCTCCTGGCACAAGCGTCTGTGAGAGAGCGCGAGCTCGCCATTCGCAGCGCGCTCGGTGCGGCGCGCGGACGGCTAATCCGTCAATTTCTTACCGAAGCGTTCCTGCTTTCGCTGGCCGGCGGCGGCCTCGGCGTACTTGGTGCGTTCTGGGGCGTGGCGGGATTACTAGGGCTGGCGCCGCAAAATCTCCCGAGGCTGGACAGTGTCTCGATCAGTGTTCCAGTACTACTGTTCGCGTTCCTCCTCTCGACAGCGGTCGCCGCCGGCCTCGGAGCGTTCACCGCAGCGCGGGTGACGTCCGGGGACCTGCGGAAGGGCCTCGTGGAAGGTGGGCGCGGACAAGCGGGTTCGCAAGGCAGCCAGCGCGTTGGCCGGGTTATCGTGGCGGCGCAGATCGCGATCACCTTGGTTCTCGTGGTCGGAGCGGGACTGCTCGGGCGCAGCCTGATGAAAGTGCTCGAAGTGAATCCCGGGTTCCGTGTGGACAAAATTGTCACGATGGACGTCTCGCTTCCGTGGGTGGACGATCCGAAAGCAAAGGCAAGTCAGGCGATCTTCTTTTCAAACCTGATTGACAGGCTCAAACAAATTCCGGGCGTACGCAAGGTTGGCGCGACCAGCGGCCTGCCGATGAACCAGGATGGCGGCCTTCCCGACGGAATGTTTCTACTGATGACGCAGAACGAGATTCCCAGGACCACGGATGGTTTTGGTGCGTTGTTCCAGCAGAAAGAACGCATTGGCAATGCGGACTTTTGCGTCGCCACGGACGGATACTTCCAGGTTCTTGGAATTCCGCTGATCCGGGGGCGCATCTTCGACGAGCGGGATGGCGCAAATTCTCCCCACGTTGCCGTGATCAGCGAATCGCTTGCGCGCGACCGTTGGCCAAATCAGGAACCCATCGGCCACACGATTGAGTTTGGAAACATGGACGGCGACTTGCGTTTGCTGACCATCGTCGGGATCGTTGGTGACACTCACGAATACGGTCTCGATGCGCCGCCGCGTCCGACCGTCTACGTGAATTTGTTTCAGAGGCCGCGAGCGGCGGTTACCTTAACGATGTTGAGCGATGCCGACACCCGGATGGTCACATCCGCGGCACGAGGAATCCTGCAGGACCTCAACCCGGAGATTCCGGCGAGGTTCCGGACGTTTTCGCAAGTGTATTCCGCTTCGCTGGGCTCGCGGAGATTCAACGTCATTCTCATTGGATTCTTCGGAATCGTCGCGCTTCTTCTCGCTACGGCAGGCGTGTTCGGCGTGATGGCCTATTCCGTCAGCCGCCGCACGCGCGAGATTGGCGTGCGCGTCGCTCTCGGCGCGGGCTCCGGCGACGTTCTGAGGATGATATTGGGCCAGGGATTGCGCACTATTTTTATTGGTGTGGCGATTGGGATTGCCGGTTCGCTGGCACTGACGCGCACCGTGGAGTCGCTGCTCTTTGGCGTCACTGCCACCGATCCGCTGACTTTCGGCGGAGTGACACTGCTCCTCGTTGGCGCAGCGCTGCTGGCTTGTTTCATTCCGGCGCGGCGCGCCACGAAAGTCGACCCAATGGTCGCCTTGCGTTACGAATAGAACGCGGTTTCTGATCGTTTCGATTGTTGAGGAGTTCACCATGCCGGTCTTTGTGAAAGTCGAAGTTTTCTGAGAAATCTCTTTTTATCCCGGCGCGTGGAGGTAGACCTCGACCAGGAGGTTCATTCCCACCTCGAAATGCTGATTGAGAAAAACATTCGCGCGGGGCATGCCCCCGCACGAAGCGCAACGCGCCGCGCGGATCGAACTTGGCGGAGTCGAGCAAGTCAAGGTTCATCGCCGAATTTTTCTTAAGCAGTCGGAAGCGTTTCGTCGCCGGAATGATCAAATGAGACGCTACGGAGAACTGCTGCCGAGGGCCGTTCAGCAAAGTCACACGAATCCGATAAACCGTCCTGCCGCAACAATCCCAATCCATAACAGGATCGAAACGAAACCCGCAACCTTCGCCCCAGCAGGCAAAATGCCGCTGTCATCCCAGGACGCCACATCCCGATAGACGCTCCAATGGAAAATCAGCGCATGCACGCCAGCCAAAAATATCAATAACATCTTTACTCGAAACGCGGGATTGGGATATACCTTAACCGCTTCCGAGGTAAACAGCAGTGCTCCCGTGACCAGCTGCACCGCAAATCCCGCCCAAGACCAGGGAAGCAGCCGCCCCGCCAGCTCCGAAACCCGCTCCCGCCGCAACATCCACCCCAGAAGGCGCAAATCAAAAACTGTGGTAGTCCCCACCAGCGCCGCCATCCCGAGCAAATGCAGGGTCTCAATCGCCGGAAACAGCCACAGCGATTCCCGTATACCGGCGCCCACCGAAGTGTGTTCCAGCCACTTACAGAATGGCAGCATGTCGGGCGTTTCTATGGAGACCCCCGCATTGACTGACCGTTGGGAAGATCGATGCTTACCAAACACATATAAGGCGAGCCGTCTTTAGCCCGAAATCCCTCAACAGTCACCCGGTCCCCGCGCTTCACGGTATTCCGGCTCCATCCAAACCGACTTAGCATCCCCAGACTCCCTAACTCCAGTTTCCAGTTCGCAACCTTACCCTTCTCGTCTTTCAGGTCCGCATGAATTAAGGCATGTGGGTTGACCCACTGGAAATCCGTAACCGTCCCTTGCATCCTCACTGTATTCGTCATATCAAACGCTGCGTTTCCATGGTGCGCCCAAAGGGAAGCCGCGCCCAACAAAAGTCCTGTCACCACCAGAACGGCCCCCACCTTACGATTCATCACTGTCCTCGACGATGGCCGATGAAGGCAGCGCATAAGTTTCATATCTGCATGCTCCTCTGGGCCGGTGTCCTTTTGATCTCGAAATGACATTTTACCACTCCCCTAGCAGGAACAGGTTGGTATTCTAAGTCAGGCGATTTTACTCGTTGACCCTGCAAGGAGTGATATGTCGCGACGCTACGACTGCTATCCGAGATCGGCGCCGATCAAAATAAGAAGCCGAAACCCCGGCTTCCAATAATGCCGTTCGACCGGTGACAGCTTTCTCACCTTCTTTGAAACGCGCCTAAGGGGTCGCTTATCCCCTATCAATAGCAATCGCAGTTTCTATCCGGTGGCGGCGTACTCGGAGGCAATCCAATTGATTTCGTAAGACGCGCTGCTCGTTGATGCGTAACGTCTGACTCCCCGGAAGTCTGCTTGCGCGAGATGCCCGGTTCGTCTCAAACTGATCCATAGCACTGATTGCACTGATTCAAGTTCGTTGACAATAACGGTGCGGTACTTTATGATTTGAGTTTATCCCTACAGGGAAAGGTGTGACTGAGCGCAATGAGGACGTACGTAGCCAAAGGTGAAGAAGCCGAAGCGCTGAAGGTGGGCGCGAACTGGTTTGTAGTGGACGCGACGAACGTGGTGCTGGGGCGCCTGGCGAGCAAGGTCGCGCGCATGCTGATCGGCAAAGACAAGCCGAGCTTTACGCCCTACCTGGATTCGGGCGACCACGTGGTGGTGATTAATGCAGACAAGGTTCGCATGACCGGAAACAAGGTCGAACAGAAAATTTATTATTCGCACAGCGGATATCCGGGCGGGCTGAAGGAAGTGCCGGCGAAGAGAGTACGCGAAACGAAGCCGGAATGGATGGTGCGCGAAGCGGTTCTGGGGATGCTGCCGAAGAACAAGTTGCGCGCGCGGCGCGCGAAGAAGTTGCGCGTGTACCGGGATGCGGCGGGTTTGGCGCGGCATGTGGGGCAGAAGCCGCAGGCAGTTTCGCTGTAAGCGAGTTCCAGATTTTTTCCGCACGTTGCGGTTCTCCGTTGTGTCTGACCGTCCAGCGGTCACCCATCGCAGGGAGCAAGCCGAGTGTGGAGTCTTTGAGGAGGAACGTTGAGTTCTACTGGTACGCCCATTGCGGGCACACAAACTTGGTTTCTAGGAACGGGACGGCGCAAGGAATCGGTGGCGCGCGTGTTCCTGCGTCCGGGGGCCGGCAAGTTTACGATCAACGGCCGCACGGTCGAACGGTATTTTCCGAATCACGCGTGGAAGCATGACGCCATCGAGCCGCTGAAGTTCACGAATATCGCCGACCAGGTAGACGTGGTCGTGACGGCGCATGGCGGCGGCGTGGGCGGTCAAGCGGGAGCGGTGCGCATGGGACTGTCGCGGGCGATTTCGCGATTCAATCCGGAGCTGCGGCCGGCGCTGCGGAAGAACGGATTTTTGACGCGCGATTCGCGGATGAAGGAACGCAAGAAGTACGGACAGAAGGGCGCGCGCAAGCGCTTCCAGTTCACCAAGCGTTAGTTTTTCGGGCGGGCGAAGCCCCGCCCGTGCCAACTCCGGCTGGTGGGCGCAAGCCGATCTGCCGAGATCACGGCCGGCAAGAAGCCGGCAAGAGGCTGTTCTGTGGCGACGTGAGTCGCCACCGCAAACAGCTATCCTATTAGGAGGAAACTTGGCAGTAGAGATTACGATGAAAGAGTTGCTGGAGGCCGGAGTTCACTTCGGTCACCAGACGCGGCGCTGGAACCCGAAAATGAAGGAGTACATTTTCGGCGAACGCAACGGCATCCACATTATCGATCTTCAGAAAACCCTCAAGATGTTCCGCGAAGCAAGCCGCTTCGTGAGCGAACTCTCCGGGCAAGGCAGGGCGGTTCTGTTCGTGGGCACCAAACGGCAGGCCCAGGAAGCGGTCGCCGAAGAGTCGAAGCGCTGCGGTGCGTTTTTCGTGAACCACCGGTGGCTGGGCGGCACGCTGACGAACTGGACGACGCTGCAAAAATCCATCAAGCGGCTGAAGCTGTTGAAGGCCATGAACGAAGATGGCCGCATCAAAGAGCTTTCCAAGAAAGAACAAGCGCGGCTGGACCGCGAAATGAAGCACCTGTTTCAAAATCTCGAAGGCATCGAGAATATGACGCAGTTGCCGGACGCCATGTTCGTGATCGATTCCAACGCGGAAGAGATTGCCGTGAAGGAAGCGCGGCGCATGGGCGTGCCGGTGGTTTCGGTTGTGGATACGAATTGCGACCCGGACGTGGTGGATTGGATCATTCCCGGGAACGATGACGCGCTGCGCGCCATCCGCCTGTTTACGACGAAGATTGCAGATTCCGTGCTCGAGGGCCACACCGCGTACCAGCAATCGCAGGTTGCGGATCAGAAGGCCGCCGAAGATCAGGCGCTGGTGGACGGCGTCGAATACGTCGACACGAGCGCGTACGAACGGTACGAGAAGCAGGAAGGCGATTTCGTGGAGGCTGTTGTGGAAACCCCGGCGGAGCTTGCCGAGGCTGCGGAAGCCACCGTGCCTCCTGACGACGAGGAAAAACGCTAAACAAAATGTGCGGGTGGCAATTTCGTGAGGCCCGCCCCGAGCGGATGGGGGCGGGCCGCTTCACAGCTAACGACATCAACCGAGAGAATCCAAAATAGCCAAGAGAAAAAGGATGAGTACACAACAGCCAGCTATGCAAATCCCAGCACAACTCGTGAAAGAATTGCGCGAGCGGACCAACGCGGGATTCAGTGACTGCCGCGCGGCGCTCGTGGAGGCGGGTGGCGACATCGAGAAAGCCATCAGCGTCCTGCGCAAGAAGGGCCAGGCGGCCGCCGCCAAGAAGGCGCAGCGCGAAGCCAGCGAAGGCCTGGTGGGCAACTATATCCACGCCGGAGGAAAGATCGGCGTGCTGGTGGAGCTGAATTGCGAATCCGACTTCGTGGCGCGCACGGAAGCGTTCCAGCAGCTCTCGCACGACATCGCGATGCACATCGCGGCGCTGGATCCGCGCTACGTGCGGCGCGAAGAAGTGACGCCGGAGATGCTCGAAAAGGAACGCGATATTTACAAGGCGCAGGCGCTGGCGACGGGCAAGCCGGAGCCGGTGGTCGAGAAGATCGTCAACGGGAAGATGGAGAAGTTCTATGAGGAAAATTGCCTCTACGAACAGCACTACATCAAGGATGAGAGCGTGACGATCGGCGAGATGATCGCCCAGGCCGTCATCAAGCTGGGCGAAAATATTTCCATCCGGCGCTTCGTGCGGTTCAAGGTCGGGGAAGTCAGCGGCGGAGCGGCGGGGCCGGAAACGGCGCCCGTACCCGTGCTTGCTTAAAGAACAAAACCTTCGATAACAATCTTACAGAGCGTCCCAGTTTGACTGGGGCGCTCTTTTTGTTTGGAGCGCGGCGGCCACGCGGCCGCGCTCCAAGGTGCGCGATGTGCGCGGGCGGAGATAGTTTGTTACAATTCCCGGGATTTTAGATCGCACGAACGGAGACTCATGGCGGCGACGAAGAAAGCTGGGAAGAAAGCCGTGAAAAGAGCCAGGCCGGCATACCGAAGGATCCTGCTGAAGCTCTCCGGAGAGGCGTTTCAAGGGCCGCAGGGATTCGGCATCCACGGCGAAACGATTCAGGCTATCGCGCGTGAACTCAAAGACGTGCACGAACTGGGCGTGCAAACGGCCATCATGGTCGGCGGAGGAAATATCTTCCGCGGCGCCAGGCAGAAGGGGTTTGAGATCGACCGCGCGACGGGTGACTACATGGGCATGCTCGCGACGGTCATCAACGCCCTGGCTTTGCAGGACGCGCTCGAAAAAGCAGGCGTGTTTACACGCGTGCTGAGCGCCATCGAAATGAAAGAGGTATCCGAGCCGTTTATCCGGCGGCGCGCGGTTCGGCACCTGGAAAAGAATCGCGTGGTTATTTTTGCTGCGGGGACCGGGAATCCTTATTTTTCGACGGACACGGCCGCGGCGCTGCGCGCGATGGAGATCAAGGCGGACGTGATCCTGAAGGCCACGCGTGTGGACGGAGTTTACGACGCCGATCCGGAACAAATTCCGGACGCGAAATTGTTTGCCGCGATTTCTTACCGCGAGGTGTTGAACCAGAACCTGAAAGTAATGGACGCGACGGCGATTTCTTTGTGCATGGACAACGGCATGCCGATCGTGGTGTTCAATATGAACCGGGCGGGGAACATCAGGCGGGTGGTGCTTGGCGAGCACGTGGGCTCGAAGGTGACACCGGGGTGAACAAGTTTTCAGTTTTCAGTGGTCAGTTTTCAGTAAGAAAAGAAAACTGAAGGATGTGCAATTTCGGTGGCCGATTTTCAGCGAGAAAAGAGAACTGCATTATTTGCGAGTATGGCCGGCTGCTTTCACTGGAAAAAGAAAACTGAATCATGTCCGAGCACTTTTTCTCCGGTGAATTTTCTTTTACTGAAAACTGAGCACTGAATACGGAAGTCCGGATCATGCTGGGAAAAATTGTTTTAATGAGGACACGATGACGACGAAAGAAGCGATTGCCGCGGGCAAGACGCGGATGGAAAAGGCAGTCGAGGATTTTCGCAAGGAACTGGGAACGCTGCGCACGGGGCGCGCGAATGCTTCGATTCTGGACGCCATCCGCGTGGATTATCACGGGACACCCATGCCGGTAAATCAACTCGGAACGGTGACGGTGCCGGAGGCGACGCTGCTGGTGATTTCGCCGTGGGACCCAAGCGTGGTGCCGCTGATCGACAAAGCCATCCGGACCTCGGACCTGGGGCTGAACCCCACAAACGACGGCAAAGTGGTGCGCGTGCCGATGCCGTCGCCGACGGAAGAGCGCCGCAAAGAGATCGTCAAACACCTGCACAAGGTGCTGGAGAATCACCGCACGGCGGTGCGCAACATCCGGCGCGACGTCAAGGAAACGATCGACAAGCTGGAGAAAGGGAAGAAAATCAGCCAGGACGAACAGAAACGGGCGCTGGACGAGATGGAAAAGATTTCGCACGCGGAGACCAAGAAGATCGAGGATTTGTCGGCCGGCAAGGAAAAAGAGATTCTCGAACTCAGGTAGTTTTCAGTTGTCAGTATTAAGTTCTTGGTTTTAAGTACTTAGTGAAGAAGCAAGAAGAAGGCCCACGACCGGGGCCGGTCAATCCTACCGGCGTTTCCCTTCACGCCAAGGGTACTCGGTTGACCCGACCTTCTGGCCTGCTAGCAATAAGGCATCTCATTGCCTTGGTCCTCTGTCGAGGATTAGTGGTACCCCCGGGGTATCCCCGCATTACATGCATGATCTTCAAAAAAAAAGGCCTATAAAATGAACATTTTGTAATCGGTTGATTCTAAAGAGCTTGGACCTTCCGTGGTCAAGCTGACACAAAAGACGTGCTCACTGGAAAAACGAATTCGTCCAGGAAGTGCGGACCCGCAATGCATACTAGACTGTTTGGGCTATTCGTTGCGGAGTTATCTACAAGAATAAGTATAGCACGGACTAAATAAATGTCAAGTTGAATTTGGGTTGGGTTTGCGCGGGCGGGCGGGCGGCCTCCCCGACAGGAGCAGGGGTAAACTCCGGGGCAAACTCCAGGCCGCCCCTACAGGATTCAGGCCAGCGTTTCGGTGGGGGCAGGGCAGCTGGAGTGGGGGCCCGCTTGGGACTTACGGTTTCGGGGTTGGCGTGGGGATGGCGGTTGGGGCGGCGGAGGTGGGGAGCGATTGGCGGTCGAGGGTGAAGTCCTGGGATTCGTCGTTGAGGACGGCGCGAAGGAAGGCGTTGTAGTCGGTGGCGCGTTCGGCGGGGACTTGCCTCAACAGGAACTGGATGTGGCGGGACGCGGTGACGGTTGGTCCGTTGGCCGAGTATTGGGAGGCGAAGGTGGCGTAATCGCGCTGCATGGAGGTGCCAGTTGGCGGGACGGTGGTTGTGCCGGGGGGAAGGTGAAGGGTCATGTGGGTTTCGACTTCGAGCGGAGTGCCGAATTCGATGGGGGAAGCGGTGGCGCCTGGGGCGGGCTTTGCGGGCGGATCGGGCAAGCCTAGCTGGGGCAGCAGGGCCGGAATGCGCACGGGCTTCTTCGACCAATCGACAAATTTTGGTTGGGTGATTTCGTAATCCACGGCGAAAGGTTCTTTCGTCGTGTACGGGTCGGAGGCGCTGACGCTCGTGACTTGGCCGAGAAAGCCGTCGGAAAGGGAAAGAAGTTGGGCGAGGTCCTTCCATTTTTCTTTTGGTGATTGATGGAAGGCAGAGCGGAGAAGCAGTTCGTTGTCACCTCGCATCGAGTAACGAACCTTCGCGGTGAGTTTTCCATCGGCCGCGAGCATGGCATTGACCTTGACACGCTGCGACGCTAAAAAGGGCAGGTCCCTGGGCACATCCTCCAGGAACGAGATGTCAGTCGAAGGATACAAAGGAACGGCAGGCGCGCCACGCATATTGGATGCAATCATTCCGAAGGGGGCGACTTCAACGGAGGGATCGAGCCAAACGACACGCCCGTCAAGGGCCGACATAACCAGAGGGTGGCTGAGAATTGAGGGAGTGGGAGGAGCAATCTGCGGGTGAGCACCGGAAAGGCTAAAAGCCGGTTGCGCCCGCAGCCCAACGGCAGTCACGAGTGCGGACAACAGTACGCATTTTTCCTCCGGAGTCGCGTAGGCCGAGGACAAAATTAGTTCTGCCTCCCGGGGCCGGAAGCCCATGGAATCTAGGGGAAGATCGACAGTGGGTATGTTCTTGGAGACGAAGTCATAAAGCGTGCGGAGCGTATCTTCCTTCCTGCCGCTGCTTTTGGTCAATTCCATGGCCTTATCTCTAAGCTGAGGCGTGACCTGCAATGCCTTGTCGTAGGATTTCTGTAACGCAATCTCGAAACCGGCCCAGCCTTTGAATGTGGTGAGAACGATATCCGATTCCACCGAAGCAACGGGGAGATCCATGACCATCTGCAAGGTTTCGGAAGCGCTGGGAAGGGGACGCTTCCATCGGTAGCTCAGCCGCGCGTCGGCCCCCTCGCCAGTCCGTATCGTCTCGTAATCGTGTGCTGCAATGGAAGTAAAGGGCTTCGGGTCGCGCGATGCAGGGAGATCTATCTCGAATGATTCTTGTGCGACGATTCCTTCCTGTGCCAAGTCGTGTGAGAGCCAGAAGTCCGGGGCTAGGGGGTGGTGCGTGGTGGTGGTGGTGACGCGGTATTCGAGGTTGTCACCGGGAGCGAGGCCGAGGATGCGGACGGACTTGATGCGGACATCCCGGTAGGCGGGGGCGTTGACGACAGCGGGGTTGGCATTGTCGGTGACAGCGCTGGGGAGGATGTCGGCCGTGCCGCCGCTGGGGTGCGTGATGCGGACGAGGGGGAGATCGATTGATTGGAAGGCGCGGTTGTAGTCAAAGTTGAGGCGGGCGAACTGGCGAACGCCGAGCTCGCTATTGATGTGCACACGGGTGTGGACTTCTTTGCGGCTGTCGCCGTTGGCTTCGAAGCGGTAGCGGGTTTCGAGCAGCTCAATTTGGGCGGGATTCGCTTCTTTCTCGGGCGGGGCTGCCTTTTCGGCCTTTTTCTCGGAGGTCTTTTCTACCGGCTTTTGGACGGGCTGCTGGGCGAGGGCAGCGCGCATGGCAAATGCGATGAGGAGAAGTGGCGACAAGATTCCGAGGAAGAGAAGCGGACGCCCTGAAAGTTTCATCGTGCCCACAAATGGCAGTTTAGGGTGCGTGGTGGGCTACGGTAAAGACGAAAGGGGAGCGGGGTTTCGGCTCGGTGACGGGTAAAGGGCGGCGATTCGGCCTGGCGCGAACCTTCGGCGATACAGAAGGCGTAAAGGGGGAGCTGAGGCCCCGTACCACCCGGAAACGGTTCCATGCCTTGCACGTCTGACACGGTGATAGAGTTTGTGTGCGCGAAGGCGTAAGGAGAATGCGGATGCGACGTGTTTTGACGGGAGTGGCAGCGGTGGCACTGGGATTTTCTTTGAGCGCGGCGTGGACGGCGCGGGCAGACAATCGGCCGGCGCCGAAAGGGCCGGATGAGGATGGAACGAAGCCTGCGCTCGTCAAGATTGCGGGCGAAGGGATGATGGATTCGCACGCCTTCCAATACCTCACCGAGCTGAGCGATGACATTGGCTCGCGCGTGACGGGAACGCCCGCGGAGAGAAAAGCCGAAGAGTGGGGCGTGGCCAAGATGAAAGCGATCGGCCTCGAAAACGTGCACAAGGAGAAATACCAGCTCTGGCGCGGATGGACGCGCGGGATGGCGCAAGGAGAATTGCTCGAGCCGATTCAAAGGCCGCTGCATGTGGATGCGATGGGTTGGACGGGATCGACACCGGCGGGAGGCGCCGAAGGCGAGGTGGTAACCGCGAATCTCTTCGACATCGACGAAGAAGTCAAAAACGCTTCTCGGCTTTCCGGGAAGATCGTGCTGGTAGTCATGCAGGGCGCGTCAAAGAAAAATGTAGATTCCCTGTTTGCCATCTTCGGAGATTTCCTGAAGGCGGCCGGCAAAGCAGGAGCGGTCGCGGTGATCGGAGGCCAGGCGGGATCGAAGGCTTCTGGGATGAACCTTACGCACACGGGGATTCTCGGTTTCGACGCTGATTTTGTCATCCCGGTCTTGTCGATGACCGCCGAGGATCAAGGGCAGCTTGAACGGTACGTTGAGAGCGGCAAAAAAGTGCGAGCGCGCTTCAACGTGCAAAACACGTTTACGAACGGGCCTGTGGAATCCGCGAATGTGGTGGGAGAAATTCGCGGGCGCGAAAACCCGGAGCAGGTGCTGGTCGTCGGAGCGCACCTGGATTCCTGGGATCTTTCGGAAGGAACCACGGACAACGGCACAGGCTCGGCAAGCGTATTGGGCTCGGCGGAAGCGATTGTGCGCTCCGGAATGAGGCCGCGGCGGACCATCCGCTTCGTATTGTTCACGGGTGAGGAGGAAGGACTCGACGGATCATTTGCCTACATGAAGCAACATCAATCGGAGATCGCCAATCATTTGGGAGACTTGGTGCTGGATGAAGGCCAGGGGCCGGTGAAGGAGTTCATGTTGGGAGGCCGCGACGATCTGGTGGCGAGCTTCCGGCCATTCGCGCAGTCGCTTTCGTCGATTCGTAACATTCCCGTGAATGAGAAGGTGGAAAGCGGGACCGACACGCTGCCTTTCTCGATGGCGGGATTGCCGGGGATGAACATGAATCAGGATTCACCGGATTATAAATACACACACCACTCGGCGGCCGACGCGCTGGAGACGGTGAAGCCCGAAGTGCTGGCGCAAAATGCCACGCTGATGGCACTCACGGCTTATTGGATCGCGGACCGGCCGGAGCGATTTGCGTCGCCATGGCTCGCGGAAAAGACCGCAAAGATGCTGCGAGCGCAGCACCAGTACGAGATGCTGAAGGCCTTTCATCTTTGGCCCTTTGGGGATCTCGGGGCGGAGGGCAAGGAATAAGAGGGATTCGACAAGGACGGGACGGCGATGCGCCGGGGTTTGTTTGCAGGGCTTCTTGAGAAGACGGGAGGACAATATGGAAACATTCTGGCAAGACATTCGGCATGGCCTGCGCATGTTGCTCAAGAGCCCCGGGTTCAGCGCCGTCGCGGTGTTGTCCCTGGCGCTGGGGATCGCGGCGAACACCACAATCTTCACGGTAGTGAACGCGATCCTGCTGCATCCCTTGCCGGTGAAGGACATTTCGCAGGTGGTTGAGCTGGACACGATCGACACGAAAACCAAAGTGGGGTTTGCCAACGCCACGAAGCTCGGAATGTCCTTTCCGAATTTTCAGGACTATCAGAAGCAGACGGAAGTTTTTTCCGGCTTGTCGTGTATCGTGCCGACTGCGTTGACGTGGAGCGGCGGCGCCGAGCCCCGGCAGGTCAACGGGCAAATGGTGAGCGCGAATTATTTCGAAGTGCTGGGCCTGCAGCCTGCCGCCGGACGGTTTTTCCTTCCTGATGAAGACACCAAGCTAAACGGAAACACCGTGGCAGTGATCAGTCACAGTTTTTGGGTCAATAAGCTGGGATCGGATGCAAATGTTGTGGGCAAGAGCCTGACACTGAACGCCGTGCCGTACACGGTGGTCGGAGTGACTCCAAAGGGATTCAAGGGGACTTTCACATTCGCGGGCGCGGAACAGATCTGGATTCCTACGAGCATGTACGCGCAGATCCTGGCCGGTTTGGCAAAGAACTTCTTCAATGACCGTCGTTTCCTGGGAGTATTTTCAGTCGGGCGGCTCAAGCCAGGAATTGGCCTGGGACCGGCGGAGGCTTCGCTGAAGACGATTGCGTCGCGGCTGGAGGCGGAATATCCCAAAGACAATGCCGGGCGCGGCGTCGCGCTGACGCCGCTGGCGGATGCGGCGGTGGGAGTGAATCAGCACGATCACGTGTCGCTGGCCGGCACGATGATGATGACCGTCGTGGGGCTTGTGCTTCTGATTGCCTGCGTTAACCTCGCAAACCTTTTGCTGGCGAGGGCCGCTCAGCGCGCAAAGGAAATGGGGCTGCGTGCCGCTCTGGGAGCGAGCCGGCACCGTCTCATGCGGCAAATGTTGACGGAGTGCATGTTGTTGTCGCTGCTTGGCGGCGCGGCGGGACTGGCGATTGCCTACGCGGGCCGGAGCGTTCTGTGGTCGTTCCGGCCGCCCTTCATCGAAAAGAATGATCTGGATCTTTCGCTCGATTCGCACGTTTTATTGTTCACGCTGGGCATCTCCTTGTTGACCGGCGTGCTCTTTGGGGTTGCGCCGGCGTTGAAAGCGTCTGTGCCTGACCTGATGGAAACACTCAAACTGGGCGGGCGCGGAGGATCGATCGGCTGGGGACGGAACAGTTTCGGTAGCCTGCTGGTTGTTTCGGAAATTGCGCTTTCGCTGGTGGCGCTGGTTGGCGCCGGACTCTTCATTCGCAGCATGCGGGACGCGCAGCGAATCGATCCCGGTTTCGAATCGAAGAACCTTTTTATGCTGGCTTTCGATCTCGGCGCTCTGCACTACGAGGAAGGACGAGCGCAGGAATTCTTTCGCGCGGCCATCGAACGCGCAAATTCGACACCCGGCGTAAAATCTGCAACGATCGCTTCAAACTTTCCGCTCGGCGGTGGTTTTGCACGAACAGTTTTTCCCGAGGGAGAGAATGAAACAACCGGGTATCGCGGGACGCTGACACAGCTCGACGATATTGCTCCGGGATTTTTCGATGCGCTTCAGATTCCGCTGCTGAAGGGGCGGGTGTTCAGCGATTCCGACCGGAAGGCGACGACTCCGGTCGTGGTCATCAACGAGGCGATGGCCAAACACTTCTGGCCGAACCAGGAAGCCGTCGGCAAGCGGTTTCATTTCTTTGGCGATCCTACCTTGCGTGAAGTTGTCGGGGTCGTTGGAAACACGGTGATCAATAACATTGGGGAAGTGCCCGCGCCACTCGCATACCTCTCGATCACCCAGGATTATTCGCCAGCAGTAACTCTCCAAGTGCACACGACGGGAAACCCGGAGGCCCTGATCGGCGACGTTCGGGCGCAGATTCAGT
Source organism: Acidobacteriota bacterium (assembly GCA_003224525.1). Classification (GTDB taxonomy): domain Bacteria; phylum Acidobacteriota; class Terriglobia; order Acidiferrales; family UBA7541; genus Acidiferrum. The sequence goes on along the minus strand of QHZB01000071.1, from coordinate 4,579 downwards.
CACTGGACCCGAATCTGGCGATCACCAATGTGCAGACGATCGGAGAGATTATGGATCAAGGATTATGGGCACCGCGAATGGGCGCGGCGCTGCTCACCTTATTTGGAGGGCTGGCTTTGGTGCTGGCAGCGCTTGGCGTTTACGGAGTGCTGTCTTATTCTGTGAATCAGCAAACGCGCGAGATCGGGATACGCATGGCAATGGGTGCAGAACGCGCCCACGTGCTCTGGCTTGTGGTGGGCCAGGGGGTGCGGCTGGCTGGTGCAGGGGTGGCGCTGTGAATCCTAATCGCTCTGGTGGCCATGCGGCAGCTTTCCGGATTGCTGTTCGGCGTAAGTGCTTACGATCCAGTAACTTTCGGTGCTGTGGCGCTGCTTCTCATGCTTGTAGCCCTCCTGGCTTGCTATATCCCCGCCCGGCGAGCCACTTGCGTTGACCCGCTCGTTGCGCTCCGGCATGAATGAGGTGTTTCTCGGAGCAAGAGCGTTAGATTTTTTCTAAGCACCACGGAAACAGTTCATTCTACAGGACTTATCTGTTCTTCGAGACAGTTCGGGAGGATTCCCGAGACCCGACTTGAAGGAATGGCTAAGCTACCTTGCTGAGGTAGAAAAGGCTGGACAGCCCGAGTGGTTTGGCACGGCGGGTGCCAAGACGCTAAAATGCATAAAATTTTCCGGGGGCTTGTAGCGAAAGATTGTAGCAAAGATTTGACAGGACGCGTTTTCTTCCCTATACTTCGGTGTTTGTCAGGGATGCTTTTACCCTGAGTGGGACGGCTCCGGCTTGTTCGGAGTCGTTGAGTTGGAAGGGAATTATCTTCAGTCCCGGAACAACGTAAGACGGAATGGGACAGAAGAGCGGCCGGAATGGGGCGCCAGCCCCGCAAAGCCGAGTAAGCCTCTCCGAACTGAAGCCAAGAGAGTAGTTCTACTTCTTGGAGTGCGTACGGAGTTTCTTGCTGGTTGTATCTCCGGATTCGCAGTAGACCTTTCAGCACTGGATTGCGCTCTCGCGCCATTTTGTCTGCGCGCCTTGCGGGAGCCGCGAAAAATTACGCGCGCGATAGAGGGACGACTGTGCCGACGTTTTCGCAACTAGTAAGAATGGGACGTGAAGCGGTCCGGATGAAGACGAAGTCACCTGCTTTGGCGGGCTGCCCGGAGAAGCGGGGCGTGTGCATTCGCGTGTACACGCAAACGCCGAAGAAACCGAACTCGGCGCTTCGCAAAGTGGCGCGCGTCCGCTTGACGAATGCGATTGAAGTGACGACCTATATTCCTGGTGTCGGCCACAACTTGCAGGAGCACTCCATCGTGCTGGTGCGCGGCGGCCGCGTGAAGGATCTGCCGGGAGTGCGGTATCACATCGTGCGCGGAACGCTGGACGCCGCGGGCGTGGAGAACCGCAAGCAGGGACGATCGAAATACGGCGCGAAGCGGCCCAAGGCCGCGCAGGCGAAGTAAGGCAACTGTTTAGGGTAGCGGTTAGGCGTGAAAAGAATTTCGAAGGAGCGATAAAGAGCAATGCCACGCAAAGGACTCGTTTTTCGGCGAACGCAAGCGATCGATCCGGTCTATGCCAGCGACATTGTGGAGAAGTTCATCTGCTCGATGATGTGGGAAGGCAAGAAATCGACGGCGCAGCGCGTGTTTTACGGCGCGATGGATCAGGTGGCCAAGAAGACCAACGACGATGCGCTGAAAATTTTCAAGAAGGCCATCGAAAACGTGAAGCCGTTGCTGGAAGTCAAGACGCGGCGCGTGGGCGGCGCGAACTACCAGGTTCCGGTGGAAGTGAATCCGTTCCGCAGGCAGTCGCTGGCGATTCGCTGGCTGCTGCAGTATTCCCGGGAGCGCGCGGGCAAGACGATGGTGGACAAGCTCGCAGATGAGTTGATCGATGCGGCGAATGCGCGCGGCGGAGCGATGAAGAAGAAAGAAGACGTGCACCGCATGGCGGAAGCCAACAAGGCGTTCGCGCATTACCGGTGGTAGGCGTTTCATAAATTAAAGGATTTTTAAGAAAGATTATGGCCCGGGTATTCAAACTCGAAGACACGCGCAACATCGGGATCATGGCGCACATCGACGCCGGAAAAACGACGTCGACGGAGCGCATCCTGTTCTATACGGGTGTGACCTACAAGATCGGTTCGGTGGATGAAGGCACGGCCACCATGGACTGGATGGAGCAGGAGCGCGAGCGTGGGATTACCATTACGAGCGCGGCGACGACCGCTTCCTGGGATCGTTTCAATAAGAAGTACCGCGTCAATATTATTGATACGCCCGGCCACGTGGACTTCACGGTGGAAGTGGAGCGCTCGCTGCGTGTTTTGGACGGCGCGGTCTGCGTATTCGATTCCGTCGCCGGTGTGCAGCCACAATCGGAAACCGTATGGCGCCAGGCGGACAAGTACCGCGTTCCGCGCATCTGTTTTGTGAACAAGATGGACCGCATGGGAGCGGATTTTGACCATGTGATTCGCACCATTCGCCAGCGCCTGGGAGCCCACCCCGTACCTCTGCAATTTCCCCTCGGCCGTGAGGATAATTTCATCGGCATCATCGATTTCCTCGAGGAAAAAGTCATTGTTTGGCTGGAAGAAACGCTGGGAGCGAAATTCGAAACTTTCCCGGTCGAGAAGCTGTGGGACAAGGCGTTCGTGGATTCTCGGCCCGATGTTGCCGGCGCTTTGAAGGGTTCGGCGATCGACAAGAAGTTTTACGACGACCATCGCAAGAAAGTCATTGAGTACATCGCCGAGCACGACGACGAAGTGATCGACAAGTATTTGAACGAAGTGCCGCTGACGGTGGAAGAGATGCGCAAGTCGATCCGCAAATCGACGTTGGCGCTGAAAATCGTGCCGGTGCTGGCAGGCTCGGCGTTCAAGAACAAGGGGATTCAACCCCTGCTCGATGCCGTTGTCGATTATCTGCCTTCTCCGGTGGATGTTCCCCCAGTGGAGGGCGTGAACCCAGAGAATGAGGAAAGCGAGCTGCGCCTGGCCCGGGACGATCAGCCCTTCGCGGCCCTGGCGTTCAAGATCATGTCCGACCCATTCGTCGGGCATGTGACGTACATCCGCGTGTATTCCGGCGTGCTGAAGTCCGGAAGTTACGTATTGAACTCTGGCAAAGGCACGCGCGAGCGCATCAGCCGTTTGCTGCAGATGCACGCGAATAAGCGCGAAGAGATTGAAGGGATTTATGCGGGTGATATTTGCGCCTGCGTTGGTCTGAAGAGCGTCAATACCGGCGACACGCTATGCGACGAAAACAAGCCGATCATTCTCGAAAATATCGATTTCCCCGCGCCGGTTATTTCCGTGGCTATCGAGCCGAAAACGAAAGCCGACCAGGACAAACTGGGTGTGGCGATGCAGCGGCTGGCGCAGGAAGATCCCACGTTCCGCGTTTCCACGGAACCGGATACCGGGCAGACGCTGATCTCCGGCATGGGCGAATTGCACCTGGAAATTATCGTGGACCGCATGCTGCGCGAATATAACGTGCAGGCCAATGTGGGACGACCGCAGGTGGCGTACCGCGAAACGATTCGCAAGAAGGCCACTGCGGAAGGCAAATACATCAAGCAGACCGGCGGACGCGGCCAATACGGGCATTGCGAAATTGAGCTGCACCCGCTCCCGAGTTCCAGCCACGAGAATATGAAAGAATTGTCCACGGACGATTTGGACGCGCTGGCCAAGCAAATCGTGGGCGGGCCGGCTGGAAAGTGGAAGTTCGACAAAGAGCACCGCTTCCTGTTCATCGACAAGATCGTCGGCGGTTCGATTCCACGCGAGTTCATCGCGCCGATCGAAGCGGGCATTCGCGAAGCATTGGATAACGGCATCCTGGCGGGTTTCACGATGGTGGACGTCGCCGCGGTTCTGATCGACGGCAGTTCGCACGACGTGGACAGCTCGGAAATGGCGTTCAAGATCGCCGGTTCGATGGCGTTCAAGGAAGCCTGCCACAGGGCCTCGCCGGTTCTTCTCGAACCCATCATGAAAGTGGAAGTCGTGGTTCCGGAAGAGTACATGCCGCAGGTGTTCGGTGACTTGAATGCGCGGCGTTCGGCGATTCAGGGGACGGAAAACCGCGCGGGCAGCAACGTCATTCGCGTGGAAGTGCCGCTCTCGCAGATGTTCGGTTACGCCACGGATTTGCGCAGCCGCACGCAGGGCCGCGCCACCTTCACCATGCATTTTTCACATTATGCCGAAGCGCCGGCTTCGATCGCTCAGGAAGTGATCGAGAAGGCCACCGGCAAGGCGGCCAGATAAATCGGGATTTTGCAGTCAGGGGTTTGTAAGAAAGTTTTGTAACAAGGCTATTTGAAAGACTTCGACTGAGGAGCAGAGGACGAAATGGCCAAGGAGAAATTCGAGCGCAACAAGCCGCACGTGAACATCGGGACCATCGGTCACATCGACCATGGCAAAACGACGTTGACGGCGGCGATCACCAAGGTGCTCTCAAAGCACAACCCGAAGGTACAGTTCCGCGCGTTCGATTCGATCGATAACGCTCCGGAAGAGCGCGAGAGAGGAATCACCATTGCGGTT
>QHZB01000001.1 GCA_003224525.1 Acidobacteriota bacterium | reverse complement strand
ATTTACGCGCAAATTCGTCCCGCGTGAGAACATCGACCTCTGGAAGACGCTCCCGAAGGTTCTGCTGCACATCCGATGTTGAATATCCTCTGTCGACGCGCAGGAGGACGTACATGGCTTCTTCAGGACCAAACCCCATGTATCGAGTGGCATTTCGGTACGAAGTAAACAGAAAGGGGACACCAAGGAATGCCCCATAACCCTCAATCTGATGCTCGATACTGGCACGGTGCCGGTTTACCTCCACTTCTGCCGGCAGCGCCGTCACTTGAATCAGGTCCCGGTCGCTTACGTCGTAGAGCAACGCATCGGGCGACATCCCTTCGGCTGAACCCGGGACATCGGGAACCGGGAAGCGCTTTCCCACATTGCGATCCGCACCAACCAGAGCTACAACCTGTTGCTTTCCGTTTGGTGTGCGGTACACAGCAAAAGCCATGCAAACTCGGCTCGTTTCCAGCACACCTGGTACGCCGGCAGCCATCTCCCTCACCCGGCTTTCGATGGGAGTTCCAAACTCAAAGGCCTGTACTCCTCTCGCAGTAATCCAGATGTCGGAGTCGCTGGCATCTATAAGCCTGGATGCTGCCCGCAAAAAGCCGGCCAGGAGACTTCCTTGAAAGACCATCAGGAACACCGCAAAAGACACGCCGAGCACGGTTACCGAAAAGCGGGCTCGATCGTGAACGATATTTTGCCAAGCGAGTTTCATAAGAGCTGAACTACCGACAAATCTGGAGAGCGGGGAGTACGTTATGTAATTCTGCGGTCGCGGCTTTTGCGCTGCGTCCGAGCAGCGCTCTCAGTTCATGTTCTCCCTGCACTGACATTTGTTGCGTTACTTGGTTTGCTCGCACGCTTGCCACGTCAGATCCCCTGCCAATAATGCCGTGGTTCCCTCGGCGGACAGTGGTCTGGAAAAGTAAAATCCTTGGCCATATTTGCATTCCAGTTTTTTCAGCATGGCAACCTGTTGAACTGTCTCTACTCCCTCGGCAACTACGTCTAACCGGAGATTATTGGCCATGGGCAAAATGGTCCGCGCAATTTCCATACCTTCTCCTTCGTCCCCCATGCCGCTGATGAAGGAGCGGTCAATCTTCAAGGTGTCGAGGGGAAAACGGTGTAGGTAACTCAATGAAGAATACCCCGTACCGAAATCATCGATAGCCAGGCGGATTCCCAAGTCCTTAATTTGCTGCAACATCTCCACGGCTCCCGAAGGGTCTGCCATCACCGTGCTTTCCGTGATCTCCAGCTTCAAAGCTTCCGGAGAAAGGGCGAGTTCACGCAGCAACTTTTTAATGTCTTCGACCAGGTTCGGTTGCAAAAATTGCTTGGCGGACAGGTTGACGCTAATTGTTAGATGACGATGGGCAATTAAACCTGCTCTCCACTCGCTGATTTGTCGGCAGGCCTCCCGCAAATTCCACCAGCCCAGCTCGCGTATGAGGCCCGTTTCTTCAGCAACGGGGATAAATTCAATCGGTCCGAGCAGCCCGCGAGTTGGATGCTGCCATCGCAACAGGGCCTCAAAGCCGGCAATTTCTCCGGAAGCGAGGGCAACAATTGGTTGATAGAAATTGCGAAATTCTCCGCGTTCGAGGGCGCGACGCAGATCCGTCTCCAGCTGCAAGCGAGCCATCACACTGGCTCGCATATCTGCATCGAAAACCTCATAGCGGGCCTTGCCCAGAGACTTGGCCCGATACATTGCCGTGTCAGCATCTCGCAGGATCTCTTCCGGTTGCTCGTAGGCTGAGTTGCTTAAAGCAATTCCGATGCTCACGGAGGTGAACACCTCTTTCCCACCCAAAATGAATGGCGCTACCAAAGCCTTCATCATGCGGTCTGCGGCGCGCTTGGCATCGCTCGGATCTTTAATATCGTCGAGCAGGACTGTAAATTCGTCTCCCCCTAAGCGCGCGACGGTGAAGGTTTCCCCGAGACGCGCGACGGTATCCGTTGACCGCAAACACTTCTCCAACCGCTTGGCTACTCCAAGCAGGAGTTGATCCCCAATCAGGTGGCCCATGCTGTCGTTGATCATCTTGAACCCATCAAGGTCCATGAATAAAACGGCAAACATATGGTTTTTGCGGCGCTTCAAATGCTTGATGAGCCGGCCTACGCGGTCAATAAACAGCAGCCGGTTGGGTAAGCCTGTTAGTGGGTCGGAGACCTTTCCTTCGGTGATGTCGGTCTGTGATCCGGCCATGCGCAAAGTATTTCCGGATGCGTCATGAACGGCGACCCCTCGACTCAGCATCCAACGAAAGCTTCCATCCTTGTGCAGCACGCGGTGTTCACTCTCGAAGTGAGGAGTCAAGCCTTTTTGATGGGTGGCAATTTCCTCTTTGACTCGTTCTCGGTCCGCGTCATGGATGCGGTCAAACCATTCTTCAGGTCGGTCCCCGATTTCGCCTTCCTGACAGCCCAACATGGCCTTCCAGCGAGGGGAGAAATGCACAATATTGGCCGACAGATTCCAGTCCCAAAGGCCGTCATTGGAGCCGCGCGCCGCTAGGGCATAGCGCTCTTCACTTTCCTTCAACGCCTCCTGCGCTCGTTTGTGTGATAACTGCGTACCTATACGCGCCACAGCCACAGGAAAGTCAATCGGTTTCGTCAGATAGTCGTTAGCCCCCAAGTCCAGCGCCCTGACAATATCGTCGCTCTGGTTCTTTGCGGTCACCATAATTACCGGCAGCTCGATCGCAGAGTAGGCGTCACGCAGCGTTTTCAGAGCGTCAAGGCCACTGACTTCCGGCATTTCGATGTCTAATAGCACCAGATCGGTGCCGTCTTGTTTGACGCGCTCGAGCAATCCGTGCGCGCTCTCGGCCATCGAGATCTCATACCCTTTGCGTGCCAGCCGGCGGGCCAGCATGTCCCTGTTCATTTCATTGTCATCTACGATGAGCAACCGGTTCGGTCGCGAGTTCATGATAGTTTCTTCTCGAGCAGCAGATTTTCGATCTTTTCGCTTAGCCGTCCAAAATCGACCGGCTTGGTATCGTAGTCATCGCAACCTGCATCAATGGCCTTCTCCCGGTCACTGACCATGGCGTGAGCGGTCAGCGCGATGATCGGGATATGGCGAGTAGACTGATTTGCCTTCAGGAGACGCGTGACTTCCCAGCCGTCCATCGCCGGAAGACTTATGTCCATCAGAACGAGATCGGGTGCTTCCGAACGCGCCAGCAAAAGTCCCTTCTCGCCATCCTCCGCGGTGACGACACTATAGCCCCTGCGCTGAAGCCGTCTGGATAGCATGTCCCTATTCATTTCGTTGTCTTCGACAAGCAAGATTTTCTGCATTCTAGTTTCTCCTGCTCCTGGAGGCTCTGGTTCCGGCGGTCTTGCTGCCTGTTGGGCGGTCTGCTACATAAGATAGGGGGACCGGATTGTCATCCGTGATAGTGGTAGACCGAGTGATTCGGTGCTTTTCTACAAGAACTGCAAGACGGTCCCGGTCGACCGGCTTGATAAGATAATTGGAGGCGCCTAGGTCCAGGCCCATGGCCTCATTGTCAACGACGGTGACCATAATGACCGGAATCTTCGCCAACTTGGAATCGCTCTTGAGTCTATTAAGAACGGTCCATCCATCGCAGTCCGGCATGACCACATCGAGGGTTATAAGTAGCGGATGAACTTGCCTGGCAAGTCGAATTCCTTCTTCTCCATTCGCGGCGGCGACCACGTGGAAATCCAGTTTTGTCAGGAAGCGCGACATCAGATCGCGGACCGACGGGTCATCGTCTATCACCAGAATCGTTTCCAACCCGGTCTTGGTCTCGGACGATGCCGCCGGAACTCTGCCGGCCCTCTCTGGCTGCGCGGATTCGGCTGTCTCGATGACGACTTGAACCGGCAGCCGGACCGTAAAAACGGCGCCCTGGCCAACGTCGCTTTCTACCCAGATGCACCCCTTCATCAGCTGAACGAAGCGGTGAGTAATGGCGAGTCCCAGGCCGGTCCCGCCATACTTGCGGGCAATCGAGGCATCCGCCTGGGCAAACTCTTGAAACAAGTTTTCCTTTTGCTTGGCGGAGATACCAATCCCGGTGTCGCGGACCTGAAATTGAATCCAATCTCGATCCTCGACCTTGATTTGCTCCACATTCACGGAGACGCTGCCGCGGTCCGTAAATTTGCACGCGTTGCTCAGCAGGTTGAACAGGATCTGCCGGACCTTTGTGATATCAGCCCGCATCGTGTTCACGTTGTCGGCCAGATGGACGTGAATTGAGTTGCCGTTCTTTGCCGCCGCGGGCTGCAAGGTCGTGACCATCTCCTCGATCACCTGCGACACTTCGAAAGCCTCTAAGTGCAGCACCATCTTGCCGGCTTCGATCTTCGAAAGGTCCAGCACGTCATTGATCAACGACAACAGGTGTTTTCCCGACGCCTGGATTTTCCGGAGGTCCTGAACATTCTCGATCTTGCCTGAGTCCCGGGTTTCCTCCTCCAGCATTTCGCTATATCCGATGATGGCGTTGAGCGGGGTCCGCAACTCGTGGCTCATATTTGCAAGAAATGTGCTCTTCGCGCGATTCGCTTCCTCAGCCGCGTGCTTCGCATTGAGCAGCTCTTCCTGAGTCTGCTTTCGGTGGGAGATTTCTTCCTCTAACTCCTGCGTCCTCGTCTTCAATTCACCGTTAGTGCTCTGCAGGGCGGTATCCCGCTGCTGGATTTCGGACAGCATGGTGTTGAATCCATCGATCAATCTTCCAATCTCGTCTCCATAGGACTTAACAGCTCGAACTGCGTAGTTCTTGTTCGCGGAAACCATTCTCATGGTGTCTTCTAGGTGCAGAATGGGATTTGAAATCAATCCTTGAAGCCTAGAAGAGACGAAAAATGCGAACAATCCGGACACCAACACGAAAATAATGAGGATACTTGCGTATCGTCTGGCCCTCATGCTCCACTGGCGCATGTCCGACTGCAAAAATAGCGTTCCGACGTGTTCCCCATTCAGGGTCACGTCATGGAAGACCTCCAGGTAGCCTCCTTCGAAGCGGTAACCTTTCCCCTGTAAACTGGAAGGAAGGTACGATGGGAGGGTTGTCTTACCTCGAAAATAGTGGGCAAAGATCTTTCCGTCGGGTCTATATAGGACAGCAGTGACGATGTCTTCTTTGGCGGTGAGCGCTGACAATGTGGCGGTGGCGGCGGGCTCGTCTTTAAATTCCATGGCTCCCGCGCTGTTGTACCCGATAATCTCAGCTTGCGTCATCAGATCCTGAGTGAGCAGGTGGCGAAAGGAAACGAGGTCATAAATAAGAAAGCTAACGGAGGACAAGATCAGAGCGAGGCTACTCGTTAGCATCGTTATCAGCGTGAGTTTCCGCTTGATGGATAGATTCTGGAGGATCATCCTGGCTTCCTCGCCTCTGTGCTAGGTTGTTGGACGATTCTCGCCAGGGTAAGCAATCTTGAACTGATGGTCAGCTCTGCTTGGTGCGCCGCCTCGACATTGATCTCGAATCGAACTCTGTTGTCTTCGACGGTGAACCGGATTATGCCGCCACGCTCGGCAAAACCGGGCGTCTCACCAACCGTCAGAATTGGCTGGCCTTTCACAATTTGTACCACTTCATCGATGTGCGCTTTTTCCGACGAGCTCACAAACAGGATCTTGCAGTCCCTCAGTTCCTTGATGTCGTTGCCCCACTTCAGCCGTTTCACGACGAATCCCCGCGCCCCGATTTTCTTATCTTGGACGATTTGATCGATAATCGTTCCGAACGGATCCATTCCCAAAATGCCAATCACAATCGGAGAATCGGGCTGGGCAAAAGCGCTCGTCGGCCATTCCACAAATTTCGCAAAATTGAAAATGAAGCCGGCCTTGATCAGATATTCCGAGGAATCGGACGAGTCCCGCGCCTGTGCAAAGGCGTCGGGAGCCCAACTCAGCGAAACACTGAGCGCAACGATCAGAATTCCCAGTCGTCTCAACATCAATTTAACCGTCCGCTGGTAGCCGATAATCTGAAAGCTCACCCGGCAATCAACTTAAAACTTCACCGTAATACTTCCAAAAACGCTGCGCTTCACTACCGTCGGGGATGTGTTTACGAAATCCGGCATAAATTCAAAGTGCCAGTTATTCAGCAAGTTCTGCCCGCCAATCGACAATTCCAGCCTTGTAACCGGCCTCCAGCCCAAGTGCCCATCCAACGAGTAGTAGCTGGGCACGTTCAGGCCGGGAAGGTGGTCCACAAATCGAAGTGTCGTGTCCTGGTCAAAATGCTTGGGCAAGTCGATTGAAGACCTCAAATACCATTGATGACGAGGACTTGAGCCGTTTGGATTGTCCGGAGTTGGATCCAGACTGTTCGCATTCTTGTGAATGTTCATTTGCAGATAGCTGTAGGAGCCCGCAAGCCTCCACTTCGGAACGACTTTCCAGTCTGCAAACAGTTCGACGCCGTAAGTTCCGCCGCTCATCTTGTTGCCTGCGACAAAGGGGATGACGACATCGGTCGGAGCGGGGCTCCCTTCCACAAAAGGCGCACCCGGCTCTGCAGTACGAAGATTCGAGTAATTGTTGTAGAAGGTCGCAATATCGAGCGAAAGGTTGCTGGTTGCCTGTACTCGATAACCGAGTTCATACGCGAGAAGGTCTTCTGAGTTGAACTGATGGGTGCAAGGCAAAGCGCTACCGGGGCCGCAGCCGAAGACCGCAATTACCGCGGGGAACGGCGTGGGGTTCGAAGGCGCGCCCGGTGGTATAACCGCAGAGTTTAGCCGGAGACCCTCCTCGGTTAGCGCCGGTGTCCGGACGGCGCGTGATACCGCAGTCCAGATCGATTGATTTGGAGTGAGGTTCCAGAGCAATCTTGCGTTGGGCTCAATTTCAAAACCCGTGAACTCGTTGCGCTCGAATTTAGAGCCCAGCGTAATCTGCAGGCGATTGTCAACCAAGCTGATTTCATCCTGCAGGAATGTGCTGAACTGATTCAGAGTGACCTGATTAGGCTGCAGGGAAACCGTGAAACTGGAGTCGTTCTTGTCGCGGATCGAGCGGTAGCCCAGCCCCCATACGAATTGTTGTGAATCTCCAACGTGAAACCCGTGCTGGAAATCGAGATCCAATATGTTCTGATGGTCGCCGAAAAGCGAATGGTCGGAAATCGTCGTATTGTCGTAGTACATCTGCAACGACATCGAAGATCTCTCGGAAGTATGATTCCAACGCCCGAGGATGTTGCCTCCACTGTACTTCCCATCATTTGGAAACGTGTTGGAATAGGGAGCGGATAGCGAGGCCACAGTCAGAGTCTCATCGAATCTGCTGCGATAAATATCTCCTTGCAGTGTCAGCGAATTAGCTCCAGCCGGCGTCCAATCCGCGCGAAACCCTCCGCGCAAGGCATCCCAGCCGTCGTGAGCGGTCATTCCCGATGGGTATGCGGAAGGCCCCCAATCGAAATATTTTGTATAGGCTCGGTAGTAGGTGTTGTCACCCAGTTTGCCGCCATAACGAACGCCGCCAGCCGCTCGCTCTTCTGTTCCAGCTCCCGCTGTCACGACTGCAGATTGCGTGGCTTTGGCCTTTTTGGTGATGACATTGATGACCCCGTCGACGGCATTGGCTCCCCACAGCGTTGCTCCAGGGCCGCGGATCACTTCGATTCTGTCCACGTCCTCCAACATCACATCTTGGACATTCCAATACACACCCGAAAACAGAGGGGTGTAGACACTTCGACCGTCGATCAGCACCAGCAGTTTGTTGTCGAAACGACCGTTGAATCCTCGCGAACCGATGGCCCATTTGTTCTGATCGATCCGCGCCACTTCAAGACCCGGAACCAGTCGCAATGCTTCCGGAATGCTGGTCGCTCCCGAACGCCGGATGTCATCTTGCGTTATCACGAAAATCGCGGCTGCCGCGTCTGCCACTTTTTGTGTGCGCTTGGAGACGGAGAACACCTGCGTATTCATCAGGTCTTCTAGGCTCATCGCAGTGACGTCGTGGACGCTCCGTGACGTCTGGGCTACGGTACTACCCGCAAGGACACCTGCGAGGAAACCGGCTAAGAGAATACGCCCAGCACTCCGCACCGGTCCGCTCTTGTTGTTGCGATGGAACAGCATATTTAGTTTCCCTTCTAGAAGCTGGTCAGCAAGGCTGGCGAGGGATCTCCAATTCGGGACATTGCCGTACGCACTGAACCCGTCCCCTTCTTGCTGCCGCCCATGTGGTTCTTTCCTGCGGTTCATAGACAGCCCCCCAGCGAGCTAAACCGGTGTACCAAATCCGGCTACTAGCCCTTTTCCGAACATGGCCCGGTGCGACCCCGCACGTGTTGAGGCAGCGCTCCTCTTCAACCCCTGAGAAAAGGGTGAGTCAGCTACTGCAGAAATCTGTTTGTCGGCAATCAATGAATCTGTTCCTCTGATCCGCATGTGTCCTGGGCCTTTTGAGCAGGCAGAGCTCATACAGGCTTTGCTCCCGTTACTGTGAACACCGTCGAATATGTAAATGTGTCGGGCCTACTGAGATAGTCAAGAAACGCTCGTATTTGCTTTTTGGCTTCGCTTTCGCCGCCGAGCACCCGTGCCAGTTGGGGTCTTGCAATCTCTAGCTTTAATTCCCATTGCTTCAGAATCCCCGGGTCAATCTCTCCTGCGATTAGGTGATAGCACTCCACCTGAACATCGATATTTTTCAGACCGGCTTTCTGCGCCAACCAGAAAAGCTTTCGCCCGACGAAAGGATCAAAACCGGTAGCCGCTAGCGCAGTCACGACTTTCTCGGCTGTGCGCTGTAC
>QHZB01000070.1 GCA_003224525.1 Acidobacteriota bacterium | reverse complement strand
TTTTCTGCAGGCGGAAAACCAGCTCAAGACTTTTTCTCAGGAAACCGGGGGGTTCGCTTGGTTCCCTCAATTCGAAGGTGAAATGCCGGACGTGTTTCGCAACGTCGCCGCATTCCTCCGCCACCAGTACAGTCTCTCCTACTCTCCGACGGCCGGCGCGAAAGACGGAAAATTTCACAAGCTCAAGGTAGAGCTGGTCGCGCCCGATGGCGGTCCGCTCACCGTTCTGGACCAAAAAGGCAAGAAGCAGAAATTCCAGGTCTACGCCCGCGAAGGCTATCAAGCCCCCAAAGGCGGCGTTGGCGACTGAAACCAGCTTTCAGTTGTTAGTCGTTAGTTGTTAGTTGCTAGTTTTAGTCCGCCAGTTCTTGCTGGATCGAAGCGTGCTTCACGAGTGGGTGCCATGACCCATATTTTTACTAAGAGCTAAATACTAGTAACTAAGTAGTACTTCAGTAGCCTCGCGCAAAATCCACGCGGTTAAACATTTCCCGCCCGTCAAACCATCTCTCCAGCAATTCGATCAGCATCGCCGCCTGACGATCCCAGAGCCGGTCGCTCACCCCGCTGGTGTGCGGCGTGATGAATAAATTCGGCGCCTTCCATAACGAACTCTCCTTCGGCGGCGGCTCCGTCTGCGCCACGTCCAGCGCCGCGCCCCCCAGCGCGCCACTTTCCAGCGCTTGAACGAGCGCTGCTTCATCCAAGAGTGACCCGCGCCCGACATTAATCAGTCGCGCTCCGCGCTTCATCCTTGCGATTTCAGCCGCTCCAATGAGGTGTTTCGTTTCCGCCGTCTCGGGCGCGCAAATCAACACGTAATCCGCGCCCGGCAATGCTTCCCGCAGTTGCGTCGCGGAAAAAATCTTTTCCGCGTGTGCCCGTTCGCCCGCGCCCGACCGCCTCACACCCCATACGCGCATCTCAAACGCCTTCGCCCGCTTCGCCACTTCTCGCCCGATCGAGCCGTAGCCCACGATCAGCAGCACCTTCCCGTTCAGCTCCGTCAAGTGCTGCGGCTTGTCCCAAATCTCCTGCTGAGCCCATCGTCCCCGGTCCTGCCCCCGCACCGAATCAGGAAAATTCCGCGCCAGCGCCAGCAGCAATCCCATCGTGTGCTCCGCCATCGGCACGGAGAAAATTCCACTCGGGTTCGTCACCATGATTCCCGAATCTCGCAGCTCCGGATACATCAATTGCGCCACGCCCGCCGCCGTCGAGTGAATCCACTTCAGCTTCTTCCCTTCCTTCAATTGCTCGGCGCGCAGCGAGTACCCGACAAAGATATCCGTATCCGGCAGCTCCTCCGGTAATCCATCGTAATTCGGCAAATGCAGCACGCGCATCTCCGGCCACCGCTTTCGAATGGCCTCCGCCATCCCCGGCTTCGGGCGCCACTCCGTAAACGGGTGCCAAACGCAAATCACAAGTTTTGTTTCTGCAGGTGTTGTACGGCTCATGGTCAGGCTATGAAATGATACGCAAATCCGTGCCTGTCATATCCGCAGGCCGCGGCTGCCCCAGCGCGCTCAGCATTGTCGGCGCGATGTCCCGCAGCGATCCGCCCGGCTTCAAGCGCAACTTGTCATCATCACTCACCAGAATAAGCGGCACCGGATTCGTCGTGTGGTACGTGTGCGGGCCGCCGGTCACCGGATCGATCATCGTCTCCGCATTCCCATGATCCGCGGTGATAATCCACACGCCACCGTGCGGCTTCAGCGCCTGATAAATTCGTGCCAGTCCTGCGTCCACTGCTTCCACCGCCCTGATCGCCGCCTCCAGTTTCCCCGAATGCCCCACCATGTCCGCATTTGCGTAATTCATGATGATGGCGTCGAACTCGCCCTTCTCGATCGCTTTCACTACCGTGTCCGTAATTCCCGCCGCGGACATTTCGGGCTTCAAATCGTACGTCGCCACCTTCGGCGACGGCACCAGAATCCGCTCTTCTCCGGCGAACGGCTTCTCCACGCCGCCATTGAAAAAATAGGTTACGTGCGCGTACTTTTCCGTCTCCGCCGTGCGCAAATTCTTGTAGTGCAGCTCCGCAAACACCTGCGCCAGGATGTGTTCCAGTTTTTCCGGCGCAATCACGTATTTCAGCCAAGGCCAGCTTTTGTCGTACTGCGTCATCGCCACGTAAAACAGATTCTTCGGCCGCTTCGCATCAACAAACTTGTCGAAGTCCGGCGCCGCCAGCGCGTACGTCATTTGCCGCGCGCGGTCCGCCCGGAAGTTGAAAAAGATCACGGCGTCATCGTCGTGGATCAGCCCCACAGGCGTGGCAGACGCTCCGCTTTCCTTCGTCACTACAATCGGCTTGATAAATTCATCCGTCACGCCTGCTTCATAACTCCGCTGCAGTGCCGCAATCGGATCATCCGTCCGCGTTTCCGCTTCGCCATGAACCAGCGCGCGATAAGCCAGCTCCACGCGCTCCCAGCGGTTGTCGCGGTCCATCGCATAGTAGCGCCCGACGAGCGTCGCCATCTCCCCGACGCCCAGCTCACGCATTTTCTGCTGCAACTGGCGCACGTAATCCCGACCGCCGTTCGGCGGTGTGTCGCGCCCGTCCATAAAACAGTGGACCAACACTTTTTCCACTTTTTCCTGCTTGGCCATCTCCAACAGCGCAAACAAATGTTGCATGTGCGAATGCACGCCGCCGTCGCTCAGCAATCCCACAAAATGCAATTGCCGCGCGCGGCCGCGCTCCATGGCTTGCCAAAACAGCGGCACGTTCTGCAATTGCTTGTTGGCGATTAGCAGGTCGATCCGCGTAATGTCCATGTGCACGATGCGCCCCGCACCCATGTTCATGTGCCCCACTTCGCTGTTGCCCATCTGCCCTTCGGGCAATCCGACGAACGTCCCTGACGTATGAATTAAAGTGTTGGGAAAGTTCTGGATCAATTGGTCATACGCGGGCTTGCGCGCCAGCGCGATCGCGTTTCCCTTCCCCTCCGGGCGAAATCCCCATCCATCCAGCACCGTCAGCACAATTCGTTTCGGTCGTTTCCTCATAGCTCTTCATTCACGAATGTGATTTGGCTCTTCCTGAGAGGAGGTCAAGAGATCTGTTACCGAGCAGCAAATTCACGGAGCGCCGCGAGCAGCCGATCCGCTTCCTCGGCGGTGTTGTAATGCACCAGCCCGACTCGCAAGACACCGCCGCGTTTTTCTACGCCCAGGCGCTCGGAAAGATTCAACGCGTAGAAATTCCCGTCCCAGGTGAAAATTCCGCGGTCACCAAGAAATTTCGCAATTTCCGTTGGATTGTGATCGCCCAGCCGGAACGACAGCGTCGAGCAGCGCTCGTCAAATCGTTTTGGCTCAGTGATGCCGAAGGTGCATATCCCCGGAATCGCCTGCAATCCGGCGACCAGCCGCGTGAGCAGGCCGGTTTCATACAGATGCGTCGCGCGGTATGCAGCATGCAACGCTTCGCGGCGGTTCTTTGGCGTCGAATCGCAGTGCCGGCCCAGTTCTGCAATATAATCTACTGCCGCGGCAATTCCGGCGATCAATTCCTGCACTTGTGTTCCCGTCTCCCAGCTTTCGGGAGAAACATCCGTTGCCGGCCGTACCTTGTACGGCTTGAATCTCTCCAGGTGCTCGCGCTTTCCGTACAGCGTTCCCATGTGCGGCCCGAAGAATTTGTACGGCGAGCATGCCAGAAAATCACAATCCAGCGCCCTCACGTCGACTAGCCCGTGCGGCGCGAAGTGCACTGCGTCAATGAACATCAGCGCCCCAGCCGCGTGTGCCAGCTTTGTAATCTCCGCGACGGGATTGATCGTCCCCACAATGTTGGAGGCATACCCGACGGCAACGAGCTTTGTCTTCGCCGTAATCTTCCTCCTCAAATCATCCAGGTCCAGCGTGCAATCGCTTTCGCGAATATCCACCTGCCGGATCACCACGCCTTTTTCTCCCAGCGCACGCCACGGCGCGACGTTGGCATCATGGTCCAGGGTGGTCACGACAATCTCGTCGCCGGCTTTCAATTCCCGCCCGATCGCTCGCGCCAGCGCGAAGGTGATCGTCGTCATGTTCTGGCCGAAGACCACCTCATTCGAATCGCAGTTGAAAAAATCTGCCATCGCCGCCCGCCCCGAAGTAATCATCGCGTCGTTTCGCCGACTGGTCGCAAATGCCCCGTAGGTATTCGCATTTGTGGTTAAGAAATAATTCTGCACTGCGTCCATCACCTGCTTCGGCACCTGCGTCCCCGCAGGCCCATCCAAAAACGCCGCTGGCTGCCCGTTGACCTGCAATTTCAGCGAAGGAAACTGCTGCCTCACCCAGGCGATGTCGAATGCTTTGTTCCCTGTCCCCTGCATCACTGGTGTGCTCATTTTTGTTTGCAGCCGTAGACCGGCCTTTTTCTCCGAGCCGCTAGTCTCTCATACGTTCCGCAGACGTTGTAGGGGCGCAGCCTTGCGCAGCCTGCTGCGTTCCTATTGGCACCATTTAATCGGTGCAAAAATTGCTTTTTGCTAGAGACTCTCGCAGCAACCAAATTGGGAGCACTTCCTTGACGAGCCGGCGGCAGGCAACACGCGCTGTTTCCGCAGGGCGTGATAGCATATCTGCAGTTGTTCCTCACTCATGCCGCTTTGGCGCCGGCTAAAAATCAAATGAGCGACCGCCAATCGGTCGGCTCCGCGCCACGTTTCTCAATGAGGTGAATCGTGCAAGAAATCACCCCGCCGACCGAGCGCACGCGCGTCGTGCGCGAATCGCATCGCGGCGTCTACGACCGTGCAGCCATCGACAAGATTCTCGATGAAGGATTCGTCTGCCACGTCGGTTTTTCTGTCGATGGCCAGCCCTTCGTGATTCCCACGCTCTACGCGCGCGTCGGCGACGCGATCTATTTCCACGGCTCCGCTGCCAGCCGCATGCTGCGAAATGTTGGCGAAGGACTTTCCGTCTGCATCACCGTGACTCTCACTGACGGATTCGTTCTGGCCCGTTCCGTCTTCAATCACTCCATGAACTATCGCTCCGTCGTCGCGCTCGGCAAAGCCATTCTCGTTGACACGGCGGAGGAAAAACTCGAAGCGTTGCATGCCTTCACCGAAAAAATTCTTGCCGGCCGCTGGAATGATGCGCGCCAGCCCAACGAAAAAGAATTGAAAGCCACGAGCATTCTGCGCCTGCCGCTCACGGAAGTTTCCGCAAAAATTCGCGTGGGGCCTCCCGAAGACGATGCTCCGGACTACGCACTGCCGGTCTGGGCCGGCGTGATTCCACTTTCCCTCACACCGGGCGCGCCGATCCGCGATGAGCGTTGCGATTCCGCGATTCCCACGCCCGCCTACGCGATGCACTACAAGCGGTGAGCCATGGCTGAATTCACTCCCGCAGCCGTAAAACCCACCGTTGGCGTCGAAGCACTCGATGCGCTGGATATTCACGTCGGCACCATAGAGCGTGTGGAAGATGTTCCGCGTTCCGACAAACTCATGAAGCTGACCGTGAATTTTGGCGATCATTCACGGACGATTCTCGCCGGCATCAAGAAAGAGCGCGAAAATCCGCGCGAGATCGAGGGACGCCAAGCGCTCTTCGTGGTGAATCTCGAGCCGCGCAAAATGGCCAGCGAAATTTCCGAAGGCATGCTATTTGATATCGGCCACGCGGACGCCCTCACACCGGTTCTTTCTGTTCCGGAGCGGCCCGTTCCGAACGGCACTCGCGCCGGCTAGGCCCTGCGCCCATCCGCGTTCGAGCAAGGTTCATTTCACTTCTGAGAGTTTCTGAGCGGCGGAAGAGATGAGCGCAGCCTCATCCTGCAGCACGCGCGCGACGACAACGATTCCTTCGTCGGCTAGTTTCCACTTTTTGAGCTCAATGGCTTCGCGGACAGCGGGCACCGTCTTGACCCCATAGCCGGTGTAAAAGCCTGGAGCATAAAGTTGGTGCTTGAACCACGGCCGGTTGGAAAGCCCTTCGGCGGTGGTGAGTTTACGCTCGCTCTCGATGAGCATTTTGTTGACCTCGGCGAGCGAAGCGGAAGCCAGCGCGGCGCCACCGTTGGCATTTGCCTGGTCCAGCGCCTTGCGGTATTCAGCGGCGCTGCGAGTGAGCACATCCACGGCGTTCTCGAAGGGCGCGAAATTCAAGTGCGGCGGGACCGCTTCCGTGGAGGGCGGTACCAGCGGCCGTTTCGGATCATCGGTGGCCTTGAAAACGCCTTCTTCGATTTCCTTGTTGCGTTCACGAATGTCATCCTGCATTTTTTGTGAAAGAGTTTTCAGCTCCTTCAAATAGGTCTGCACGGTGTCCGCAAAATCG
The DNA here is from genome assembly GCA_003224525.1 of Acidobacteriota bacterium. GTDB lineage: Bacteria > Acidobacteriota > Terriglobia > Acidiferrales > UBA7541 > Acidiferrum. The sequence continues at coordinate 10,095 of QHZB01000070.1, read as the reverse complement.
CCGAACTCGAAAGGAAGCAAATCCGCATCCGCGAGGCGCATCATGGCCGTGCCGCCGGTCTGCGCCAAAGCGCGGCCATATACGAAGTCCGTGTCGCTGAAATGCGTGAACCAGTAGAAATCGTCGTAGATGGAATGGTAGATGCCGCCCTGGTCTTCGCCTCCGAAGCCGATGTTGAGCGCTGCGACGCCATCATGCTGCAGGAATGCGGTGTAATCTGAACCGGAACCGAGAGCAGGGATTCTCAAATCGGCGCGCTTGCGAATTTCTTCGCGCTGCTCCGGTGTCTTGGCATTGGAAATTTCCCGCAGTTGCTGGCGCTTCCACGCCGTGAGCTTTGTTTCCGGGTCGGATATTTCGCGCGCGATATCGTTACTGAATTTTTCGAGCGTGTGCGAACCTTCGACGCCGAGATAACCGCGGCCATTGCCGTCGGAATTGATGTACGCGACGCCGTGCGCGCGCAATTCGTCATAGTGCTGCTCGGCCCATTCGGTCGAGCCCAGGAGTCCCGGCTCTTCTCCGTCCCACGCACAATAAATGATGGTGCGCTTGGGCTTCCAGCCGGACTTGACCAGCTCGCCGAGAGAGCGCGCTTCTTCCAGGATGGCCACCTGTCCTGAGATGGGATCCTCCGCGCCGTTCACCCACCCGTCGTGATGGTTGCCGCGAATCACCCACTCATCGGGGAAAGTGGATCCAGGAATTTTCCCGATGACGTCGTAGAGTGGCTTGATATCCCAGTTGGATTTCACTTTGAGGTGAACTTTCGCGGGGCCGGGGCCGACGTGATAGGTGATGCCGAGGCCGCCGCGCCATCCTTCCGGAGCCACTCGGCCGGTTAGCGCGGCAAGCAGCGGCTGCGCGTCGGCATGGGATATCGGCAACACAGGAATCTTGGTGATCGTGGGAGCTTCTTCCAGTTTCAGCCGCTTGGCGTCTTTCCTGGCTCCAACACCCGGCGTGAGGGGATCACCAGGATAGAAGGGCATGTCCGCGACGCTGCCGCGCTGCACTCCATCCGGCGGGCGATAGGCCCCGGCAGGGAATGTCAAGCCCTGGACAAATCCGTCCTCATGGGGGTCGGAGTAAATCAGGCAGCCAATGGCGCCGTGTTCGGCTGCAACCTTGGGCTTGATGCCGCGCCAGGAGTGGTAGTAGCGCGCGATGACGATCTTCCCTTGCACGGAAATACCCAAGCGCTCGAGCTGCTCGTAGTCCTCGGGGATTCCGTAGTTGACGTAGACGAGAGGAGCGGTCACGTCGCCATCGATCGAGTAAGCGTTATAAGTGGGCAGCTGTTCGGATTGCTGGTTCGAGGTGGGGTCCTGCGGAAGCGCCGGTTCCTGGAGCTTGGCAACGAACTTCGGGCCGCCTTCGACAAGCTCAACGACGCGTTCTTTGGGCGTGGGAAAAAGAACGTCAAACTGTTCGATGTGCGTATCGAGACCGAACTCCTTGAATTTTGCGGCGATCCATTCGGCGTTGTCCTTGTCAGCGGGTGAGCCGACGTGGTGCGGGTGCGCCGAGAGCTTTTGCATGTAAGTGCGGAGATTGTCCGTGCTGGGTATGGCGCGAAGTTTTTCTTCCCAGTGGCGCTCGGTGCGGGAAGATTCGGCGGAATAGCCGAAGAGAGGTTGCTCGTCGGCGGCGACGTGGCTGCCGACTGGAGCAAGCGAGATGCCCACAAAGAGAATGGATGCAATTGCGGTAGTGCGATTCATTTTTCCCCCAGAACGAAGGGGTATTCTGCCTGAAGACGGAAAGATTGGAAATGAAGGAATCCAAGTTAACCATAACACTCTGCCTTGCAACATCTTCAGGCGAGGATTTTGGACATGAGGATGTAATGGCAGGGAACTTTAGCAGGAACATCGGGAGAAAAGGGAGCGGTGCCGGTTTCGAGGTAGCCGAGGTGGCGATAAAAAGAAGGAAGAGGCGTGCGCGCACTGACGACGCGAAGGTCGACCACAACGCAGCCGGCCTCGCGGAAAAATTTCTCGGCGGCATCCATTAATTTGCGGCCCAAGCCGCTACGCTGGCGCTGCGGGTCCACCCCAAGTAGGCCGAGGTAGCCGCGATCGCCGCGAAGCTCGACGTAGACGCATCCTGTGAGGCCCGCGGCATCCTCCGCCAACAAGAATTTCCCTTTTCCCAAGTAGGCGTGAACGCCGTCGGGATTAATGCGGTCGCCCTCGATGAAGGGTTGCTCGACGCGGAAAGCAGAGTTGATCAAACGGGCGAGGGCCTCGACATCGGCAAGAACCGCGGTACGGAAGCGCAACGGGTTCGCTCGAGAAGTTGGTTTTGCGGATTGCTTCATACCGGCAACTGCAGTTTAATCCGTTGCCGGACTCAGATTGCTCCGAATCGCGAATTGAAATGACCGTTAGAAACCACGAATGAGGAGCCCGGCGGAGCGGAAAAGAAGGTTCACGTTGGACGCCACGGTCTCGGCGGCGGTCGTGGCTCGCGCTGGGGAAGCGCGGATGGCTTATATGGTAGTATGGGAGTATGGCCACACGAAAAATGACCTTCACACTGCCGGAAGATCTGGCCGAGCAATTTATGCGCAGGGTTCCAGCGCGCGAACGTTCCAAATATCTGGCTAACGCGCTCAAAGAAAAACTCTCCGCGCGCGACCGGCATTTGGTGGAGGCGTGCCGAATCGCAAACAACGATCCGGAGGTTCGAGCCATTGAAAAAGAGTTCGACGCCATCACCGAGGAAGCCGCCGAACCGTGGAGCGCTTCCGCGCCGCGGCGAAGTTTGGTGGGTAAGACTCGATCCCACACTCGGCGCCGAAATTCATAAGACCCGGCCCTGCCTGGTGCTGACGACGAACATCGTGAACCAGCATCGCCGGACCGTGGTGGTAATCCCTCTCTCAAGCTCTCCCGCCGGCAGTCCTCCGCTTTTGGTGCCGCTGACCTGTGAAGGCCGGACCGCGGTCGCTGTCGTCGACCAGATTCGCGCGGTGACAAAAGAACGCTTCCTCCGGAGAATTGAGAGTATCAGCGCGCAACAGCTGAGGGCCGTAGAAGACGGACTGCGCGCGATCCTGGAATTATGATCTCGACTCCCAGAAATTCTTGAGCGAGCCCTCACTAGCTGAGGGCGGCTTTGCCGTTGAAGCGGGCCGCGGAGCCGAGTTCCTCTTCAATGCGAAGAAGCTGGTTGTACTTGGCGATGCGGTCGGTGCGGCTGGCGGAGCCGGTCTTGATCTGCCCGGCGGCGGTCGCGACGGCGAGATAAGCGATGAAGGTGTCCTCGGTTTCTCCGGAGCGGTGGGAAATGATGGAGTTGTAGCCGGCTTTGCGGGCCAGCTCGATGGCGTCGATGGTTTCCGTGACGCTGCCAATCTGGTTCAGCTTGATGAGAATGGCGTTGGCGATGCCTTCCTTGATGCCGCGGGAAAGACGGGCGGTGTTGGTGACGAAGAGGTCGTCGCCAACCAGCTGGATTTTCTTTTTGGATGATTTACTGCCGATGCTCTGCGTCAGGGACTTCCAGCCCGCCCAATCGTCTTCCGCCATGCCGTCTTCGATGGAAGCGATGGGATATTTCTCCACCCAGCTAGTCCAATACGCGGCCATTTGCGCAGAAGTGTGCGTGGATTTGTCCGATTTCTTGAAAACGTAATTGCCGCTGGCCTTGTCATAGAACTCGCTGGAGGCGGGATCGAGCGCGATGCTCACTTGCTCGCCTGGTTTGTAACCGGCAGCGGCAATGGCTTCGAGAACGATTTGAATGGCTTCTTCGTTCGATTTGCAGCTCGGCGCGAAGCCACCTTCGTCGCCGACGGCCGTCGAATAGCCGTGCTTCTTCAGCGCGGTTTTCAGCGCATGGAAGACTTCCACTCCCCAGCGCAGGGCTTCCGAAAAGCTGGGCGCGCCCACGGGCATAACCATGAATTCCTGAAAGTCCACCGAACTATCGGCGTGCGCGCCGCCGTTGAGAATGTTCATCATCGGGCAGGGGAGGAGATTCGCGGACGGGTCCGTGGAATAGCGCGAAAGATATTTGTAGAGCGGCTGCTTGAGAGCAATGGCGGCGGCGCGGGCGGCGGCCATCGAGACGGCGAGGACGGCGTTGGCCCCGAGGCGGGACTTCGTGGGCGTGCCGTCGAGGGAAATCATTTTGTGGTCGAGGGCGCGTTGGTCGGCGGCGTCAAGACCGGTGACGGATTTGGCGATTTCGGTATTGGCGTTGGCGACGGCCTTGAGCACGCCCTTGCCGAGATATTTCGATTTGTCACCGTCGCGGAGCTCGAGGGCTTCGTGCTCGCCGGTGGAAGCGCCGGAAGGGACGGCGGCGCGGCCAAGCGCTCCGCCATCGAGGAGGACGTCGGCTTCGACGGTGGGATTGCCGCGGGAATCGATGACCTGGCGGGCGTGGACACTGGCGATCTTAGTGGACATGGTTGTCTGTTCTCCTGAGTAGATGCGAATCGATGATTTTACAGAAGAATGCCACGGAGTCACAGAGGCCTAAAGAAATGAATCAATTGTCGAGAAGAATGGCGGGACAGCCCGCTCTAGGCCGATTCGGGTTCTTCGATCAGGGACTCCTGGCGGACGACGATGACGATACCGGAATCGGTGACGTGGAAGCGGCGCTTGTCGGCTTCGAGGTCGTAGCCGATCTCGGTGCGCTCGGGAAGGCTGACGTGGCGGTCGATGATGGCGCGGCGGATGCGCGAGTGGCGGCCGACGTTCACGTGGTTGTAAATGATGGAATCCAAGACATCGCAGTAACTGTTGACGCGGACGTTGTTGCCAATGACGGATTTTTGAACGCGGCCGCCGGAGATGACCGACCCTCCGGCGACGATGGAATCGAGAGCGACGCCCATGCGCTCGGGATCGGCAAAGACAAACTTGGCCGGCGGATACTGGTGTTGCCAGGTACGGAGCGGCCAGTGCTCGTCATAAAGATTGAAGACCGGAGAGACGCTGACGAGGTCCATGTTGGCTTCGTAGTAGGCGTCGAGGGTGCCGACGTCGCGCCAGTAGAGGGCGTCCTTGGCGTTTTCATCAACGAAGTTGTAGGCAAAGACGTGGTGCTTCGAAATGATGCGCGGAAGAATGTCCTTGCCGAAGTCGTGGCTGGACTTGGGATCCTCGGAGTCCGCGAGAAGGATGGGAATCAGCAGGTGCGTATTGAAGATGTAAATTCCCATCGAGGCATTGCAGTGGCCCGCGTGGTGCGGCGACTCCTTCGGGACGGCCGGCTTTTCCTCGAAGCCGATGATTCGCCAATCCTTGTCGGTCTCAATCACGCCGAACTGCTTCGCGGCCTGGGGGGCGGGTATTTCGATGGTCGCGACGGTGACCTCCGCGCCGGAGTCGCCGTGCTGCTTGAGCATGCGGCTGTAGTTCATCTTGTAGATGTGATCGCCGGAGAGGATGAAGACGAATTTGGAGCGCTCGCTGCCGATGGAGTAGATGTTCTGGTAGACGGCGTCGGCGGTGCCCTGATACCACTGCTGCGAGACGCGCATCTGCGGCGGGAGGACCTCGATGTAATCGCCGAGGCCGGCGAGGGGCGACCATCCGGCGCGGATGTGGCGGTTCAAGCTGAGGGCCTTGTACTGGGTGAGGATGAAAACGCGGCGGAGATTCGAATTGATGCAGTTCGAGAGGGTGATGTCGATGATGCGGTAGAGCGCGCCGAAAGGCACAGCAGGCTTGGCGCGGTCGCGAGTGAGCGGCCAGAGGCGTTCGCCCTGGCCCCCGGCAAGGAGAACTACAATGGCATCCCGCATATCGGACATTGGCTGCCCCTGCGGCGCGGATCGAGAAGCGGCCCATTCTAACAAGAGTTGTGGGGAAAAAGACAAGCGCGGCCGGTTCGAAGCCCGTGAGGAGGACGGGTGAGCGAAGAGGGCTGGTGGAGGAGCATTCCGGTCCAAGTTCATGGAAATGCCTATTGTTTATTCTTGCGTTAAGAGAGTGCCAGAATGGTTATGAGATAGGTTCAGTACCACGCCAGGCGGTTAGAAAATGCAAAGATTCCTTGACTTGTATGGCGGGAATTGATTAGAAGATGCCAGCTACCTTTCTGGGTGCACCTGCGAAGCAGACAATACATGCGATAATCACTACCAGGGGCGGCGCCCGCAGCAGTACACAGCCGGCCGCAGGTTGGCCGGCGAGAGGCGCCGCAAGATACCAATCCGAACCGGATTGGGGGTGAATTAAAAAAGTGGCTGAAGTCATCATCCAAGAAAGTGAATCCCTGGAAAATGCCCTGCGGCGTTTCAAGCGCAAGGTGCAGCAGGAAGACATCATCAAGGAAATCAAGAAGCATAGCTTCTACATGAAACCCGGCGAGAAGCGCCGGGCAAAGGAAGCGCTTTCGCGGAAGCGACTGCGCAAGAAGCAGCGGCGGGAAGCGGATTAATTGAGGGGGGCGGCTCCGACCCGGTCGGAGTCGCCCTTCCGTTTTCCTCGCGGCTCGGCGCCGCACTTCCGAGAATCAGGCCCCCGTAAGGCAGGGAAGTTTTGGGATCGTGTTTCAGCTTCGTGCCCGTAAGCCCAAGGGATCCGCGCCCGGCGTCCCCGGATACAGGTTTCCTCAAGCATTTCGGCTCTCAGGTACAAAGTCCGCCCAATCTTCTGCCCGGCACGGGACCAGGGGAGAGCGGCTCATGGAATATCACGACAGAGTGCTGAAGTGTTCCGAGTGTAGTGCCGAGTTCGTCTTCACGGCCGGCGAGCAGATGTTCTTTGCCGACAAGGGCTTCAAGAACGAACCGAAGCGCTGCAAGAACTGCAAAGCAAAGCGGGCCGAGGGAGGCGGAGGAGGAGGGGGCGGACACGCCTCGCCGATGCGCTCGGAAACGAAGACGAACTGCTCGCAATGCGGGAAGGAAACGACGGTTCCCTTCCGGCCAACGCAGGGGCGGCCGGTCTTCTGCCGCGAATGCTTCCAGCAACGCAGGGCTATGGGAGCGGCATAGAACCCAAGAGTTTTCAGGCCAAGCGGTGAAGTAAGGAAAGACCCTGCCCAATATGACTTCGGTGGGACAGACGTTCCTGTCTGTCCTTTTTTGTTTGAAACTAACTGCGTGCTTTCAGGTACGCCGCATGGATGTAATTTTCGCCACGCCGCGGTATGATACGAGGCTCAAAGTCCCCAGCAAGACCAAGCGACCCGGAGGGCCACTCCATGGCTCACCGCTTCACCATCGGCGTCGAAGAAGAATTCCAGATCATTGATCCCGCGACGTGCGAATTGCGTTCGCACGTCAGCCAGCTCGTCTCCGCGGCTTCCCCGGACATCGCGGAGCAGGTCAAGCATGAGTTGCACCAGTCCATCGTCGAAACCGGCACGCGCATCTGCGAAAACGTCAGCGAGCTGCGCATCGAAATGCATCGCACACGTGGCGAGCTCGTCGCCGCGGCGGAACGCGCAGGACTCCAGGTTGCCGCGGCAGGCACGCACCCGTTTTCGAGCTGGATCGACCAGGTCATCTCTCCCGGGGAACGCTATCAGCACATCGTCGAAGAGATGGGCCAACTAGCGCGCTCGCTGCTCATCTTCGGCATGCACGTTCACGTGGCCATGCCGGACAAGCAGACGACCATCGACATGATGAACGGGGTGCGCTACTTCCTGCCGCATTTGCTGGCGCTTTCTACCAGTTCGCCGTTCTGGATGGGAAGGAACACGGGATTGAAGTCCTTCCGCACGACGGTGTTTCGCAGGTTCCCGCGGACCGGCGTCCCGGAGCAATTCGAATCGTGGAGCGCGTACGAAAATTTCGTGAATCTTCTTGTGAAGCTGAATTGTATCGACAACGGCAAAAAGATCTGGTGGGACGTGCGCCCGCACCCTATGTTCGGCACATTGGAATTCCGCATGTTTGACGTCTCGACGAGAGTCGAGGAGGCCGTGGCCATCGCCGCGCTCACGCAGGCAATCATCGTGAAGCTGCACCGCCTCAACCAGCGCAACATGACCTGGCGGCTGTACGGGCGCGCGCTCATCGAAGAGAACAAGTGGCGCGCGGCGCGATATGGAATTGAAGGAAAGCTGATCGACTTTGGTAAGGAAACCGAAGTGCCCATGCGCCTGCTGGTTCCGGAATTGCTGGAATTGGTGGATGACGTCGTTGATGACCTCGGCAGCCGCAGCGCGGTCGAGTACGTTCACACCATCATGAACGAAGGCACCAGCGCGGACCGACAGTTGCGCGTGCACCAGGAGACGGGCGACCTGAAAGCGGTGGTCCGGCACCTGGTTGCCGAAACGCGCGGACGTGCCACCGAGCCGCGCACTTCCTCAGCACGCGCTGTGAATTGACGGCGATCGCAAGCGAAGCAGTTCCACAAGACCCTGACAGGAGCACGAAAATGAAAACAGTGGGCCTTCTCTGCGGGCGGGAATACAGCTTTCCTCCGGCTTTTATCGAGCGCGTCAAGAAGCTCGGCGCGAGGGATGGAGTGACCGCGGAATTTGTGAAGCTGGGCGGCACGCGAATGGGCGAGCCCGCACGATACAGCGTCATCGTCGATCGCATCTCGCATGAAGTCGAGTATTACCGCGGTTACCTGAAGCACGCCGTTCTTCAAGGAACGTACGTCATCAACAATCCATTCTGGTGGACCGCCGACGACAAGTATTTCAACTATTCCGTGGCCGCCAAGCTGGGCATCGCCATCCCCAAGACCATACTCCTTCCGCAGAAGGGTTATCCCAGCGACGTGGATATCACGGGCGAATCGCTCCACAACCTCGAATATCCCGTGGACTGGGACGGGCTGCTCGATTATGTCGGACGGCCTGCCATCTTGAAGCCTTTTTCGGGTGGTGGCTGGAAGCACGTCTACAAAGTGAACAACAAAGAGGAACTCCTCGCGGCGTACGACAAGACTTCGCCGTACTGCATGACCCTCCAGGAATTCATCGATTTCACTCAGTACGTGCGCTGTTTCACTTTCGGCAAGACGGACATTGTCCCCGTTCACTATGATCCCAAGGAGCGCAAATATCTGGTCGACCACCAATACCTGACGCCGGAACTCGACGCACGTGTCGTGAAAGATGCGCAGACCATCAACCAGGCGCTGGGCTACGAAATGAACACCATCGAGTTTGCCGTCAAAGACGGCGTGCCCTACGCCATCGACTTCCTGAATCCCGCGCCGGATTTCGAACGCGATCGCATCACGGAATTCTATTTCGAGCACGTGGTGGAAAAAATGGCGCGTCTGGTGATCGACCGCGCGCTCCACGGCAAGGCTTCGAACCCCTGGCCACACTGGGAAGAGATGCTTGGCATCGGAGCAGCCGCGGGTTTCACGGGAGCGCCAAAGAGCGCCTCCGCCGGACAACGGTCAGCGGCTGCTCCGGCTGCAGGGTCCGCGCAGGGATCGTGATGAACCGCGCCCGAACGCAATCCTCCTCCTTCAGGGGGGAGGTAAGCGAGTGGCACTTTGCTGTTGACACCTGTATCGTTGTGTAGTATAGCATCATACATGAGAATGCTGATTTTAGGCATCCGGCTAAGAGCTGAGCAACTCCAAGGCTTAGAAAGTTTGCTAAGGAGCGTCATCTATCTGTGGGGTGGTGCATCCGAGCAGCCGTTGATGCGTGGTTAAAAAAGAATGCAAAGAACATTTAAGTATCGGCTCTATCCTAACCGCAAGCAGCGGGAGACTCTAGCGGCGCAGGTAGACCTGTGCCGGGAGTTGTACAATGCCGCTTTGCAGGAACGGATTGAGTCGTATAAGACGACAGGGAAGGGTGTTACTTGGTTAGAGCAGCAAGCTCAGCTCCCCTCCATCAAGGAAGTGCGCCCGGAGTTCAAGAGTGTTCACGCGCATACGTTGCAGGCGGTACTGATTCGTCTCAATCGCTCATTTCAGAACTTCTTTCGTCGCGTCAAGAAAAACGAGTCACCCGGGTTCCCGAGATTCAAAGGGCGCAACCGTTTTAGCAGTCTGGTATTCACGCCCACAGCATTCCAGGTGCAAGGCCACCATGTGGCGATCTCCAAGGTTGGCAACATCAAGATTAAGATGCACCGTCCGCTGCCCGCGAAACACGGGACGCTGTTCCTCAAACAGATTTGTGGATCGTGGTATG
>QHZB01000182.1 GCA_003224525.1 Acidobacteriota bacterium | reverse complement strand
CCGCCCATTTCATCCACGCCCAGCAATTCGCGTAACTTGTAAATCACGCGATGCGGCGTCTGGGGGTCAAATTCCGTGCTGTCCGCCTGTTTCATCCCGGTTACGTCGCGCGCGTATTCAATTGTCGCGCACTGCATTCCCAGGCAAATCCCAAAGAACGGCACTTTGTGTTCGCGCGCGTACTGAATTGTATGAATCATTCCCTGAATGCCGCGCTTCCCGAAGCCGCCGGGAACCAGGATGCCGTCGTATCCATGCAGCCGGGCGGTAGCCGTCTCCGCCGAATCGATCTCTTCCGCTTCGATCCATTCGAGGACGGTCTTGTGGTTGTGCGCCAGTCCGCCGTGGAGCAGGGCTTCGCGCAAACTTTTGTAAGCATCTTCGAGCTGCACGTACTTGCCGACCACCGCAATCCTTGCTTCGCCGGCCGGATGATGCATCCGCTGCACCAGGTCGATCCACGGCTTCATGTCCGAAGGTCTTGCTTCCAGTTTCAGCAGCCGCAGGATTTGCTCGTCCAGGCCTTCTTTGCTGAGCTCGGCGGGCACTGCGTAAATCGTGTCTACGTCTTCCATTGAAATGACGCAGGCTTCCGCCACGTTACAGAACAGCGCAATTTTCCTTTTCAGTTCAGCCGGAATGTGGTGATCGCTGCGGCAAAGAAGAATGTCCGGCTGAATCCCGATGCTCAGCATCTCTTTCACGCTGTGCTGCGTGGGCTTCGTTTTCAGTTCGCCCGCCGCGGCGATGAACGGCACCAGCGTGACGTGCACAAAGAGGGTATTCTCCGCGCCTAGCTCGAGTCGCATTTGGCGGATCGCTTCGAGGAAGGGAAGCGATTCGATGTCCCCGACCGTCCCGCCAATCTCGACAATCACGACATCGACGCCGTCAGAGACTTTCCTAATCGTCGCCTTGATCTCGTCGGTCACGTGCGGAATCACCTGCACCGTTTTTCCGAGATAATCTCCGCGCCGCTCCTTTGTTAGGATGGTTTCGTAGATGCGCCCGGTCGTCCAGTTATTGTCGCGGGAAAGCTTGGCGTGCGTGAATCTCTCGTAGTGCCCCAGATCGAGGTCCGTCTCCGCGCCGTCTTCGGTCACAAACACTTCACCGTGCTGAAAGGGGCTCATGGTGCCCGGATCGACGTTCAGGTACGGATCACATTTCTGCAGAGTGACTTTGAAACCGCGACTTTCGAGGAGACAACCGATAGAGGAGGCAGCTACGCCCTTTCCAAGTGAGGAAACCACACCGCCGGTTACAAAAATATATTTTGGCGCCATCCTTGATAGCCCGCGTTCCTACGCCGGGCTTGTTTGCCCTCCACAGGAGTGACGTACACATAATTATCGTAGGAACTCGCAATTCTGTCAAATCAAACTCGCCACTCGTGCAAAACGGATTTTTTTCTGGAATTCTTGAGGCTCTGGCTCCGAAGTCTTTTTCGATCGGGCCTTCTCGCAAGCTTCTTGGCACTTTTCATCGTCGCGATGAGGCGTGCATCCCCATTCAACATGAGCGCATGTCCACGTTTTCCAGGTAACATTTTCTGGGGACGCAACCATCTTCTGAATGGAAGTGCTGCGCACGGCCCGAAAAACCGGTGCAACTTTTCCGGCACGAATGGGTTCTTACAGTCGGGAGTGACTTGAAGACCGCTGGCTCGTCACAGGCTGCGAAACGGCAGAGCCCGCGCAGTGGAGTCCAATCCGGGGGTGTGAGATGCAGAAAACAACGCTCGTCAGAATTTCAGTGGTCCTATTCGCGCTTCTGCTGGTTCTTGGCACTTCGGTTTGGGCGCAAAAATTGGCTGACCGGCCGCGGGCAGCCTCGATGCGGAGCCTTGCGTATGACGCAACGCAAGAGACTATGGTCGAAGGCACCGTCTTGAGCTACACCGCGGAAGCCGCGACGCCGCCCATCGGCACGCACGTCCAGTTGCAGACCGCGAGCGGCACCATGGACATTCATCTTGGGACGGGCTCTTACCTTGACGCCAATCACTTTTCTTTGGCAAAAGGTGATTCGGTCAGAGTTGTGGGTGCTAGTTCAGCCACACGCCAGGGCACGATCTTTCTCGTGCGTCTGATCCAAAAGGGCGGGCAGTCCCTCGCGCTTCGTACCGCGAAGGGCGCGCCGCTCTCCTTTGCTGGCGCTCGCACACTGTCTCCTGCGCAGCGCGCCCAGCTCGCCAGCCAAGCAGGTCCGCGATGAACCGCGCAGTTAAGCGACTGCTCTCGTTCGCTGCGGCACTGTTCGCTTTCCTCAGCGCCGGTTGCAGCAATGGCGGAAATACTGTTGTCGGGCCTCCGCCTCCGCCGCCAACGGGAAATTTCTCCAATTCCAGCTTGAATGGCCAATACGCCTTTTCGATGAGTGGCACGGAGCTCTGCGCCGGGCAGGGAAGCTTCTTCGCGCGAGCCGGCAGCTTCACCGCGGACGGGAGCGGCCACATAACCGACGGTGTTGAAGACGTTAACGTGTGCACGGGAGTTTTCACGCTACCATTCACCAGTAGCACGTATTCCATCTCTGCCGATGGCCGCGGAACGCTTAACCTGACGAACAGCACTGGCACAACGACCTACAGCCTTACACTAACTTCCCCAACCCAAGGCTTTGTTGCGCAGACCGATGGCAACGCAACAGCCGGCGGTTCGCTTCAGAGACAAAACCCGGCAGCGTTTTCCAATCCGGCGATCGCCAATGGCTACGTCTTTGATGTTTTCGGCGCCAGCAGCGCCGCGAATCCCGAATCCATCATTGGCCGCTTCGACGCTGATGGCGCAGGCAGCATCAGTTTGGGCCTGTACGACTCCAATGAAGCCGGCACGCCCTCCGGCCAGCAACTCTTCCCGGCCGGAGCCTTGTATCAATTCGACCACACGTTCGGCAAGTCTGGCCGTGGTGTTGCCAACATTGCCGGGCATAATTTTGCCTTCTACGTCGTGGATGCGACGCGCTTGAAACTAGTCGGCACCGATTTTCCCGAGGTGTTCTCCGGGGAGGCGTTTGCGCAGCAAAGTATTGCATTTACTGCCGCCTCGCTGAACAGCGGCCTTGCGTTCCTGCTTGGGGGCAGTAGCTCGAGTGGGCCCATTGCCACGGCGGGCCGCTTCACTGCCGATGGCGTTGGCAATCTTTCCGAGATTTTTCTCGATGAGAACAACAATGGAACTGTAACACTCCTTCCCTCGCAAGGCGGCACGGTCGCCGGCACTTATACTCTCGATGCCAACGGACTTGGAGGGGGCATGGCAACGTGGACGGATACGAGGGTGGGAACGTTTACCTTCATTTTTTACTTGATCTCGCCGACGGAGGCCGTTTTCCAGGAGATTGACACCGGGATCACAAGCGACGGCACACTCCTCGCCCAGACCGGCGGTCCAATCACGCCTGCCTCGCTTGCGGGGGACTTCGCCTTTGTATTGAGCGGAGTGACTCAGAATGGCTCCAACGTAGACTCGAACGATTTCGTCGGCCAGTTGAAGCTGACCTCCGCCTCCGGCAACAACGCCACTGGCATCATGGACTTTACTGAGTTCAGCCCGGCGCATCAGCAGCAGTTATTCGATATTCAATCTAGTGGCCCGCTAGACATCACTTCACCGGGCACGGGCCCAAACACTTTGACACTGACAACGACGTTCCCATCGCCACAGACCTTTAATTTCACGGCCTACGCTGTGGATTCGAGCACCGTTTTTCTAGTTGGTGTGGATAACAACCGCGTCCTCGCGGGTTCGATCGCGCGACAACCTTGAGGAATTGAGACGAATTGCAACGGTCCGCCCGGCCACATCTGGCCGGGCGGATTTATTTCTGTAGGAGCTTTTCCACCCTCTCTAAGTCTTCCGGTACGTCCACGCTCACCGCGTCATGTTCCACTTCCGCCACGCGGATCTTCCATCCGTTTTCCATCCAGCGCAGTTGCTCGAGCTGTTCGATTCTTTCGAGCTCTCCCTGCGGCAGGGTCGGATACTCCAGCAAGGCTTCGCGTTGAAAAACGTATAGCCCAAGATGTTTCAGATGCCGCACCTGGATTTTGCTTGCGGTGTCCCGCACCCAGGGAATCGGCGCGCGCGAGAAATAAATCGCGTTCCCGTCAAAGTCCAACACCGCCTTCACCACATTCGGGTCCATGATGTCCCCGGGCGTCTTGATCGGCGTCGCCACCGTGCTGATCGAAGCCTGCGGCTCCTCCAGCAGGGAATGGACCGCCACATCTATCGCATGTGGATCCAGGAGCGGCTCGTCTCCCTGTACGTTCACGAATACATCTCCCTGTTCGCGCGCGGCCACTTCCGCGACGCGTTCCGTACCGGTACGGTGCTCGGTCCGCGTCATCCTCGCCTCGCCGCCGAATCCCTCTACGGCTTTCACGATGCGCTGGTCGTCCGTCGCCACAATCACCCGGTCCGCTCGCTGTGCTAGTTTGGCGCGCTCATAGACCCGCTGGATCATAGGTTTTCCCGCCAGCAAAACCAATGGTTTCCCCGGCAAGCGGGTCGAACCATATCTAGCAGGAATGACCACCACCACTTTGGCCAAGCTCGTCTCCTCTCGTTCTCCATTTGCCGGGAATACGAGACCTTCCGGCTCGGTCTAACTCTAGCCGGGAGATTCCGCGCGGCGATGCTACCACACGCCCCTCAACGCGGCCGGCCTATCGAGCTGTGCAATACTGAACAGCAAGCATTTGCCCTTGTGTTCGAGAATCCGAGTGGTAGAATTTCAGTTAGTCTGAACCGCACGGCCATCCCTGCAGGCCGGGATGGAGAGGGTGCCGTGAAACGCGATTTACTGGGTTTTCGCGTCCTGTCTTTCTTATTCCGCTTCTTGCTGGTCGTTTGCCTGTCCATGTTCTACGCGGCACTCCCTGCCGCGGCTCAATCCGACTCCAACGAAAACAAGTCCAAGGACGAAGGCAAGCGCGAGGAAGTCAAGGAAATCAAGAAAGACGACGTGCGGAAAGATACCCCGGGCACGCCGTTTAAGCCCGGAGGGTTGCTTCACTTTGATGTGGACCTCGCGCTCATCAACGTCACGGTCACGGACCCCTACAATCGCTTGGTCACCGGCCTCGAACCTGACAATTTCCGAGTCTATGAAGACAGCATCGAGCAGGAAGTGGTCACTTTCTCCGCCGAGGATGTCCCCATCTCCATCGGGGTGATCTTTGATTTCAGCGGCAGCATGGCCAACAAAGTGGCCAAGGCCCGCGAAGCCGCCGTCCAATTCTTCAAGACCGCCAATCCCCAGGATGAATTCTTCCTCGTCAGCTTCAACGAGCGCGCGGAATTGACCAGTTCCTTCACCAACAGCGTGGAAGATCTGCAGAGCCGCATGATGCTCACGGCGCCCAAGGGCCGCACCGCGCTGCTCGACGCCATCTATCTCGGGCTCAGCCAGATGAGGGGTGCACACAACGCCAAACGTGCCTTGCTCATTCTATCGGATGGAGGCGATAATCATAGTAGGTACAACGAAAGCGATATCAAGCGCTTGGTGAAGGAAGCCGACACCCAGCTCTACGCCATCGGCATCTTTGACCCGCTTGGTTATCGCAACCGGTCCCCGGAGGAACTGAGCGGTCCGTCGCTGCTCAGTGAAGTAACCGAGATGACCGGAGGCCGCGTGTTCGCCGTGGAGAAGCTGGATGAGTTGCCGGATATTGCCTCAAAAATCGGCATGGAGCTGCGAAACCAATATGTCCTCGGCTATCGACCAAGCAACAAGGCTCACGACGCGCGCTGGCGCAAGCTCAAGATCAAGTTGCGCGCACCCAAGGGACTTCCGCCGCTCAGCGTCTATTCCAAGACCGGATATTACGCCCCCAGCCACTGAGCTCTTCCCGCGTCTCTTTTCTCCCTTGCGCTATATCTCACTCTTGGTCTGCGCTGCTGCTGTCTTCGCTTCCGCCGCCTTTGCCCAGATTCCCATCCCCAATTCCGTACCGCCTCCTCCCAGCCAGGACTCCAACGCCGGCAAACAAGGTTCGAGCATCAAGGTTGACGTTAACCTGGTCGTCTTGCACACGACCGTTCTCGATGACCGTCATCGCTTCGCGGACGGCCTCAAGTCGGAAAATTTTCGCGTCTTCGAAGACAAAGTCGAACAGAAACTCTCCGTTTTCAAGCGCGAGGACGTGCCCGTCAGCATGGGGCTGGTGATCGACAATAGCGGCAGCATGCGCGACAAGCGTCCCCGCGTCAATGAAGCCGCCCTCACTCTCGTCCAGGCCAGCAACCCTAACGACGAGGCCTTCGTCGTCAATTTCAACGACGACTTCTATCTCGATCTCGACAAGGATTTCACCAATAGCATCCCGGAGCTCAAGGAAGCCCTCGAACGCATCGATTCCCGCGGCAGCACCGCCCTGCGCGACGCCATCCTCGGCTCTCTCGATCATCTCAAGAAAGCTTCCAAAGACAAGAAGGTCCTGCTCGTCGTCACCGACGGCGAGGACAACGCCAGCCGCAATTCCCTCGAGAGAATGATTCGTGAAGTCCAGAAGACCGATACGGTGATCTACACCATCGGGCTCCTCGGCCAGGAAAATAAGAAGGAAGCCAAGCGCGCCCGCAAAGCCCTCGAGCAAATCTCGGCGGCCTCCGGCGGCCTGGCCTTCTTCCCGGAAAACGTCGATGACGTGCACAACATCTGCGAGCAGGTTGCACACGACATTCGCAACCAGTACATTCTGGCCTACTATCCCACCAACATCCGCCGCGACGGCTCCTTCCGAGCCGTCCAAGTGGAAGTCATTCCCCCGCGCGGCCGCGGCAAACTCGTCGCCCGCACCCGCAACGGCTACTACGCCCCTACAGAAATGCCTTCCGCCGCCGGCAACTGACGATTCTCCCCGCACCGTTTGTTTTTGTAGGGGCGCAGCCCGCTGCGCCCTGGCTCGCCACGCCGTAAATTACGCCGCGCCCTTCAATGGAAGGTTTGCTCAGGGCCACCTTGGAGAACAACGACAAACGAACGATAACGCATTATCCTTTTCTGACTGACAGCTGAGAACTGACAACTGAAAATCGCTGACCATCGAATTTGTAGGGGCGCGGCACTGCTGCGACCTGCTCTTGTGCTGCGTCCCATTTCAGCAAGGTCCCACCCGGTAGTGGCAAGTTTTGCAACCTATTGTGGCTTAGGCAGTTGCAGGATCATCCCGCCACCTTGCCCGGTCTGCACCGTTGGTAGCTGGCCGTTCCTCTTGTCGATGAGTGCTCCATTGTTTTCGGTCCGGCGCAATTCCAGCAACTGCGGCGTCAGCGAGTTCTGCCGGATGCGCTTGGCATCCGCTTCTCCCTGTGCTCGTGTCACCAGCGACTTGGCATCGCCTTCCGCCTCCGCGATTTTCTTCGCCGCTTCCGCCTGCGTCGTCGCCAATTCATTCAGGGCCCGCTCCGCCTGTTGGATCGCCTGGGCCTCTGCCGTGATGGCCGTCGCGATCACCGTCGGTAGGCGCGGCGCCCCGATGAAACCGAACTGCTGCACGCTCACACCCAGCGGCGACATTTTCTGCTCGATTTTCGCCTGCACCTTGCTCAGAAATTCCGCCTTTTTCTCGCCGTAGATATCTTCCACCACGTACATCGAAGCCACTTCGTTCAGCGAGTTGCGCGCCACGTCGCGCAGAATCCCGTGCGTGAACGACTCCATGTCCGCGAGGCGATACTTCACGTAGAAGTCCGGCGCCTTCGCCGCTTCAATGGCATACGACAGCGACACGTCCACGAAGATTTCCATACCTTCCTTCGAATTAAACCCCAGCTCTTCATTTACCGGATGTCCTTCGTTTGTATCTTTGGTCCATTTCACCGTCTGCACGAACGTCGGGAATTCAATGATCTGCGTGCTCAATGTCGAATACACCACCCAGCCCGTGCGCACCGGAATTTCCGATGCACCGCGCTGCTTGCCCGCCAGGTTGATCTCCACGCCCACGTGTCCCGCCTCGATGCGCGTCACCCGCAGAAGGAAAACACCCAGCACCGCGAGCACGAGGATCACACCGATGACGATGGCCCCAAGCTTTATGAGCGGGCCGTCTCTGCTCATTTCAAATGCCGCGTCGTCACGGCCTCCACCTTTATTGAACATACCCATGCGATCGCTCCCTCCGCCAGAGACGACACCTACTCTGAGCTTTCAGCCTACCGTGCAACACATTAGGAAGTCGTGATGAACCGGACCTGTCTCTGTAGACGGGCTTAAGTCCGGCTCTTGTAGTGGCGGGTCTTTAGACCCGTTCGTTCTTTTCTATTGGCAAATTGCCGATCAGGACCAGAGCGCTCCCAAACATAGCCAGCACCTCGAATCCGCTGGTCCACAGGTTCGGATTGTGAAGTTGCCCAATGATCCGAGGAACGTAAAGCAGCAGAAAAAATACAAAAAGGACCGCCGCCAGAACGTCAGCCGCCATTCGCGTCTTTTCTCCAGAAATGATCGCTCCGCCTGCGGCGGCAAAAATTACTCCAAAAAAAAACGCCCAGAGGGGCCGCCCCAGATACCAAGGTGGGCCCAGTCCCCATGCGAAACGCGCGTAAACAAAATGTTGAATCCCAAACGCCACAAAAGCCATGGCAAAAATGTGTCGCCCGAACTTGAGGAACGGATCAGCGATCTCGCGCTCATATAGGGGAGAAGCGCTGGCGAGAATCCAGGCGCCGCCACACATCGCCAGCGCCACGAATCCGCTGGTCCATTCATTTCCATCGCGCGAATTCGTGACGATCCTCGGAATGTGCAGGAGCACCACGAAAAGAAAAAACATCACTCCCAGCATGGTTGCCGCCGGCCGGGCCATTTCTTCGTAGAGAATACCGGCAGCGGCTGCAAAGAACGCTAAGCCCACAAAGTACGCCCAAAACAGCCGCCCCGGCATGAACGCGGGCACCAGTCCTGCGACGAAGCCGCCATACAGGAAATGTTGCACCCCGAAAACAACCAGGGAAACCGCAACGAAAACTCGTCCAACCGTTTGGCGCTTGTCCATGATGGCGAGACCTAATGTCGTTTTCATTCTGCAGCCAGAACGTTAAGCAGTCTACATGAGTTAGCCCGCTGTGTGGCGCCCCATCGGGCGCCGCATCCTGGCGTGCTTCGCGAAGGCGAAATCGTTGTCAGCCCGCCGCTCAACCTCGAAGAAACGCCGCCGCCGTCTTCAAAAACTCCGGCCACCGCTGGCCGAGTACCGGCCCGTGCCCCGCGTTGGGAATGACCCACAGGCTTGATCGTGGAATAGCACTTGCCATCTCCACCGAAATCTCCAGCGGGTAAAGCGGGTCGCGATCGCCCTGCACGATCAGCGTGCGCGCCGTAATCCTCCCCAGATACGGTGGCGTGAAGTTCATGTCGTCATAGCTGTCCGCGAACGCCTTGGTGCTCGCCAAGAGCGCTTCGATCTGCGCGTCACCGCCGGGGTGGCGCCGCCGCAGATTTTCTCTCCCTCCGCGGGCAGACTGTCCGGGTACGCCCGCATGATCGGCCGTGCCTGAGCGGGGAAGTAGCTCGTCGCGCTCACCAGCACCATCGCTTTCACGCGTTCCGGCTGCTTCGTCGCCATATGCAGCAGCACGTTTCCCCCTCCGCTCACCCCCATACCCTTAACTGTCTCAATCCCCAAATGGTCGAGCAGCGCAAACATGTCCGCTGCCGCTTCGTCATGCCGCCACGCAGAAAACCCAGGCGGCACAGTCAATCCAGGCTGTGCGCTTTTCGTGCCAGCAAGGCCACCATCCCGTGGTACAAACGACCGCCCGTGTCCCCGCAGGTCCGGAATGATCCGCTGAAATCCCTCTCCCGTGGAGGGGCTCTGCGACCCGATGAACGCGGACCAGTCCTGGCTGCAACCGGAAAACCCATGCAGCAGAAGCAGGGGATCACCGCTTCCGTGCACCTCAAAGTAGATCGGCACTCCATTCAGCCTTTCGATTCGCCCGGGCGAAGTTGCAGGGGTCATACCGCAGCTCCTCTCGCAAGTGTCCCATAAAAAAAACCGCCCACGCCATTGGCGTGCGCGGTCCATTTCTTTTTACTTTATCAGTCATGCTCGCGGTCGGTCAACCGTGTGCTCAAGGCGGTCAAGGCGGGTGATGCTCTAATTTCGCGCTGAGCATCACCCGGTAACACTCTAGTTCCGAGTTGCCGATCCGGGCCGCGTGGCTCTTTTAGCTACCCTGTCACGACAGACTCGGATTACGGCCTTGCAATCCATCACCCACCTCTGCGCTTCTATTAGGTTCCAGCTTGCCATACGGCCAGGTTTCTATAAAATACGCGCAGGGACTCCAGGACCGGACTCAAATGCGCATCATCAATATCGACTCGCTCTCTGAAGAAGAACTCGTCGAGCTAAATCACAAAATCGTGGCGCGCCTCAGGTTTCTCGGCGAAATGCGTTCCCACGGCGCCATGCTGGATTTCCGCATCGGCGAAAAAGTGAAATTCCGCCCCACGGGGCGGCCTGAGTTGATTGGAACTCTCACGCGCTACAATAAGAAAACCGTGACTGTTATCACGGAAAGTGGCGAGCACTGGAATGTTGCCCCGGGGCTGCTCTCCCGGCTGGATTCCCACGCAAGCGGAAATGCGGACATTTCAAGTGCCACCGTCGTCCAGTTTTCGGATCGCGCACCCAAGAAATGAATTCGTTGGGGATCGAAGTGCCCCACCTGCGGTTTTTTTGAGGGTGAGGAGCTTTGACTTTTCCTTCATCATTTTGTCCGGGCATGTGTTTTTTCTCGAAACCCGCACCTTGACCGGCGGACGCAGCGCGCCTGCGCGCGCTAGAATGAAGGAATGCAACGCAAGGTCTTCTGGGCTACCTTCATTGCGCTGGGACTGATAGCAGATGTCACCTTGCCCATCGTTTGGTCGCTGCTGGCCACGATTCCCATCGGCATCCTTAGCTGGTGGGTGGCCTACCGCAGCGACTGGTTCTGACGCAGGAATTCTGATGGCTAACCAGGAATCCGACGAGGATTTCTGTCCTGAGCGACCGGGGGGAGCCGAAGGACCTCTTTGCATTCCCTGGAAGGAATCTGCCCTGAGGAGCATCGCGACCAAGGTTCTCTGCTCCTATCCGGCAAGGCAGGTTGTCCTGCGGAGCGTAGCGACAAAGGAATTCTCTTCCACCAGTCACGAGTCAGCAGTCACGGCTATTGCTTCACCTTACCTCGCGACTTCATTGCTTCGCTGCTTCCTCATTTCACTCAAGAAGCTTTTTCCATGCGGAATCGTCGCATCGAAATTCTCCGCAATCGTTTGCCCCATATCCGCCAGTGTGTCCCGCACTCCCAGGTTCACGCCCGCCCCGCCTGCGGGCGAATACGCTAAAATCGGCACGTACTCCCGCGAATGGTCCGTCGTCGCGCAGCGCGGATCGGGGTCGCATCCATGGTCCGCGGTGATCATCAGCATGTCGGAGAGGCTCAGCAGCGGCAAGAACTCCGCAAGCAGGCGGTCAAATTCTTCCAGCGATCTTGCAAATCCCTCAACATCTTTCCGGTGGCCGTACAGCATGTCGAAATCCACCAGGTTGCAAAAAATGAGCCCGCCTTTGCGCTCGCTGATTGCTACCGTCAATTTTTCCATGCCGTCGGCGTTGCCCTTCGTGGTCACGTATTCTTCGACTCCGCGGCCGTTGTAAATGTCATGAATCTTGCCGATACCAAACACGCGAACTTTACGCTCCGCGAGAACATCCATCAGCATCGGCTTCGGCGGGTCCACCCCATAATCATGCCGCCGCGTCGTCCGAACATAGTGTCCCGGCATTCCCGTGAAGGGCCGCGCGATCACGCGTCCCACGCGGTGCGGCCCATCCAGCAATTTGCGGGCGACCTCGCACATATGGTAGAGCTCGGCAACTGGAATCACCTCTTCATGCGTGGCGATTTGAAACACGCTGTCGCCCGACGTGTACACAATCGGCTTACCCGTTCGCACATGTTCTTCGCCCAGTTCCTTGATGATCTCCGTACCGGAAGCCGGCTTGTTTCCGATCGTTTTCCTTCCGATCTGTTTCTCAAACTCCTCGATCAACTCCCGTGGGAATCCGTTTTTGTAAACCGGAAACGCCTGGTCCAGCCACACCCCACTCATTTCCCAATGTCCGGTCGTCGTATCTTTTCCAGGAGAGATGGTAGCTCCCTTGCCATACGCTCCAAGCGGAGCGGCGGCCGGAGTCTGATGTTTCAGCGGCGCGATGTTCGCCAGTCCGAGGCGCACCAGATTCGGGATTTCCAGCGGCCGCGATTCCGCGATATGTCCAAGCGTGTTCCTGCTCACGTCGCCGTACTCTGCCGCATCGGGGAGCTCGCCAATCCCCACGCTATCCAGCACGATCCAGAAAATTCTCTCGAATTCCTGCATAACCCCGCTCCTCAAGCGCCTTTCGCCCGCACTGTACCACACTGTCTGTCCAGGCAATCCTCCGCGACAATTCCGGTCTTATGCAAAGGCCGGGCTTCGGAGCTGGCACTCCGAGTTCTTGTCCGCATCTTGTTTGTTGTACAGTGGTACCAGCCGCTCGCTGAACTATTTACCTTTCGCGTGCGTAGTACAAGATAGCGGAGGTGTATCATGGCCCCGGACGGCGATCCCAGGCGAGTTTCCCTCGTCTTCCCGATCATCCTCATTGCCATCGGTGCTCTCTTTCTCTTCCGCAATTGGCATCCCGGATTCGATCCCGTGCCTATTCTCTGGACCTACTGGCCGCTCATTCTCGTCTTTATTGGCGTGGGAAAGATATGGGATAACGTACAAAGAAGCCGCAATCCCAACGCACCTCCGGGAGTTTCCATCGGCGCCACTTTTGGCACGATCGCATTTGTCGTGGTGCTGATCATTCTTCTGTGGCACGGACGCGGCTATTCCCGCAGCCACGGCTTCTATTCGGGGTCAAAGCACAACACGCAAACTGTGGATCTGCTGGGAGCAAAGTCGGCACACGCCAGGGTGGAGATGGGTGCGGGGCAGCTCATTATCAACGGCGGCGCGAGCCATATTCTCGACGCAGATTTTACCTACAGCGATTCCTACGACCAGCCTCGCGTCGATTACCACGTGGACGGCGGCGTCGGCCAACTCAGCATTTCTCAAGAATCGCACTCCGTCCATTTCGGCCGTTCTCAAAATGATTGGAACCTGCACTTCAGCAAGGACATCCCGCTGGAGTTGAAAGTGGATATGGGAGCGGGGCAGGGAAATCTGCATTTTCGCGACGTTCCGCTCACCCGGTTGGATCTGAATCTCGGAGCGGGACAAATGGATGTCGATTTCACCGGCGACCGCAAGACCGATTTGACGGCCGACATTGAAGGGGGTGTGGGACAAGCCAACATTCGTCTTCCGAAAAACGTCGGTGTGATTGCTCACGCTTCCGGCGGCATCGGCTCCATCGACGTGCATGGCCTGAAGCACGACGGGGACTCCTACACCAACGACGCTTACGGAAAATCTCCCGCGACGATTCATCTGAAAGTGGAAGGCGGAATCGGCCAGATCACCCTCACCCAGGAGCCGTGAGTTTGCCGGGACAAATTCGCAGCCGCCTCCGGTCACGCCGGTGGCACGCCGGTTCGCCGTTTGCCCCGCTTTGACAGCAGACGTATAATTTGAAGTTTAGGCAGGGCGCTAAAAACGCGCTGTCTAGGCTTTCCCTTGGCGACCAAAGAGATTACCCACGCAACTACGGATGTCCGGCCGGAGCAGGAGTCCATCCGCGTCCGCGGCGCCCGCGTCCACAACCTCAAAAATATCAGCGTCGAAATTCCGCACAACGCCATTACCGTGGTCACGGGCGTCAGCGGCTCCGGAAAATCCTCGCTCGCCTTCGACACCATTTACGCGGAGGGCCAACGCCGCTACGTCGAATCGTTGTCCGCGTACGCGCGCCAATTTCTCGAGCGCATGGAAAAACCGGATGTGGACGAAATTTCGGGGATCGCGCCGGCGGTGGCGATTCGGCAGAAAAATTCAACGCGGAATCCGCGCTCGAACGTGGCGACGGCGACGGAAATTTACGATTATCTGCGGCTGCTTTTCGCGCGCTGCGGGCAGACTTTTTGCACTAAATGCGGCGCGGAAGTTCGCCGGGACAATCCGGACGAAATTGCGACGCGCATTTTGTCGCTTGCAGCGGGGCGGCGATTTTACGTTTTGCACCAGTTTCGAGTTGCGACGTCGGCGGGGGCGGTGGTTTCGAAACGAGGCGCCAAGAAAACCGTCAACCCTCCGCCTCCGGAAATCCTTCGTCAGGCTTTGCTCGATCTTCGGAAGCGCGGTTTCAACCGGCTTTACCAGGGGGGCCGAATCCACGAATTCTCCTCGCCGGAAACGCTGCTGGATGTGGATTTTTCGAAACCTGTCTACGTCCTGGTCGACCGTCTGGCCGTCAACCCAGAGTCTCGGGCGCGACTCGTTGACTCCATCGAAATTTGTTACCGCGAAGGGCAGGGCGAGGCCCTTCTCGAATTCGTCGCGGACAATGCCGGGAATCCGGCCGAGCGGCTCACCTTCAACGAGCGGTTCGAATGCAAGAATGACGGCACACTTTACCAGGAACCTGAACCCCGGCTTTTCTCCTTCAACAATCCGTACGGAGCGTGTCCGCGCTGCCAGGGATTCGGCAATACCATCGACTTCGATTTGAATCTGGTCGTGCCCGATCAGAGCAAGTCTCTCGACGACGGCGCCATCGAGCCGTGGACGAAACCTCGCTACCGTGTGCTTTTCCAGGAAGCAAAAAAGTGGGCGCGCGGTCGCGGGATTCCGACGAACGTGCCGTGGCGACAACTGATTGCCGAACAGCGCCGCTTGATTCTGGAAGGCGACCCCGAGAACGGGTACGAAGGGGTCAAAGGTTTTTTCAGCTTGCTGGAGCGCAAGAAATACAAGCTGCATGTCCGCGTTTTCCTGAGCCGCTTCCGCGGTTATGCGAGGTGTTCAGAATGTGGCGGGACACGTTTGCGCGCCGAGGCCCGCGCCGTTCGCGTGGCGGGAAAAGCCATCACGGAGGTTTGCAAGCTCAGCGTTAAAGAAGCGCGTGTTTTCTTTTCCACTTTGCAACTCTCCGAAGAGCAGCTGAAAATCGCGGACAGAATTCTGGAAGAGATTCGAACGCGCTTACAGTTTCTGGATGAAGTCGGTCTCGATTACCTCACGCTCGACCGACTGACCTCCACGCTCTCCGGCGGAGAATCGCAGCGGATTCAGCTTGCGACGTCGCTCGGTTCGCATCTGGTTGGCGCACTCTACGTGCTTGACGAACCTTCCATCGGCTTGCATCCGCGCGACACAGAACGGCTGATCGATATTCTCAAGTCGCTCCGCAATCTGGGGAACACGGTGCTGGTCGTGGAGCACGATCCGGACACCATCCAGGCGGCGGATTGCGTCATTGATCTCGGTCCCGGCGCGGGCGAACTTGGCGGCAAGCTTCTGTTTGCGGGATCATATGCGGCCATGCTTGAGGAGCATAAATCCCTAACGGGCCGGTACCTCAGCGGAGATCTGCGGATTCCCGTGCCCAACGTGCGCCACAAACCCGCGGGCAAATTCCTCCGCCTCTACGGCGCAAGTTTGCACAACCTGCAGGATCTGGATTTGATGATCCCGCTCGGAACGCTCACGGTGGTCACCGGCGTCAGCGGCTCCGGCAAATCCACGCTCGTCCATGACGTGTTGTACAAGGCGCTTGGCGCCAAGCGCGTGGGCAGCAGCCTCAAGGAATTCTGCGAGCGGCTGGAAGGCGATGCGAGTGTCCGGGAAGTAGTGATTGTGGATCAATCGCCCATCGGGCGCACACCGCGTTCGAATCCGGCCACGTATCTCAAAGCGTTCGACGCGATTCGAGAAGTTTTTGCGGATACTCCCGATTCGAAACGGCGCGGCTACGGCCCCGGTCATTTTTCCTTCAACGTGCCCGGAGGCCGCTGCGAAACTTGCCAGGGCGACGGCACGGTCACCGTGGAGATGCAGTTTCTGGCAGACGTCGAGCTGATCTGCGAAGAGTGCCGGGGCACGCGCTTCAAGAGCGGAGTTCTGGAAGCCCGGTATCACGGGAAGAATATTCACGAGGTATTGCAGTTGACGGTTCGCGAAGCGCTGGCGTTCTTCGTCAACGTTCCCAAGATTGTTTCCAAACTCAGGGTCTTGAATGAAATTGGCCTCGGCTACCTGCGTCTCGGGCAGTCTGCGACAACGCTCTCCGGCGGAGAAGCGCAGCGCCTGAAGCTGGCCGCACATCTCAGCCAGACGGACAACGAGGGCATTCTCTATATCCTTGACGAACCGACCACGGGTTTGCATTTCGATGACATCGCCAAGCTGCTCAGCGCGTTCCGGAAGCTGCTGGAGGGCGGTGCTTCGCTGCTGGTCATCGAACATAATCTTGACGTCATCAAGTCCGCGGACTGGCTGATCGATCTGGGACCCGAGGGAGGCGACCAGGGCGGCAAGATCATTGCGACGGGAACTCCCGAGCAGGTGGCACGCAATACGCAATCGCATACGGGGCGCTTTCTTGCGCGGGTGCTGAACGGAAATGGCCAGGCAAAGCGCCCTGCGAACGGCGCATCCAAAACGGCAGGCCCTTCGGCTGCAATTTCCAACGGAGCCAAGATTCCTCCGGCCGAACCATGAAGCTCGCTGATTTCCGTTCGATTGCAATACGGACTCTCCTGTGCGGCTTATACGTTGCTGGAGCGCAGTATGCTGCGCCACTACAAGGCAACCAACTGACGGCTCGAGCACAGTCGGCTTCGAAACCCAAACCTGCCGCGCAGTCAAAGTCTCAAAGAGTCGCGAATCCTCTTAACGACTTGCTGGAGGAAGCGCAGCGCGACATCGACAAAAGCAATTTTGAGGCGGCGATCGCTCCGCTGCAAAAAGTTGTCGCTGACCAACCTGAATTCGCTTACGCGCACTTTCAACTCGCTTATGTCTACACTGCGTTGAAGAGAACGGACGAAGCTCGCGCCGAATACGCACGCACTCTCGCCATCGACCCAAAAATGTCCGAGGCATATCTGAATCTCGGAATGCTGCTTCTCGACAAGCAGGAAGACGCCGCTGCTATAGCGCCGCTTCGTAAAGCGGTCGAACTGCTGCCGGCACAAAGCCGTCCCAGATATCTCCTGGCAGTCGCGCTGGATCGCGCGGGCGATCGGGCCGGCGCTGCTGAATCCTTCGAGGCGTTAATCCGTCTGGATCCCGACGACATCATGGCCCTTGACTACCTGGGTTGGGCGGCACTTCGAGAGGGCAAGCCCGAAGAAGCCGAAGCTCGATTCCGGCGCGCGCAGGAAGTTCAACCGAAAGGGCCTGAAGCGCTCAAAGGACTGGCGCACAGCCTTGACGCCCAGAAAAAGCCCGAAGCCGCAGGCGCGTACCGCGATTATCTCGAACTCACGCCCAGTGATTCCGAGTCCCGCGGCCGACTGATCCATCTTCTCGTCGAACTGCAGCAGAACGACGCGGCCCTCGCAGAACTCGACCGCCTGGACGCCGGCAAGCAGCCTACGCTCGAGTCGCTCAGGCTCCGCGCGGACATCCAGATTGCCGGGAAGAAGTGGGATGATTCGATCGCCACCCTTCAGCAAGCTCTCGCTCTGGCACCGAATGACGCGCAACTGCACGGGGGTTTGGGGCGCATCTTGCTCCAGAGACGCGACTTTGCCGCCGCGGAGAAGGAGCTGCGTATCGCGCTGCGTCTGGATGGCAAGAAGCTGGCGTATTGGAAGGACCTCGGCTCCACGTTTTTTCTGGGAGGAAATTATCCGGCGGCGCTGGCGACGCTCGACGAGATAGCCAAAATGGAACAACCGGGCGCGGGCGTCTGGTTTATCCGCGCGATTTGCTACGATAAGCTGAACCAGCCGAAGCTTGCTTTGGAGGCTTACCAGAAGTTTCTCGAACTCGATCAGGACAAAAATCCCGATCAGGTCTGGCAGGCCAAGGAGCGGAGCAAGGTGCTACAACGCATGCTAGAACGGAAAAGGTAAGCGGATGAGGGCCGGCGGGACCTCCCTGGGTGCAGTGTGCGGTGTGCTTGTTTTTCTTGCGATCCTGCCTCCGGGCGGCACAGAGAGCCCGGCCGACCTTCAGGCGCGCTTCGATCGCGAAACGAACGGGGTTCGCAAGGCAAGATTAATTGAAAAACTTGGGGACGCACAACTTGAAGAAGCGCGCCGGGCCGGAAAAGCCGGCGACTATAACGCGGTGGGCATGACGCTCGAAAAATACCGGGACAATGTTCGCGCCGCGATCGAGGCGTTGAAGAGGCAACACCCGGATGCCGAAAAGCAATCCAACGGTTACCGGCAATTGCAGATGCACGTGCGGAAGGGGATTCGAGAGGTGGATGAAACATTGCTGGTATCCCCCGAAGACTACAAGCCGCCGCTGCAGATCGTCCGGCAGGATTTGCTTGCCATGGAGGAAGAGCTGCTGAAAATGCTATTTCCCCACCGGCCTGCGGAGCACGCGGCTACGCCTGCAGCGGAGAAACAACCATGAAATTCAAAATACATCTTCTTCTCCTGGCTTTCTGCATGCTGGCCGCGCCGCCGCTCGTTCGCGCGGGAACCCTGCTGCAGAAGGACTATCTTTCGGCGCTGGAAGCGGACAAGATTCGCGATGCGGAGACGGTCAACGAACGCATAAAACTGTTTCTGACGTTTGCCGACGATCGCTTGAAGAAGTTTCAGTATGAGTTGGACCATCCATCCACGAACCGCCACGGGGACATGCTGAATTCGCTCCTGAATGCCTACGCTGGCTGCGTGGACGACGCGGCGGACCTTATCCAACTAGGGATCGAAAAACAGGAGAATATCCGGCAGGGAATCGACATGATGACTGCGCGCACGAAGGCATTTCTCGTGGTGCTGGAGAAACTGTCCAGCGAAGGGGCGGAACGAGAACTCTATAAAGACAATCTCGACGACGCGACCGAGGGCACTCGTGACGCGATGAATGACGCGGAAAAGGCGAAAAAGAAAGTTGCGCCTCCGCCGGTGCGGAGGAAGAACTGATGGTTTTCAGTTTTCAGTAAGAGAAGAAGGATGGTTTATTTATTTCCGGGTTCCTCGAGGCTGAATGGTGCCAGTTTTAGGTTCTTAGTCAGAGAACAGGATTGGTCTTTTGTTTTTGGGTGGAACAAGGCGGTAGATGTCAACAGGGATAGAGAAGTAGAAGAAGAAGGTTGGGGAAGGTAGAGGGCTCGCAATCAACTGGAACTCTCCAGGAATTCAGTGAGCGCATGAGATCGAAGGGAAATAGAAGTGGTCTTGTTCCGGGAGGGAGCTCGCTGTTTCAGCGGATGTTCACGCGGCTGGGTTGCGATGGCCGTCCGCCGCGCTTCCGGGTGGAGTTTTATCCTTATTCCAGTCTGGTGCTGACGATTCGGCGCCGGGAGGAAGTCGTTTACGTTCGTTTCTCCGATCTCTTGCGGCGAGCGCCGCTGGCCGTCCTGGAAGGCGCGGCCGCGCTGCTACTTGCGCGCGTGTATCGGCGCAAAGCCTCCGGGGCGCTCACCGAGGCGTATCTGGAGTACGCGCGGTCCGATCGCACGCGCAGCCGCATGAACCAAATGCGCAGTGGGCGCGTCCGGCTGGCGGCGACGAACCCGCGCGGAGACCATTTCGATCTGGACAGGCTTTTCGATGAGCTGAATGCCAAATACTTTGAGGGACGGTTGCAGCGCCCGCATATCGGATGGAGCACGCGGAGCTGGCGGCGGCAATTCGGCTGTTACGATCCCGGACCAAATCAGATTCTGCTGAATCGGCGGATGGATCGTCCGGGGGTTCCGGCGTGCGCGGTGGAATATGTATTGTTTCACGAGATGCTGCACGTGAAGCACCCGACTCGCCGCTCGGGCTGTAGCATGGTGTCTCATTCCCGGGAATTTCGAGAAGAAGAGAAGCGTTTTGAGGAATTCGAGCGCGTGCGTCGCATCCTGGACCGGCTCGCCCGCTGAGGTGAGAGGCCGGGGAGTATCAGGGCTCTACAACTTTTTTTCTTTTCCGACTTCCTTGTAGAGCTTATCGATTTTCTTTCGAACCTTGTCGCCGTCTTCGGCGTGGGGATACAGATCCAGATAGCGCTGGTAAGATTTGATGGCTTGCTTCTTCAGCCCCTTTTTTTCCTGGGCTTCGGCGAGGTACCGAAACGGAATGGCGTAACCGGGTTTCGCTGCCGTGGCGTCCTGGAAACGATCGATGGCCGCATCTAAATCGCCCTTCTTCATGTAGTACTGACCGACTTCGAGATCTTTCTCCGCACGCAGCGGATCCCAAGCTGGCTGGTCCGGGGCGTTTTGCGTGGCGGAATCTTTCGTTCGCTTGGCGGGGGATTTTGGTTTCATGTCGTTGGGCGGGCTGGCTGGTTTTGAGGAGGACTCCTGTGGCGAGTCCTGCGCGTGCATCGACCGCGCGGCCAACAGCAGGAAAACCGCAGCGAAAATAGGAGTTGCCCTGCCGAATCGCATGCCTGTCACGGAGGTCTCCCTGTACTCCGATTCGGTCTAGTATGATGGAAGTTGTCTGGCGATTGTAAAATTGTGTTTTGAGCTTCCATGGAACCCCGCGAAAAAGCCGCGCAGCTTCCGGAAAACCCGGGCGTCTATCTCTTCAAGGATGCCGGTGGGACGGTCCTTTACGTGGGCAAGGCGCGCAACCTGCGCAGCCGCGTGCGTTCTTACTTCCTGGAATCGCGGTGGATCGACGCCAAGACCGGGTCGCTGGCGCGAGAGATCGCCGATCTGGAAACCATTGTCGTGGGCAACGAGCGCGAAGCGCTGGCGCTCGAGCACAATCTGATCAAGCAGTATCGGCCGAAATTCAACGTCGTGCTGCGCGACGACAAGACCTATCCCTATATCAAGTTCACGGCGGCGGAGAAATATCCTCGCGTGTACTTCACGCGGCGCGTCAAGAAAGACGGGTCACTCTATTTCGGGCCGTATTTTCCTTCAAGCCTGGCCCGCCGCATTCTGCATTTCGTTCACAAGCGGTTCCTCGTTCCTTCCTGCACCGTCGATCTGAAGCGCAGCCACCCGCGGCCTTGCCTGCAGTACTACATCAAGCGGTGCCTTGGGCCTTGCGTGGCAGGGCTCACGACGGACGAACGCTATGCGGAAGCCGCGCGCGATGTGCGGTTGTTTCTCGAAGGGCGCCGGCACGACTTGATCAAGAGTCTCGAACAGCGGATGGCGGTAGCGGCGGAGAAGGAGCTGTTCGAACAGGCGGCCGCTTACCGCGATTTGTTGCGCACGCTGGAAGACATCGAAGAACGGCAACGCATTGCCGCAGCGCAAGGAGATGACACCGACGTTCTTGCTTATTACGCCGAACCACCGCTCGTCGCTGCGGACCTTTTCCACTTGCGCGGCGGGCGTGTGGTGGATCGCCGCGAATTTTATTGGGAAGAACTGGAAGAGTTTGATCCGCAGGAGTTCGTGCCTTCTCTTCTGAAGCAGCTCTATCTGGAAGCGGAATATCTGCCGAAAGCGATTCACGTCTCGGCGGATTTTGAAGATCGCGAGTTGCTGGAAGCGACGCTGACGGAGCGCGCGGGACACAAAGTGGAAATCTTCACGCCGCAGCGCGGGACCAAGCGGGCTTTCCTCGATCTCGTGGAGAGCAACGCGAAGCATTCCTTCGAACAGCGATTCCGTGTTTTGAAGCCGACGTCGAAAGCGATTGGCGAGGCGCTGCAGAATGCGCTCAATCTGGCGGAAGAGCCGCGGCGCATCGAGAGCTTTGACATTTCGCATATACAAGGAACCGACACGGTTGCGTCCATGGTGGTTTGGGAAAAAGGGCGCATGAAGAAATCGGATTACCGCAAATTCATCATTCGTGGGGATGAAGGGCGCGGGGAGGAAGGAGCCAACGGAAATGTTCCGGGGCAGAACGACGACTTTGCCAGCATGCGCGAGGCCGTCAGCCGCCGGTATCGCCGGTTGCAGGAAGAGAAGAAAGAATTGCCCGGGCTGATCTTGATTGATGGCGGTATCGGGCAGCTTCACGCCGCGGCGCAGACGCTCGAATCGCTGCAGATCATCAATCAGCCGGTCGCGAGTATAGCGAAAAAGGAGGAGATTCTTTACGTTCTGGGACAGGAAGACGAGCCGATCGTGTTGGAACGGCATTCGCCGGTGTTGCACCTGATTCAGCAGATTCGTGATGAGACGCATCGTTTTGCAGTCACCTTTCACCGCCAGCGGCGCGGGAAGCGGCAAACGCAAACGGCGCTCAGCGAAATCCCTGGCGTGGGGGTAAGGACGGCGCAGAAACTATTAAAGGAATTTGGGAGCGTTGCCAATATTCAGAGGGCGGGGCTGGAAAAATTGAGCAGCGTTATTTCACGGAAGAATGCAGAAAAAATACTTAGCCAGCTTGGCGCTGCGAACATACCGTAACCAGTTTCCGGTTGATATAGCGGTTAGGATGTGTTGCGTGCTTACAACTGCTATGCTACGGTTTCTGTGGAGGATGCTATGGCGGACAATGTGGGTTCCAAGGTGACTTATTTCCTGGTAGGGCTGGGAGTTGGAGCACTTGCCGGGATTTTGTTTGCGCCCAAGTCCGGTGAAGAGACAAGGGATTTTCTGTCGAAGAAGGCGGATGAGGGCAAAGATTACGCGCAGAAGAAAGCCCGCGAACTGCGTGAGCGCGCAGATGAGTTGGTCGAGCGCGGCAAGGAAGTTGCGGTGCGCAAAAAAGATTCCATCTCGGCGGCAGTGGAAGCCGGACGCGAAGCGTATCTGCGAGAATCGAAGTCCTAGAGGCGCGGGAAAGCGGTAGCACGAGGTTCCGTCTCTTAGTGAGGCGGGTGGGGCAGGTATGCAATTCTGGCTCGAGTTATTCAGCATCGTCGCGGCGATTGCCCTGGTTGTGCAAGTTGTGATCCTGGCGGCGTTGTTTTTTCATCTTCGGCGCACGACGGAAAATGTGAATCGTCTGGTGGGCGATTTGCATTCGCGAGTCGGCCCCATTCTGACGCGCGTGCAGATTCTTCTGGACGACACGCAGCCGAAAATCTCCAGCATGGTGAATGACGCTTCGCACATCGTGTATTTGGCGCGGGGGCAGGCGCAAAAGATAGACCGCGTGTTCACGGATGCCGCGGATCGACTTCGCGGACAGTTGGTGCAGGTGGATCGAATCCTGACCGGGACGCTCGAGGCAGTGGAAGATGCGGGCGCGAAGATCAAGCACAGTTTCTGGCGGCCAGTGCAGAAGGCGTCGGCGCTGGTGCAGGGCATTAAGGTCGGGCTCGATATTCTGCGGTCGCGCCGCAGGCGCCGACAGGGTGACGAACCGCGCGAACAGCAGGAAGAAGAACTCTTCATTTAGGGAATTCGGGAATTCTTAGTTGTCAGTTTTTAGTTCTTAGCAACGGACCCGCGATGCGCGGGTCAAACAGGTGAGGAACAGGGCTTCCGTAACTAGCTGATAAAACATGGGTTAAAATTTGTTCCTCAAGAGTAGGAGAAGGACTTTTTTGGAAGCCGCTTTTTTAATCCTTCAGGACACTTCCTTCTCTTGATACTCGCCAATGTGGGAGAGTGGTTCCGCTTGCGGATTCACCACCCTGGCAGTTCCCGCTGATTCTCAAAATTCTTTCCGGCCCTGTCCGAAAAGAAATCTGTGAGAAATCGCCGTTCAGCGGAGCCAGCCGCCGCCGAGGACGATGTTACCGTCGTAGAACACGGCGGCTTGGCCGGGGGTGATGGCGCGTTGCGGGGTGTCGAAGGTGAGGCGCACAATGCCGGCGTCCAGCGGCTCGATGGTGGCGGCCGCAGGGTCGTGCTTGTGGCGGATTCTGGCGAAGGCACGAAGCGGGGCGGACGGCTTTTCGCAGGAAATCCAATTAACGCCTTCGATTTCGCACACTGTCTTTCGCAGGACATCGTCTTCGCCGACAACGACGCGGTTCTTCTCCGGATCAATCGAGAGAACGTAAAGGGGCTTGGCGGCGGCGAAGCCGAGGCCCTTGCGCTGGCCGATCGTAAAATTGTGAACGCCATTGTGGCGGCCGATCACCTCGCCGGTTTCGTTAACGATTTCACCCTCTTCATTCTGCAGGGAGATTCCGCGCTCTTGTGAATACGCTTGGATGAATTGCACGTAGTTGCCGGTGGGCACGAAGCACAATTCCATGCTTTCCGGCTTTTCGGCGACGGGCAGATTCGCGCGGCGCGCCAAGGCGCGGACTTCTTCTTTGGTGAGTTCGCCGAGAGGGAAGTCACTGCGCGAGAGCTGTTCCTGCGAGAGTCCCCAGAGGAAATAGGACTGGTCTTTCGATTCGTCACGCGCGCGGAACAATTCCCATCGACCGGTATCGCCGTTCTTGCGGATGCGGGCGTAATGGCCGGTGGCAAGACGCTCGGCGCCGATCTGGCGCGCCATGCGGAGGAGCGGCTCAAACTTCACATCGGTGTTGCAATTGGTGCAGGCGATGGGCGTGCGGCCGGCGAGATAGTGGTCCACAAAAGGACGCACGACGCGCGCCTCGAAGTGCTCCTCGAAATTCACAACGTAGTGCGGGAAATTCAGGTGCTGTGCCACGGCCTTGGCGTCATACACGTCATCGAGCGAGCAGCAGCGGTGCTGCGCGGGGCCGTCGCCCTGAAGTTCGGGGAGGCGGCGCTGGTTCCAGAGCTGCATCGTAAGGCCGACGACGGCGCGGCCCTGCTGCTGCAAGAGAGCGGCAACGGCGGAAGAGTCGACACCGCCGGACATGGCGACGGCGACGAGGCCGCGCTGAGTTTCTGCGCGCTCGGGGAGGGTGTCGAATTGGGTGGCCGCGTTCATGGTGACAATCTTATTGTAGCTGATTCAGCGGCTGTGCATTTGAGGGCGGGGTTCTTAACACAGAGTTCAGGAGAGAGCACAGAGCCAAAATGGAGAGCAGCCGGACAAGGAAATATTAAATGTCTTGTTGTCCTACTCATGGGCTACCGCCTTCTGATAGGTGGGGGAAAGCTCGCGGAGCTGGCCGACGGCAGCGGGGACCACATTCAAGGCGAAATCAATGTCTGTGGAGGTAGTGTGGCGGCCGAGGCTGAAGCGCAGGCTGGCCCGGGCTTCTTCCGGCGGCAATCCAATGGCGGTAAGCACGTGTGATGGCTCGACGGCGCCCGAGGAACAGGCGGCTCCGGTCGAACAAGCAAGACCTTTCAAGTCGAGGGCGATGAGCAGGGCTTCGCCTTCGACGCCGGGAAAAACAAGGTTTGTGGTGTTCGGAGTGCGGGGAGCAGCGCCGCCGTTCACACGCGACTGGGGAACGCGTTGCAGCAGACGTTGCTGCAAATTGTCGCGGAGCGCGGAGATGCGCTGGGCGTCGTCCGCGAGAGACTTGCGCGCGATTTCCGCGGCCTTCCCGAGTCCCACGATGCCGGCGACGTTTTCTGTCCCAGGGCGGAAGCCGCGCTGGTGATGTCCGCCATAGAGAAGCTGGCGCAAGCGCGTTCCGCCGCGGACGTACAGGGCGCCGATTCCCTTTGGCGCGTAGAGCTTGTGACCGGAGATGGAGAGCAAATCCACTTGGAGTGCATTTACGTCAATCGGAATTTTGCCCGCGGATTGCACGGCGTCGGTGTGAAAGCAGACGTCAGCTGCCTTGGCGATGCGGCCGATTTCTTCGAGCGGCTGGACGGTGCCGAGCTCGTTGTTGGCGTGCATGATGGTGATAAGAACAGTTTCCTGCCGGATGGCGCGGCGCAGCTCCTCCAGTTCCATCTGCCCTTTGCGATCGGTCGGCAGATAGGTGACACGAACGCCTTCTTTTTCGAGAGCTTGGCAGGTGTTGAGGACAGCTTCGTGTTCGATAGCGGTGGTGATGATGTGGGGAGGAGAATTGGCCTCTCTTGAAGAGGGGACAGGCAGTAGTGCCTGTCCCACAACGCCAAAGATGGCGTGGTTGTCGGATTCCGTGCCACCGCTGGTGAAGACGATCTCCTGAGGGCGGGCGCCCATCAGGGCAGCGACTTGCTCGCGGGCCGTCTCAACCGCGCCGCGGGCACGCTGGCCTGGCGTGTGGATGGAGGCGGCGTTGCCAAATTCGCCAGAGAAATAGGGCAGCATGGCGTCGAGCACGTCCGGCTCGACGGGCGTGGTGGCATTGAAATCGAGGTAGACGCGGTTCATAGGGCTAACCATAGGATACTACCAGGGGGCGAAATGGAACTATTCCCGCAAGCCACTCAGATTCTCGACCGCTTTCGCGCCAAAGAACATCTCAGCCAGGTGGGAAGAAAGATCATTTATGGGGGCTGCCGAGAGGGCAAGCCCTGGATCCAGGCGCGCTATGGACACCGCATGCGCCAAGGCTTCTGCACCTCGACCGGTGTGGTGGAGGCTGTAAAGTGGTGATCGGCACGCGGCTCAAGCGCGCGGGCATGCATTGGACCGTAAAGGGCGCAAACACCATCATCGCCGGGCGCTGCAGCAGACTTAGCGGACGATTTGAGGATTTCTGGCAACGCCGTTCAGATCAAAGGAAGACGGCTGCATGACTTCATCTCCCAATTCTGATGTACGCCCGCGAGTAACGGGAAGAGCATCAACCAACGCAACTTGGGGGCTTGAACGCAGGTTGAATAAAATTCTCGTAAACATAGTCGCCTCCTTTACGAGTGCCTCAGATCGTTTGGTAAAGACTATTGGCTCTGTTTTTTGGGGCGCCAGTTGACGAGATTGCTGGTATAGAGGGCGATGCAAAGAAGATTGGCGGGGACAAATCCGAATTGCGCGGTGCGGACTCCGATGACGCAGACGACGGCGCTGTTGACAGCGGCGACGACCCAGCCTTGCCAGAGCTTCTTGCCAATGAGCACGGTGGCGAGAACGGTCAAAATGCAGGAGAGATAATCGAGTCGAATCATGTGAAGGACATTTAGCATGTTGGGCAGCATATTGGGCCGATGAGCCAGAGGCGAACTCTGATGGAACGATCCATCGGCGCGCTTAGCGTTGCGGCTCTCCTTCTTACGATGATGAGTCCTGTTGCCCGGGGATTAACAAAACATGACCGCGGCTTAGGCAGAGGGTCGCACGAAAGACGGGCGAGCAACCGGCTCTGTCCTGCAAGAGAAGGTGCAATTGTCGGGCCAATCGCGCGGGGCCCCCGGGACGGGGTGCGGTTTTCGACAGTGACAGCAAGTCGTTGTGATGCTGCTATTTAGGGAAGTACCGAATCCCACTGAAGGGGGAAGAGCCTCTTGATTCGGGCGTTTATGGTCAGTCTGAGACAGTTTGTGTCAGCTTGAAACTTCTCTGACTCATCTTGCGAAGAAATGAGGTCTGGGCGGTGGTTCAGTGGGCGAGTGCGGCGTAAGCGAGAGCCCCGCGGATTCACGCTGGACATTGGGGAGAACCCAGACTGGTTCGTGATAGAGTTCGGCGGGACAGGAGAGCACAGTGGCGTACGCGGACTTGCGAGAGTTTGTGAAGAGGCTGGAGAAGGAGGGGGAGCTGAAGCGGATTCGTGCTGAGGTGGACCCTGTCCTGGAAATTGCGGAAGTGGCGCAGCGCGTGGCGCGGGACGCAAAGCGGGCGCCGAACTCCGTGGGACCGGCACTACTGTTTGAAAGGCCGAAGGGGTCGCGGCATCCCTTGCTGATCAATGCGTTTGGGGGCGTGCGGCGGATGGCACTGGCGTTTGAAGTGGAGGATCTGGATGAAGTAGCGGCGCGAATCCGCGGATTCCTGGCAATGGAGACTCCGCAAGGGCTCTTCGACAAGATCAAGATGCTGCCGAAGCTGGCGGAGCTCGGGTCGTTTTTTCCGAGGAGCGTGAAGTCCGGCGCGTGCAAGGAAGTTATCCAGAAGGGAAGCGACGTCAACCTCTTTGATTTTCCCATTCTAAAGTGCTGGCCGCAGGATGGGGGACGGTTCATCACCTTTCCTCTAGTTTTTACGAGGAATCCGGAGAGTGGAAAACGAAATGTCGGGATGTACCGGATGCAGGTCTACGACGAGCGGACGACGGGAATGCACTGGCAGACGCAAAAGCACGGGGCGGAGCATTTTCGGCGAGCGAAGGCCAAGGATCCCGAAGGCAGAATTCCCGTGAGCGTGGTGATTGGTGCCGACCCGGCGACGGCGCTGGCGGGGATGCTGCCGATTCCACCGGACCTCGACGAGATGATGTTTGCAGGGTTCTTGCGGCGCGAGCCAGTAGAGATGGCGCCCTGTGAGACCAACGACCTGGAAGTGCCTGCCAACGCTGAGATTGTGCTGGAGGGCTACGTCAGTTTGAATGAGATGCGTACGGAGGGGCCCTTCGGAGACCACACGGGATTTTACTCGCTGGAAGGGGAGTACCCGGCCTTTCATGTTGAGTGCGTGACGCGCCGCAAAGAGCCGATCTACTTGACGACGGTTGTGGGTCCGCCACCGCAAGAAGACTTCTACATGGGATATGCGGTAGAGCGCGTGTTCTTGCCGGTGATGAAGATGCAGTATCCGGAAATTGTGGATGTGGCGATGCCCGCCGAGGGAATTTTTCACAACCTCATGATCGTGGCCATTCGAAAGTCCTATCCGGGGCATGCACGGAAGATCATGAATGCGATTTGGTCGCTGGGGCAGGCGATGTTTACGAAGGTGATTGTGGTGGTGGACCACGACGTGAATATCCACAACTACAGCGAGGTGGTATGGAAGACGTTGTGCGCACTGGATCCCGAGCGGGACGTGCAGTTTTCGCTGGGGCCAATGGACACACTGGATCACGCAGCGCGTATGCAAGACTTTGGATCGAAGATGGGGATCGATGCGACGCGCAAATGGGTATCGGAAGGTTTTACGCGACCGTGGCCTGATGAGATTTTGATGGACGAAGTCACGAAGAAACGGATCGATGCCCTGTGGAAATCGCTGTTGCTGGATAAGGCGTGATAAGGATTCTGGAGCAGAGGTGCATCGCTCGCATTGGTTAGGCGGTAGGAAGCTTCCGGTCGGCCTAAGGGGTGTAGAACAAAGCAGATCTGACGGCTGAAAGCACAAGGAGTACTTGTTCGTGTGCTGAGACTGATTTCAAAGGATTCAAAGGATAACCGTCCTTGCGTACAGGAGCAGAGGGTGCAAAACTACAAGTAATTGTGGTATCACAACGCATCTAGCACCATATAAGTGGGTACTACCGGACAATAACCCCCAAACTGCCTAGAACTACCCGTATTGTTAGGACAACAGCCCTATAGATTCCCTTGACGGTCGGAATGGTAAAATGTCATAAAGCTCTCACGGGCTGCGTCCCCGGGAGTCCGCAGCGCAGGCGGGGAGCAGCGAGCGGTCGTGATAGCAAGTGTATTCGGATGCCGGGGTGGCTTCCTCGTGAGCGAATCGCGCGAAGTGATGAATGTGCGGCAGGCGTCGCAATATCTGGGCATCTCTCCGGATACCCTGTACCGTTACATCA
Source organism: Acidobacteriota bacterium (assembly GCA_003224525.1). Taxonomy (GTDB): domain Bacteria; phylum Acidobacteriota; class Terriglobia; order Acidiferrales; family UBA7541; genus Acidiferrum. The sequence continues at coordinate 20,291 of QHZB01000182.1, read as the reverse complement.
CGGAAGGCGAAATTCCCGCATTTAAACTCGGCAACCGTTGGAAACTGCGTAAAACGATCTTGGACCGCTGGATGGAGCGCAAGATGAGCCAGGCGACCGCGAGACGCCGGTAGTCTGGCGCGGGAAACAGGGACGTTGGTAAGAAAAGGGGCCGCGAAATGTTTGGACTTGGAAAAAAGAGCCGGCAGCTCGTAGGACTGGACATCGGGTCCAGTTCGATCAAGGCCGTGGAGCTGAAATTGACGAAAGCGGGCTATGAGCTCGTGAGCTTCGGGATGGAAGCCCTGGCGCCGGACACCGTGGTGGACGGAGCCATCATGGACGCGCCGCAGGTGGCCAATGCCATCAGCAAGATTTTCGACGCGCAACGCGTGAAGACGAAAAACGTGGCTACCTCGGTTTCGGGACACTCGGTGATCGTCAAGCGGGTGCCGTTACCGTTGATGACCGAAGACGAGCTTTACGACCGGATTCCTTCCGAGGCGAGCCAGCACATTCCTTTCGATATCGCGGACGTGAACCTGAGCTATCAACTGCTGGAATCAATGGACTCGCAGATGGACGTTCTGCTGGTGGCGGTAAAGAAGGACAAGATTTTGAATCACACCAACGTCTTGGCGCAGGCGGGCAAGACGCCAGTGGTGGTGGATATCGATGCCTTCGGTTTGCAGAACTGCTTCGAAATCAATTACGAGCCGGATGCGGGGCAGACGGTGGCGTTGTTGAACATTGGCGCGAGCGTAATGAATATTAATATCGTGCGCGGGGGCGTGCCGTTGTTCACGCGTGACGTCAGCGTGGGAGGCAACCAGTACACCGACGCGCTGCAGAAAGAGCTGGACCTCAGCTTTGAAGATGCGGAGCGCTTGAAGAGGGGCGATTCGCTGCCGAGCGTCACCGACGAACAGAAACAGCAGATTCTGCGAAGCGTTTCCGACATCCTGACGCTGGAAATTCAAAAAACGTTTGACTTCTTCCGGGCAACGGCCAGCGGCGAGAATATTCAACGAATCGTAGTGGCGGGCGGCACGGCCCGTGTTCCGGGCCTGGTGGACCTGCTGAGGGAAGAATTTGCCATGCCGGTGGAAGAATTGAATCCGTTCCGCAAGGTGCTGATCGATCCCGGCAAGCACAGTGATGACCAGATCCGCGAAATGGCGCCGCGGCTGGCCATTGCCGTAGGTCTGGCGCTGAGGAGCTTCGACTAGCCATGATCCGCATAAACCTTCTTGGACAAATTCGACCGAAGGCGGCACGGCGTCCGGTTGATACGGGAGCAGCGCTGCCAGTGGTATTCATCGGCGCGGGACTGGTTCTCGGTGCCGTGGTCCTCGGGTTTTTCTATTACACGTGGCAAAACCAGCTCAACAAAGAAAACGCAGAGATCAAGAGACTTACAGCGCAAAAGACAGATCTGGAGCAGACCAAGCTGCAAGTCGAGGCGTTCGAAAAGCAAAAGGTGGTCTTGCAACAGCGCGTTTCGACGATCGAGCAGTTGCAACGCGATCGCACCGGCGGGCAGGAGCTGCTCGACATGGTTGCCAACACGGTCTCGCGGACCGAAAACCTGTGGCTAACGGAGATGGTCCGCAAAGGCAACACGCTTTCGTTGGAAGGCTCGTCCGCATCGATCAACGCGGTTGCGAACTTTATCACCGCGCTGAAGCGCTCCGGCTATTTCCAGAAGGTCGAAATCAAGGAATCGAAGCAGGACGAGAAGAACATGGCAGTGCAGTCCTTCCTGTTCCAGATTTCCGCTGAAATCACTCCGCCCCCCGCAATGCAGACACGGCCGGCCAGCGCGCCGGCACCCGCTGCGGCCGCGAAGGCGCCGGCGAAGAAAGGATAAGGGGGCGCCATGGCCAATCCATTTCGAGACATGTCCGTGATCATGCAGGCTCTGGTGGCTGCGGCAGTAGCTGTTGTGCTGGTTCTGGTTGGCGTTTACGTGCCCGGTTCTCCGATTGCTCGAGAGCGGGACGAGGTGGACAGCGCCGTTCAGAAGCGCACCAAGCTCAACCAGGAAGTCACACAACTCCAGGTTTACAAGCAACGCTATGGGGAATTGAAACAGCAGATGGACGCGCTGTCGAAGCAACTCGACACGCTGAAAACCATCGTGCCGGAGGAAAAAGAGACCGACGAGTTTATCCGGTTGTTGCAGGGAGCAGCCAGCGCATCCAGCGTGCAAATTCGGCGTTTGACGGCGCAGGCCATCGTTCCCAAGGAATATCACTACGAAATGCCGTTCGAGGTGCAGGCCGACGGCCCGTATTTCAATATCCTGGATTTCTTCGGGAGGTTGGGCCGTTTGTCGCGAATCATCAATGTGGGCGACCTTACATTTGACGATCCGGAGAAGCCGAAGGGCACGAGGTATCCGACGCGTCCCGGAACAACGGTTTCTGGAATCTTCACGGCAACAACATTCTTCACCAAGCCCGCCGATACAGGTGCGGCTCCGGCAGCCGGAGCCAAGCCACAAGTCGGCGCGGCTGGGAAACCCTGAGCGGGAATGAGCGAACTATGCGTTCAGCGATAACTCTCGGACTAGCGATTTTGATCGCAGCAGCGACGCCCGGATTGCGGGCGCAGGTGAACCCGTCAACGCCCAACAGTGTGAAGTCCGCACTGGGAAACGCGGGCAAGCCCACGCCGCAAGCAGCCAAGCCAGCGGCACCAGCTGCGCGCAAACCCGCACAGCAAACGGCCAAGCCGGCAGTACCAGCCTCGACCAAACCCGCACCACAAGCTGCCAAACCGACCGGGAAACCCGCAGTCAAGCCTTCGGGAAAGCCTGGAGCGAAGAGGCCGGCGAAGCCGGTTGCGAAAGCGACGGTAAGAGCAGTGGAGAAGCGTGCTACTCCAGGCACCGCACCGGCGGCCGCGGAAAGCGAATTGAAGCAGGCTCGCCGTGATCCTTTTGAATCCTTGATTGGCCGGCAGACTAAGACTAATGCGATTCTTCCTCCGGGCAAACTCGGTTTGCAGGTTAGCACATTGCGTCTTGACGGCATCGTGCGCGCCCCGAATGGGATGATCGCAGTGGTTTCGAACCCGCAAGCGCGGACCTACTTCCTGCGTGAAGGCGACCGTCTGTATGACGGCAGCGTAGAAAAGATTTCGATGGATGGCGTTTCCTTCCATGAAGAAGGAAAAGATGCCTTCGGGAAGCCCGTCGAGCACCAGGTAAATAAGAGAATTTACTCCAGTCCAGGAGAACAGCAATGAAGACGAATTGGCCGGCCCTTCGGCATGGCTACCTGATCCTTGCAGGCATGGCGCTGGCGAGCAGCCCCGTGCTTGCGCAAACGCAGGCGCGCGTTGGCGCAACGGCGACCGCAGCGGTGATCTCCAGCGTTGCCATTACCCAAGCGCCGCAACGGGCGGCGGTTCGTGTGGAAGGCGAAGGACGTCTCGACGTACACGCCGGCCGCATGCAAAACCCGGATCGTGTGGTGCTGGATTTTGCTGGAGCGCGGCTGGCGGTCGACAAGACGGTCATCCCGGGAATATCCGCTCCCGTGCGCGGAGTGCGCAGCGGACAATACCGTCCGGATGTGGCGCGCGTGGTTGTCGATCTAACGACGGCGACTCCTTATCAGATTTCACGCGATGGCCAGGCGGTGGTCATCTACTTCGAGAGTCCGTCGACGACTCCTGTGGAGCCGGTGTCAAGCGTGACAACTCTGGCGTCACTCGAGAATGAGAAGGCGCGTCCGGAATTCCGTTACAGCGCGGCGTCGCCCCGCCGGGCTGCAGGACGCTCGTCCAAAGATTGGAAGATTTCTGCTCCTCGCTTCGCCTTGCCAGGCGAACTGACCCAGCCCTCAGTCACCCTGGCATCGTTCGGCGGCAGGAAGGAACCTGTTCGGCCGGATTCCACGACGCAACAAGCGGCCGCCCAGCAAGCAGTGCAGCAGGCAAACACCGCAGCCACGACGATGGCGACGTCGTCGGCCACACAGGCCCCGGCGGGAGCGCCTCCTGCTCCGGCAGCGGGAAAATATACCGGTGAGCCGATCTCCGTAAACCTGAAAGACGTTGACCTCAAAGACTTCTTCCGGCTGATTCACGAAATCAGCGGACTGAACGTGGTTCTGGATCCCGCGGTCAAGGGGAGCCTTACGATCGTGCTGGATGAAGTGCCATGGGACCAGGCGCTCGACATCGTGATGCAGAACAACAGCCTCGACAAACAGCTAAACGGCAACGTTCTGCGCATCGCGACCCGCTCCACGCTGAAGAGTGAAGCGGAAACGATGCGCGATCTGGAAAAGGCGCAAGCCGAAGCGATCGCTCCGGTGACCGTGACCCGTGTACTCAGCTATGCCAAGGCGGCTTCGATGGCGCCTACACTAAAGAAGTTCCTCAGTTCGCGCGGTGATATTTTGTATGATGACCGCTCGAACCAGATCATCATTCGCGACATTCCGTCGGTCATTCCAGTCATCGATAACCTGATCCGCCAGCTGGACCGCAAGTCGCAGCAGGTGGAAATCGAAGCGCGTGTCGTTTCCGCTTCACGTTCCTTCGCTTTGGATATCGGCACGCAGTTAGGCTTTGCGGGACAAACTACGAGCGGCCGGTCAATCATGGGCGGAGATTCGACGGTCGGTTCCAGCAATGTCACGAGTACCCCGCCGCCGTTTTATACGACTGCGGGGACTAGCAACCTGCCGCTGAACACCAACCTCGGAGCTGTTGCTCCGACGAGTGGACTGTTCCTTGGGCATCGTTCACCTAACTTTGCGGTTGACTTCTTCATCACCGCGGCGGAAGCCAAAGGCGTCGGCAAGCTCCTTTCGAAACCCAAGATCACCACGCAGAACAACGAGAAAGCGACGGTCAAGCAGGGTACTAAGATTCCGATTCAGACGACGATCAATAACACAATCTCGGTGCAGTTCATTGACGCCGTGTTGAAACTGGAAGTGACGCCGCAGATCACCGCGGAAGGCACCGTGTTCATGGACGTGCTCGTTGAGAATACGCAGATCGATGCCGGTATCCCTCGCGTGTCGGGAATCCCGGCTCTCAATACCGAGTCGGCGGAAACCAAGGTGACCGTGGCCGATGGCGGTACCGTCGTAATCGGCGGCATCATCATCTCCGCGCAGCGCACGGACATCCAACAGGTTCCACTCGTGGGCAGCTTGCCGCTGATCGGGCATCTCTTCAAGCGGACCAACGTTTCTACTACGTCGCAGGAACTGATGTTCTTCCTGACTCCGCGGATTATCCCGGGGTAGTTGCGGAGTAGTTTCTCAGCCAAGAGCTGAAACGAGGAGACTATGGTCTCCTCGTTCCATTTATGAAGACTCCATTCGAGCGCCTCCGCAACCTGATCGCAGACCTTGCTCACGCGAAAATTGATGCGCTGCTGATAACTAGCCCAGCCAACTGGTATTACTTGACCGGTTTCACCGGTGAGTCCGGTGCTCTGGTGGTGTCGCGGAAGGGCACCAGCCTGATCACGGACGGCCGATTCATGGTGCAGGGCCGAGCGGAGGCGTCTGGAGTCCGCATCCTCCAACAGCAAGGCTCCCTGTTTGAATCGGTCGGCCAATGCCTGAAGGATTCGCATTCCAACCGCGTGGGTTTCGATCCCTCCCAGGTTACGGTGGGACAACTGCAGAGCCTTCGCAAAGCCGCTGGTCCAGGAGTGCGCTGGATTTTGGCTCTGGGCAAGGTGGAGAGTCTCCGGATGCGCAAGGATGCAGCAGAGCTAGCGCAAATGCGACAGGCGGCCATCCTGGCGGGGGAGCTGGTGCAACAGGCAATCCGTCTGCTAAAACCCGGAATTCGAGAACTTGACGTGGGTGCCGAGATCGAATATCAAATGAGAAAGAAAGGCGCGTCGGGACCGGCGTTTGCAACGATAGTCGCATTTGGAAAGAGAGCTGCCCTGCCGCATGCGCGCCCCACGGCCAAACGACTGAGGAAAAATGAGTTGGTGGTGCTGGACCTGGGTGTTATACTCGGCCACTATTGCAGCGACATTACCCGCACAGTGTACTTGGGGCGGGCCCCAAAACACATTCGGACTTGGTATCAGGCGGTTTTGGAGGCCCAGACAGCAGCGATCGCGGCTGTAAAGAACGGCGCGGCCTGTGGGGATGTCGATAGGGCGGCGAGGCAAGTCTTAGCGGGGTATCGTCTAGACCATCTCTTTGTTCATAGCACGGGCCATGGGCTTGGACTCGAAGTGCACGAGGATCCCAGGGTGGCGCGGGGGCAAAAGAAGCGCCTGGAGCCGGGAAACGTAATTACCATTGAACCTGGCGTATACTCGGCAGGCATCGGGGGGATTCGCATTGAAGACGATGTCGCCGTTCACGCCGACCATACGGAAGTGCTGACCCGCTCACCGCGGGATCTCATCGAGATCTAGAGCAGGCATGAAACGCAAAAAGCCTACAAAGTCCAGTCCGTCGTTCGCCCATCCGGAAATTCAGCAGATCGAACAGCTCCTTCAGTTTATGACGGAGCACAATCTAGAAGAGTTTGAATATTCGAGAGGTGATTTGCATATCCGGCTGCGTAAGACCTCGGCCGGGGTGGTGGTTGCCGCTCCGCGGGTAATGGCCGCGCCGGAGATTATCGTTGCCGGGTCGGTGGAAGCTCCGCACGCATCGGCAGGAGGCGTTCCGGCCTCTGCTGAGGGGCGCTCCACCGAAGATTTACACTTGGTCAAGTCCCCCATCGTGGGGACGTTCTATGAGTCGCCCAGCCCCGGGACGGAGGCTTTTGTGAAGGTAGGCTCGTACGTGGAGACGGGAAAAACCCTTTGTATCGTGGAAGCGATGAAGCTGATGAACGAGATCGAATCCGACGCCACCGGCGAAGTCATTCGGATTTTCGTCGAAAACGGACAGCCGGTTGAATACGGGCAGCCTCTCTTTGGCATCCGTCCGAGCCGGAAGAAGTAGCCGGCACGCCAGATCATGTTCCAGAAAATCCTAGTTGCCAATCGCGGGGAGATCGCCCTGCGGGTCATCTGCGCCTGCAAGGAATTGGGGATATCCACGGTTGCGGTGTATTCCGAAGCAGACCGTAACTCGCTCCATGTCCGGTTTGCCGATGAGGCAGTTTGCATCGGACCTGCCCGGAGCAGCGAGAGTTATCTGAACATCCCCCAGGTGATCAGCGCGGCCGAAATCACAAACGTGGACGCCATCCACCCGGGGTACGGGTTCCTCTCCGAAAACGCCAACTTCGCCAAGGTCTGCGAAGCATCGGAAATTACGTTTATCGGGCCGAAGCCGGAACTCATAGAAATGATGGGAGAAAAGGACCGGGCGCGGCGGGAAGTGAAGACGGCGGGTTTGCCCACCATTCCGGGGAGCGAGGGCATCGTTGAAGGGGAAGAGCAGCTCGCCAAAGAGGCGGCGCACATCGGGTATCCGCTCATTCTCAAAGCCTCCGCAGGCGGAGGTGGCCGCGGGATGCGTGTGGTGCGCAAGCAGGATGAACTTCTGTCCGCTTACCAAACGGCCCGCAGCGAGGCGCAGCAAGCCTTTGGCACGCCGGACGTTTATGCGGAAAAATTCCTCGAGCATCCTCGCCACATCGAATTTCAGGTGCTGGGCGACCAGCATGGGAAAGTGATCCATCTCGGCGAACGCGAATGCAGCATCCAGCGGCGGCACCAGAAATTAGTCGAGGAATCGCCTTCGCCGGTGCTGGACGCGAAACGGCGGAAGGATCTTGGCACGAAAGTGGTGAAGGCACTGGAAAAGATCGGCTACACCAACGCGGGGACCGTCGAGTTCCTGATGGATAAAGACGGCTCAATGTACTTCATTGAGATGAATACGCGTATTCAGGTCGAGCATCCCGTGACGGAGCTTGTCACCGGAGTGGATTTGATCAAGGCGCAGATCCGGATTGCCGCCGGAGAACGGATGGAGGATGCCACTGGGGAGATTCACCACTCCGGGCATGCCATCGAATGCCGGATCAATGCCGAGGATCCGGTGACGTTTGTGCCCTCGGCCGGACGCATTACGACGTTTCAAGCGCCGGGAGGCACGGGCGTGCGCGTGGATTCCGCGGCTTATGCCGATGCCGTCATTCCTCCGTACTACGATTCGATGATCGCAAAGCTGATCGTCAAGGGGCGCGACCGCACCGAAGCAATTGGCCGCATGAAGAGGGCGCTCGAGATGTTCGTCATCGAAGGCATCAAGACGTCAATCCCGTTGCACCGCCGGATTCTCGCCGATCCGGATTTTGCCGCGGGAAAATTCGATACCCACTTTATCGAAAGATTGCTCGGAACGAACGGAAAATAAACGTTGAAGCGCCTTGTTCTACCGCGGCTGTATGTGATATTAGACGCAGCATTGCTTACCGCTCCCGAAACAGAGTGCGCCCAAAAACTTGCCGCTGCCGGTGTCCGGTTGCTCCAGTACCGGAACAAGCGGGCGTCGGCGAGAGAACTATTCGAATCCTCGAAGGGGCTTTCTTCCTTGCTGATTCCGCAGGATGTGATATTTGTGTTGAATGACCGTGCTGATGTCGCGTCGGCCGTGGAAGCCAGCGGCGTTCACCTTGGACAAGAGGATTTGCGAGCGGAAGCAGCGCGTTCGGTGATTGGGACGGGAAAACTCCTGGGCGTTTCAACGCACAACTTGGAACAGTTCAAGGAAGCTGCTGCTACATCCGCTGACTACGTCGCCGTCGGCCCCGTGTTTTCAACGTCCACCAAGGCCAACCCAGACCCAGTGGTTGGAATCGAATTCATTAGTAGTGCTCGGGCACTAACGGGCAAGCCGATTGTGGCCATCGGAGGCATCACGCTGGAGCGGGCGGCCGAAGTCATTCAAGCGGGCGCTGATTCCGTTGCGGTCATCAGTGATATTCTCCTCGCGCGCGATCCGGGTCAGCGGGCGCGGCAATATATCGAAGTTCTGGAAGCCGCGAAACCTGCGGCTGCCGTCTGAGGCGCCTCCGAATGGCCGACACCACACACGCCATCCCACAAAGTAACGCGAAGAACGAGCCGGGCTTTGTGCGCGCCATTGGAATGTTCGATGGCACGATGATTGTCGTGGGATCGATGATCGGATCGGGCATCTTTATTGTCGCTGCGGATATTGCGCGACAAACGGGATCGGCCGGTGGCCTGATTCTCACCTGGATTCTTACCGGACTGTTGACGATTTCTGCCGCGCTTTCTTACGGTGAGCTGGCCGCTCTGTTCCCGCACGCGGGCGGTCAATACGTTTATTTGCGCGAAGCTTACTCGCCGCTCTGGGGATTTCTGTACGGGTGGACGCTTTTCTTGGTGATTCAGACGGGGACGATCGCGGCGGTGGCGGTGGGTTTCGCGCGCTATCTCGGCGTTTTGCTGCCATCAATTTCTCCGAACGTATGGATCGTTCACCCCCTCGCCCTCGGTTCGAAGTACGCGATCAGCCTTTCGGTGCAGCAGTTGGTGGGCGTGCTGATGATCGTGCTCCTGACATTCATCAATACGTTGGGCGTGCGGCTCGGGAAGCTGATCCAGAATGTTTTTACGAGCGCGAAGACGCTGTCCCTTCTGGGATTGATTTTCTTGGGTATTTTTGTTGGGAGAAATGCCGGGGCCATAACAGAGAATTTCAGCCACTTCTGGACGATTCGCAACGCGCAGTCCATCGAGCCTGGCGCGAATTTCCTGAGAAGCTTTGTGCCGACCATCACTGCTGCAGGCGGCGCGTTTGGCTTGTTCGTGGCCTTTGGAGTGGCGCAAGTCGGTTCGCTGTTTTCTGCCGACGCTTGGAACAATATCGGCTTCACGGCGGCGGAAGTAAAGAACCCAAAGCGCGACGTGGCGCTCTCGATGGCTTTCGGCACGATCATCGTGATCACTCTGTATTGCCTAGCGAATCTGGCGTATCTTTGCACGTTGCCGCTGGTGCAGATTCAGACCGCTCCAGATGATCGCGTGGCCAGCGCGGCTTTGAACGCCATCTTCGGACCCCCTGGCGCCATGATCATGGCGGTGGCGATCATCATTTCTACGTTTGGGTGCAACAATGGGTTGATTCTTGCCGGCGCGCGAGTCTCTTACGCGATGGCGAAGGATGGACTCTTCTTCCGGTCGACGGGTAAGTTGAACAAGAAAGGCGTTCCTGGTACCGCGCTCGTGTATCAGGGGATTTGGATTGCCGTCTTGATCTTGCTGCGCACGCGGCATGTGGACGCGGCTGGCATGGTCACGTATGGCAATCTCTACAGCGACCTGCTCGACTACGTGGTTTTTTCCGTCTTGATCTTCTACGTGCTTACGATTGCAGGAATTTTTGTGTTGCGCGCGAAGCGGCCCGATGCCGAACGTCCGTACCGCGCGTTCGGGTACCCCATTGTTCCATTGCTCTATATCGTTTCGGCGCTGGCGATCATGTTCGTGCTGCTGCTCTATAGGACGCAGACGGCCTGGCCGGGACTGGTGATCGTGCTCCTGGGCGTTCCGGTTTACCTGTTGTGGTCAAGGCGGGCAACGCAAGCCGCCCGGAGGGAATAACTTATTTTTCTCGTAGGGGCGCGGCAGGCTGCGCCCCTACACTGTTTAGAGCCAAATTGGAAGTACCCTGTAAAAAACGGTGAAACCGGGGAAATCTCCCAAAGGAGGAGTTGCATGGGCAACCCCTTGTTTGCAAGAAAACCGATGAGCATGTTGCTCGCGGAAGCAAAGGAAGCGGGCGAGCACAGCCTGAAACGCACGCTTGGTCCGGTGCAATTGACAGCCCTGGGTGTCGGGGCGGTCATCGGTGCGGGCATATTTGTGTTTTCTGGACTGGGTGCGCACTATGCCGGGCCGGGCCTGATGCTTTCCTTCGTGCTCTCCGGACTGGGCTGCGCGTTTGCGGCACTGTGCTACGCGGAATTTGCCGCCATGATCCCGCTGGCGGGCAGCGCTTACACCTACGCGTACGCTACACTTGGCGAACTATTCGCTTGGATCATCGGCTGGGACCTCACGCTCGAGTACGCCATGGGCGCCAGCACGGTCTCATCGGGCTGGTCCAACCACTTCATTGAATTGCTGAATATTTTCAAGATCAAGATGCCATTGTGGCTGGCCTACGACCACTGGACCGGGCTGAGCACCGCTACGAAAGTCGTCGCACGCCAGATGGCGCAAGCCTCAGATGCGGCCTTGCAGCCGGGCACCCAAGCCTTCTTGGACAAAGTCGATGCCATAGTAAAAGCGCAGTCCCCGGAGTTGCTTCAGCAAGCCCACGCGCTGCTGAATGCACCGGCAATTTTCGGAATGGAAATTGGGTTCAATCTGCCCGCATTTTTGATCGCTCTCATCATCACCGCGGTCTTGGTCATCGGCATCAAAGAAAGCGCGCGCTTCAATTCCACCATCGTGGCCATCAAGGTCGCCGTGGTGCTCTTCGTCATCGGCCTGGGAATCCGCTACGTCGATTATTCCAATTGGGGCCATGACTGGTCTACCTTCGCGCCCATGGGATTTGCCGGAGTTGGAGCGGGAGCGGCGTATGTCTTTTTTGCCTACATTGGATTTGATGCGGTTTCCACGACCGCGCAGGAAGCCAAGAATCCGCAGCGGGACTTGCCCATCGGGATCATAGCTTCCCTGTTGATCTGCACAATTCTCTACATCTCCGTCGCCGGGGTGCTCACCGGCATGGTGCACTGGCAGGACGTGAACATCGAGGCCCCGATTGCGCGGGCGTTCCTGGACCGCGGATTGACGACGGCCTCGCATATCGTCACGCTGGGAGCGTTGGCGGGACTGACGAGCGTGATGTTGGTCATGCTTCTTGGCCAAACGCGCGTGCTTTATTCAATGGCTAACGACGGCCTGCTGCCGAAGAAGTTCTTTGCGGCAATCCATCCGAAATTCCGCACACCGTATAAGAACACCATGCTTGTTGGCTTGCTGGCTGCCGTAGTTGGGAGCGTGACACCAATCGATGACATCGGAAAGATGGTCAACATCGGGACGCTGCTGGCCTTCGTGATTGTATGCATCGCCGTCATGATTCTGCGCAACACCAATCCCGATCAAGCGCGCCCCTTCCGTACACCGTGGGTGCCGGTCGTTCCAATTCTTGGAATCCTGTTCAACGGCTACATGATGTACAAGCTCGGGTGGGTGAACTGGGCCCGCCTCATTATTTGGCTGATCATCGGACTGGTGATTTATTTTACTTACAGCCGTTACCACAGCCGGGTCAGCAATCCACAACAACCGTAAGTCTCTTGTTGTGACAGACCGGGCATCATTAAGCCCGCTCTGCTTTCACTTCATTCAACGCTTCCGCTGCTTCCTTGTGCCGATTCAGGTACAGTATTGTTTCCGTTGACGGCACGATGACATCCTTCCGCGCCAATCTCAAAGAAGTTTGGAGCCGCCTCACCTGGCCCGATCTGGTGTCCACTGCGGTTGTGGCTGGCGGATTGCTGGCCGGCATTTTTGAATTCAGTGGCGGCTTTTTCAGTTTTCTGAAGTATCTGGCGGTGCTCGCCAGCTTTTATCTCTTGTTCCGGTTCATCGGCTGGTGGAGAAACCGGCTGCTCTGGAGCCTGCGCAACCGCTTGATCGTGGCTTACCTTTTTATCGCGGCGGTCCCGATTTTATCCATCGTGACTCTGGTTGTGCTTGCCGCCCGTATTCTTTATTCACAGCTGGGCGCATACCTGCTCTATGAAGACATTCATAAGCGTATTGATATGCTTGCGGATATTTCCGAGCACATCGCCATTGCCCATCAGACCTTGCCCCCCACCGTCACGGAGAGTGATTCGGAGCGCATTTTGGCGGCGCAATCGCATGCGGTTCACGACCGTGAGCTTCCCGGCTTGAGCATAGGGTTTTCGAACGAACAGACGCTTTCACAAAAAGTGATTCCGGCAGGGAAGAGAGCGTTCGCGGGGTTATTGCAAGAAGGCGACAAGCTTGCGATTGTGAGCTTGCGCATTATTCCGGATCGCAAAGGCGAGCGTGTCGTCACGCTCCGGGTACCCGTCACTCCGGATTTCTTGAGTACCGTCGCGCCGGACCTCGGCGGGGTTCAATTAAATCTCATGGAGCGTGACACCGGTGGCGTGCAGCAGGGTCTGAAATACAAGTCGGGCGATACGCAGTATGTGGTGGCGCGCCCCATCGTCGCGAGTAACCGAACGTTGCAAGCGGCGATGTTCTGGATTGACAGTCAAGTGGATGTGGTATCGAGGCTTGATTCGGTCTACGTTGGGCCCGATGGCCGAGTGGAGCTTGTTCGTCCGGTCTTTGCCGCCTCTAACGCGCGTCCATCCCGATTGAATGGGCGAATCTTCACGTCGCTCGGAGAATTACGCGATTCCTATCTGATTTTTTTCATTCTCGTGGGTATCGTTTTCGTGATTGTCGAAGCTGCCGCATTTGCCACCGGGATTGTGCTCACGCGAAGAATCACACGAGCGGTGGCCGACCTTTACCGCGGCACGCAATACGTGCAAGCCATGGATTTTTCGCATCGCGTGCAAATCGAACGCCGTGACCAGCTGGGCGAACTGGGCGAATCGTTCAATCGCATGACAGGTTCGATCAGCCAGCTGATCGAAGAGGAAAACAAGCGCCGGCGCCTCGAGGATGAGATTTCCATTGCCCGGGAGGTGCAAAACCAGCTGTTCCCGAGCACTTTGCCTTCGGTGCCGGGAGTGGAAATCGAGGCCATTTGCAAAGCTGCGCGATCTGTGAGCGGAGACTACTACGACTTCATTCAACTCAGCCCCACGCATATTGCCATCGCCATCGCCGATATTTCCGGGAAGGGAATTTCAGCGGCGCTGCTGATGGCCAGCTTGCAGGCCGCGCTGCGCAGTCAAATGCTTTCCGATGGCAGCGAACGGTTGAGCATGGCCGAGCTTGTTTCCCGGCTAAACAAGCATCTGGTGCGCAACACTGGCGATGACCGGTTCGCAACCTTTTTCATCGCCGTCTACGACAGTGTCACGCGGACCTTGCGCTATACAAATGCTGGCCATCTGCCGGCATTTCTGATCTGCAAAGGTGCTTCGGAGCAGTTGGACAAGGGTGGCATGGTCCTGGGAGTCGTGGACGACTACGTCTACGAGGAAGGATCGTTGACAGTTGCACCCGACGCGCTCCTGATTGGCTATAGTGATGGCTTGATAGAACCCGAGAACGTCTATGGCGAAGAATTTGGGATTCGCCGTTTACAGGAATCTGCCATCCACGTGCAAGGGGCTGCGCCGTTGATGGTTGCGGAATCCTTGATGGCGGCAGCGGAAGAGTGGGCCGGGACTCCTGAGCAAGCCGATGACATGACGGTGATCGTGGCGCGACTTCGGTAGTACCTCCGTTGCGGCTAGGCTATACTGAAAATCCTTCCGAGAGATTTTACCGGGGAGAAGAATGTCGCTTCGCAATCGAGTGGCGCTGGTAACAGGCGGGAGCAGGGGGATTGGCCGCGGGATTGCTTTACGGCTGGCGCAGGATGGAGCGCGGATGGCCCTTGCCTATCGCTCCAACAAAGTTGCCGCACAGCAGACACTGCGTCAGTTGCAGGCAACTGGGGTGGATTGCGTGGCAGTCGAGACGGACATCACCGATGCTGGGCGCTGCGATCAATTGATCAAGACGGTCGCGGACCGCTTCGGACGACTCGATATCATCGTCAACAATGTGGGTGATTTTCGCTGGGGGACGCTGGCGGAATCGTCGCTGCAGGACTGGCAAGGCATCTTCACTTCGAATCTGCTCACGGTTTTGTACATGTGCCGCGCCGCACTGCCGCATATGCGGAAAGCGCGCTGGGGCCGAATCATCAATTTGGGCGCCGTCGGTGCGGAGCGCGCATTCGGGCAGGCGAAAATTTCAGCCTATGCCGCTGCCAAAGCCGCGGTCGTGGCGTTGTCCCGTTCTTTGGCGCTTGAGGAAGCCAAGAACGGGATCACCGTGAACGTCGTGAATCCCTCCAGCATCGATGAAAATGAGCTGACGCTGGAAGAGGCCCGCAAGATTCACGACGCGCGTTTTCCGATCGGACGCCCGCCGACGGTCGAAGATGTTGCCGCGACGGTAGCCTTTTTCGCCTCCGAAGAAGCCGAGTATGTTACAGGACAGATCGTCAATGTCAGCGGCGGCTGGATGCTTTGATCGTGCCGTGAACCTCCCATGAAAGCTCTCACTGCCGCTGAAATGCGCGAGATCGACCGCCTCACCACCGAACGTTACGGTATTCCCAGCCTGCAGTTGATGGAGGCTGCAGGTAAGAACGTCGCGAATGCGGTCTTACGTGAGTTTTCTTCCGGATTGCCACAGCGCGTCATCATTCTCTGCGGCAAGGGAAATAATGGCGGCGACGGTTTAGTCGCCGCGAGACACCTGAAAGCAGCGGGGATTGATCCGTTTGTATGCCTCTTCGCCGATCCGCCGGAGATGCACGGCGATGCGGGCGCAAATCTCGCTCGCTACCTCCAAGCGGGATCCAGAATCCTCACCATCGCAGATGAAGCTGCTTGGGAGAGTGCTTGGCATTCGGTTGCCCATTCGGACGTCATCATTGACGCGCTTTTGGGCACGGGCCTGCGCGGCGCGGCCACTGGACTGATCGCGCAGGCAATCGAAGACATCAATCGTCTGTCGGCTCATGGGACTGCGGCACGTCCAGCATTGATCCTTGCAGTGGATACTCCTTCCGGGCTGCCTTCTGACGGGCAGCATGCCGAAGGTCCCGTTCTCCTTGCACACCGGACTGTCACCTTTACTGCGCCCAAGGTAAGCCAGCTGCTTTCTCAGGATGCAGATGCAGTCGGTGCTTTGGAGGTTTGCGCCATCGGTTCGCCTGCCGCGCTCGTCGAAGAAATCGGGCAGGGAACGCTCCGTTGGGCTGGGCCGGATGAATTTGACCAGTTGCCGCTGGTTCGCTCCGTCAAATCCTACAAAGGCACTTTCGGGCATGTTCTCCTTGTCGCAGGTTCTCTCGGGAAGAGCGGCGCCGCTATTCTCTCGGGCCGAGGCGCGTTGCGGACTGGCGCGGGTCTGGTCACGATAGCTACTCCCGACATCGTGCTGCCCCACGTTGCGGCCGGCCGGCCGGAATACATGTCTGAAAGTCTGGAGTCAACTGACGAAGGCACGATTGCCTTCAGCAGCCTCGAGGGAAATGGCTTCAAAGAAATTCTTAAAGGAAAGACCGTTCTCGGCATCGGTCCGGGTCTTGGCACGCACCCCGAAACGCAAAAATTCATTCGCGCCGTCGTTCGCGAGACTCCCCTGCCTACGATTCTGGATGCGGATGGTTTGAACGCCTTTGCCGGCAGCGGCGACCTATTTCGCAGCCGCCAATCGAATTTTCTCGCTCTTACGCCTCATCCTGGTGAAATGGGTCGGCTTCTTGGAATCGCAACCCAGACCATTCAGGCTGACCGCCTCGCAATGGCGCTTGATGCCGCACGTCGCTGGAACGCGCACTTTGTCCTCAAGGGCTACCACTCGATCGTGGCTTCGCCGGACGGGCAAGTCTTTGTAAGTACGGCTGGGAATGCCGGGTTGGCGAAGGGCGGCACGGGCGACGTACTTACCGGGATTCTCGCAGCACTGATTGCGCAGTTTGGCGCCGACGACGGAGCGCGAGTTCTGAGCCTCGGCGTCTACCTTCACGGTCTGGCTGCGGAGTTGGCCTCCCGCGGCACGGATCAGTCCGGCCTCCTCGCCGGCGAAGTTGCAGACGCCGTGCCCCGCGCCCGGCGGAAACTCCTTGAGGAGCTACGCGAGCGTGCTTGAGGAAATCATCACCCATTCGGCCGAGGAAACCACGAGCTGGGGCAGGGAATTCTCGAAGCGCCTCAATGCTCCTGTGCTAGTGCTTCTCGCCGGCGACCTGGGAACGGGAAAGACGACATTAACCAAAGGCATCGTTTCCGGACTCGGCGCCGCCAGCGAAGACGACGTCACCAGCCCAACCTTCACCCTCGTTCACGTCTATGGGAGACCCGCCAAGGTCTACCACGCCGATTTATACCGGATTGAGAGTTTCCACGATTTTGAGACTCTGGGAATGGAAGATATGTTCACAGCTCCCTCCGTGGCTATTTTGGAGTGGTCAGAGCGCTTCCCATTGAAGTCTCCCTGGCCGCAGATCCGAATACGTCTTGAACACCTGGGAGGCGACGCCCGCCGCATTACCGTCCTCTAGTCTAAACCCTCGCAAATCTACGGCCCGCAGCGCTCCCTTACTCTCTGGTTACGGACCCCTCTGGATCTCTTGCCCGGCTCCCGGGCGGCTGCTAACGTAAAAATAGCCCTTTTTGGCTAAGTAGATGCCCAACGAACTTCTAACGCCCAGTGCCACCGAAGAGGCCCTGACGGAACTCAAGAGCTACAGCGTCACGATCCCGATGGGATCGCTGGCGATCGGAGTGGATAACATCCACCACGATGTATTCTTGAGCCCGAAGTTTGTCCAGGCGGCTCGCGATTATCTTTTCGACCTTATTCGCCAGAGCACCGCCAGCACCTATCTTCCGGGGATCGAGCTTCGCACCTCACGAGGACCGGACGGTGCGGGCTTTCGCAAGCTGCTCTCCGAGCTGCTGCAAAGTTCGCTGACGCAGGCCAAGTATTACAAAAATATAGAGATAGACGTGCTTTTCCGGTTGGGCTTGCTAAAATTTCTGACCTTCGAAATGGGCAATCAATTTGCCAACCTCATCCTTGAAGGGAAGGAATGGATACGCAAGAGAGGCGAGCAATTCGAGCGCAGCCAGCAGGCCCACGTCATCAAAGCACGCTTGTCGGAACTGCAGTCCGCGCGAAGGGCCGTAGTCCGCCGCGTGGGGCAGCAAGTGGCGCAGATTGTTGCCGACGTGGAAGACAACGTCATTGCAAAAGCCCGCCGCGCCCTGTTCGGCGAAGAATTCGCTTCTTATTACGAGCTTTGTAAGAACCGGCTGATTTTCCTCGACGGCGGGAAGGACGACGTTTTCTTTTTGGAGCATTACATCCTCCTGGGCAATTATGCCCGTGACCCCGACCGCTTTGAGGCTATGGACGCGCTTTTCCAGGATTTCCTCCGCGAGGCCGGCATTACACCCAGCCATGACCCGGCGCACACGGAAGCCATCCAGGCTCATACCGCGCTACTGGAAGCAGTGCAGGCGATTCGTGCGGACATTGCAAACCTCGAGGAACAGCGCGAAAACACCCGCAAGCGTCTTGACCGGGGTGATGGTTTCTTCACGAAGTTTCTAAATTCGGGTGATCCTGCTGATCTGAAAGCATCGCTGAATGACCTCGAACTCCGGCTCAAGCATCAGGAATGCAAGCTGGAGGAATTGGGACCACAGATCGACGCGGCCAAGCAAAAGCTCGATTTCTTCGTCAAGGATCATGCCGGGAAGCTCGGTGAATATCTGAACGAGCCAGAAAACGCGAAGCGGCTATTCGACGCAAGTTCCGCCTCGGAGACGGAGGCGCCGGCGCGCGCGCGCTTGCTCGCGCGGCTCCTCGACCGTCTCGAACAGCTCGAAATTCTCTATCACATCTTGGCAAGCTATGAAATCCGGCCGATCGCCGCCGATTACTGCCCGCCCGTGCATTTGCAGCAACTCCGCAAGGCCCTTGTTTCGAAGGAAGAGCTGAAGCAAGTCGAGCAGGTCATTAAGCAGGTTCCCGCGAAGAAGCTGTCGCTCAAGGCCATCGAGGAACTCTCGAAGAAGATACACCGCTATTCCCGCGAGGAGATGCAGGCCTTCGTGCTGCGATTCGCCAACGACTTCCTTCGTCTGAGAAGGGATCTGCGTGACGCCGAACATCTGACCACCTGCATGGAGCGCATCAACCTGGTTACCACCGAAAAGGCGCGCGAATTGTCGCGCTTGAACAACCGGCTGTACGAGTGCGTGCTCCCGGAGGAAGCCCGGCCGGAGCAGGACCACGTCGTCTCGCACGTCATCATCAAGTCCGACGTGCGCGGCTCCACGCGCATGACGCAGGATTTGCTCTCGCGCGGACTAAACCCGGCTTCACACTTCAGTCTGAATTTGCACGAGCCCGTCAAGAAGCTTCTGGACCGCTATTCGGCGAAGAAGGTATTTATCGAAGGTGACGCCATCATTCTGGCTATTTTCGAAACGGAATCGACGGTAGCCTATGCCCGGCCGGTTGCGAAGGCCTGCATCCTTTCGCGCCAGATTCTTGCCGTTTGCAACTCTTACAACGAACGCGCGTCGGCAAGCAATCTTCCCGCTCTGGAACTCGGCCTGGGGGTTGCTTTTCAGGGGTCTGCTCCTACCTATTGGACCGACGGAGATTCGCGCATCATGATTTCAAAGGCGCTGAATCTCTCCGACCGTCTTTCCGGCTGCGCCAAGCTGGCAAAGCGCATGCTGGCCGGACAGAAAACCCATTTTTCGGTTTTTCAGTTTCTGAATACCATGGAAGGGGCGTCGGCGGAAGAATTGGACGAATTCCTGGTTCGCTTCAACATGAACGGCATCGAGCTCAACGAGGAGGGTTTTCAAAAGCTTTCCGAGGAGATTTCCCTCGACTCCATCGAAACGAAGCTGGACAAACCATGGGGCAAGGAAAACGTGACTCTTCATTATGGGGAAGTGCCTCTTGGCGAATCCGTGGAACTCCTCGTATTGCGAAAAGGCATGGCACGGCAATTGCTCCCCGACGGAAAAATCGGTGCCCCTTCCACGCATGCCTACTATGAAGTCTGTACCAGTCCCGCGCTTTATGATCTCGTTGCTGCGTTGATCCGCACCCAACAAGCTGCCGCACTGGCGTCCCATCGCGCCTGAGCTTGCCTTAAGAGACTATACTGCTCACGGAGGCGAAAAGAGTCCGGTGACTTTCCCGGCCTTCAAAGCTGGCGATTCGGTCCTTCGCGGGTCGAATGGTGGGTTCGACTCCCACACGCTTCCGCCAAGTCCTTTCTTCACGCGGTCTTAGCTACGAGCTGACTCCATTACAGAGTCTGACTCCAATTGAGTGATTTTCTGCCCGATCCGCTGAGAGAACTTCTCAGAAGCAACGCGCTCGGCGTCGCCAACGATGTGCGCATAATGCTCCAACGTAACGTTAGAATCAGCATGCCGCATAAGTCGAGTGACGACGTGAATCGGGGTGCCTGTTTCGAGCAGCTCCGAGGTTACTCCGTGCCGGAAACAGTGAATCCCGATGTGAACACCTTTCGCAGTTTTAATGCCTAGCTTTTCCATTGCCCGATGAACACCGTATTTCACAACGTTGTCGGACAGGTATGGCTTGCCCTTGGAATTGGTGAAGAGGTAGCCATCCGCGTTCGCCACGT
>QHZB01000512.1 GCA_003224525.1 Acidobacteriota bacterium | reverse complement strand
GCCGATTGCTTTTGGAAGAACGGAAGACCCCGGATCCCTCCGCCATCGCATGACAAGCAGCAATCCAAAGTGGACCGCGACAAGGCGCAAAAACCTGCATCCTTCAAAGACAGTTCTCTCCACGCAGCCAATAATCCCGTTGTGGCGCATGCCCCGAGCTCCTGCCTCCACCATCTATCTATCTGTTGATTCAGGAAGTTAGAAGCCGTGGCATTTCCCAAAGAGGATATCCCGGCTCCTCGTCTCACACGTCTCTGGTTGTCACCCCTCTCAGGCCTCTCAGGCCCCGGGAGCGCCAGCTCCGGAATCGGTATCGGCGGCGTCCCAGGCTTTGCGGTCGATGGGCTGGATGGGCTCCAGTTTTTTCTGCGCGAGTGATTTGTTCACCGCTGGAAGCTCCTTGGTGACGACGGCGTCGAATTCGCCAGCCACGTCTTCCAGTTCTTTCTTCAGCGAATCGATGCGCGCGGTTTGATAATCGGTTGGACGCCCCTCATAGTTCAAAATGGCTCCGTAGAGTTGCGTCGTTTTTTCACGGATTCGCTCCTCACCGGTGACGGCGCCTCCTTCCTTGGTGGCCACGATCTTCTTTCGCAAGGCTTCCACTTTGCCCGCAAGTTCCTGTATCCGCTTACTGAAGGCGGCGTCTCCCTTCAGCTTTGTGTTGCGCTCCATGAGCGCGTCGTGCACTCCGTTGATGCGGTCGACATCGAAACTCATCTCCCCGAGCAGCCGGTGCAGGCGCATTGCCGCGTCGAATTCCAGTTTCCTGTCTTCCAGTGTGAATTTAGCGCGTGGGTCGAGCTCCAAGACAAGCTGAGTGCTGTAAGTCTCTTTGCCACGCGTCATCTTCACGGTGTAGGTTCCGGGCATAACTCTGGGGCCCTGCGCGGCTTCAAACGCAGCCGTGGCGGCGGGCGGAACGTGCGGCGCTTTAAGCCTCATGGGCCATTCCACACGGCTGATGCCGCGGCGGCTGTTCGGAGGCAGCGTGTCCACAAGTCTGCCTTGTGAATCGAAAATTTCCAGTTTCATTTTTCCAAAAATGTGCCGCTTGTTCTGGTAGTAGGTAATCAGCGCCGCGTCCGGCGGATTGGGCCCCGTGAACACCGCGCTTCCTTCTACCCAGCCGCCATTCGCGGGGAGCCGCTGCTGCGCGGGCTTAGCCTGGAGGAAAACTGCCTCTTGCGCCATGACTTCGGGAGTCAGCTTACGCAACGTCGT
>QHZB01000511.1 GCA_003224525.1 Acidobacteriota bacterium | reverse complement strand
TGACCATCGCGCGGTGACTCGCTGATCGAGTAGATCGTTGTGTGCATCTCCGCGTAAGAATTGTCGACCGTAACGCCGCCGGATTCTTCCTGCTTCTGTTTCTCCGGATCATTGGTGGTGAGATCCGGCGAGATGCGTTCCCATGATTGACCGTGGTCGCGGGAGCGGAAGAGGAATTGTCCGCCGATGTAAATCGTGCCCTTCTCATTGGGGCTCATGTGGATCGGAGTGTTCCAGTTGAAGCGCAGCTTCCCTTCTCCGTAATTGGGTTGCGGCTTGATGGCCCGGCCCTCCAGCGTGAAGCGATTCACGCGGCCGATCTCCCCCCCCTGCGCTTCGGCGTAAACGTAATTCGCATCCGATGGATCCGGAAACATCCAGAACCCATCCCCTCCAAAAAGATTTTCCCAGCGGCCGTTGGTAATCCCGCCCGGATACTGCGAGTCGCCGATCCACGAGCTGTTGTCCTGCAGCCCGCCGAAGACGTGATAAGGATCGGCGTTGTCGGCGCTCACGTGATAGAACTGCGAGATCGGTAGGTTATTGCCCTTCCACCAAGTGTTGCCGCCATCGTAGGAATACCAAACGCCTCCGTCATCGCCGGCGATGACATGATCGGTATTGTCGGGATTCACCCAGACATCGTGGAAATCTCCGTGTGCCCCGTTCCCGATTGCGCTGAAGCTCTTGCCGCCATCCTCGCTCAT
Organism: Acidobacteriota bacterium; assembly: GCA_003224525.1. GTDB lineage: Bacteria > Acidobacteriota > Terriglobia > Acidiferrales > UBA7541 > Acidiferrum. The sequence continues at coordinate 346 of QHZB01000511.1, read as the reverse complement.
TATCAAGGTGAGGTCCGGCTTGTAAACTCTGTTCTCGTTTTTCGGATCGACGATCAAGTTGGCGAAGTAAAACGGCCGCCAGACCATCCAATTGCTGCGGTCCCGCTCTTCCCATGTTTTCCCGCCATCTTCGGAGCGGAAAAGGGCGCTGCGCGTCGATTCGATCAGGGCATACACGACATTTGGTTTTGATGGCGCGATGGTGACGGCAACGCGCCCCCAGGGCTTCGCGGGGAGCCCTTTGGCGCTCTTTTCATCCAGCTCCTTCCAGGTCGTTCCCCCATCCGTCGTCTGGAAAAAAGCGCTGCCGCTGGCCGCGCTGGAATTCTCCCCGCCCGAGCGGAAA
>QHZB01000438.1 GCA_003224525.1 Acidobacteriota bacterium | reverse complement strand
ATCTGCCTCGGCAATCCCTTTCCCTGTTTCAACTGCTCTGATAATTGTTGCATCTCGATCTGGAGCTGAACGCCCATTCGGATGTAGTTCATAACCAGTTGGACGTGATTTAGAATTTGCGTCCATTCTGTTGCCACACCCGCCACTACCCCCGCATTCATAGGCGTTGGAACGCCCAGAAAAAGCAGGGACACAGCCACTGTGCACGCCAGTACTTTTTTCATGCCGATACACTCCTTTCGATGACACCTTCAACTTCACGCCACCAATCCGCCCAGTCCGCACGGCCTCGTTGGCGCAACCATTCGGCTTGCCAGGTTCGGGGATGGGAGCGCATGACCTCCTCCGCTTTTTTGCGGTCGTCCGGGCCGTTCACGCCAACAAACGCAAGTGCGACACCGCCTAGTCCCAGTGAGATCAGACGACGACCCTCTGGCGAAACCACGTAATATTGGCGCTTCGGAATAGCACTCTGAACGATCTGGATCTCCCGGTCATTGAGGCCGACTGCTTCATACAAACGGCGCGACTGCACGTTCGCCGCTTCCGCGTTAGCCAGCAGGATTTTTGTGGGGCAGGCTTCCATGACCACATCACTGATTCCGGAATTGAAGATGTCTGACAGATTTTGCGTCGCGAGAACGACAACAGCATTCAGCTTGCGCAACGTCTTTAGCCAATCACGCAGATATTCGCGAAATAACTCATCCCGTAGATAAACCCAGGCCTCATCCAGAACAATAAGTGTTGGACGTCCGTCCAGTTTCTTTTGAATTCGCCGGAACAAGTAGAGCAACACGGCAACCGTTGCTTTGCTATTGCCATCGCCGTACTTCATCAGGCTGTCCATCTCGAAAACCATCATGCGGCTCTCCCGCAACCCATCTTTTTCAGCATCGAGCAGGCGACCTAGCGGGCCGCTCAGTGTAAAAACTTCAAGCGCAGATCGAACTTCTTTGTCCTGCACGGTCGCCAGAAAATCAGTCAGTGTCCGCCTCGGCGACCCTTGCGTGAGCTTCATGGCATCTGCCACCGCGTTGCGGTGATGGGGTTTCACGTCGAGGCCACCGAGCGTGCACAGTTTTTCGATCCAGCCATTCGCCCAAGCCAGGTCACTGTCGTCGGCGAGGTCCGCCAATGGATAAAACGACAATCCATCGGTCTCGCCGCCTAGATCGTAAAACTCGCCCCCGCAGGCTCGCGTGAGCACCAGCAGCGAGTAGCCCTTGTCGAAAGCGAACACTTGGGCACGCGGATAGCGGAAGAACTGGGCAACGATGAAACCGAGGAAGGTTGATTTCCCCGAGCCTGGCGGACCGATCATGAAGGTGTGCCCGATATCCCCGCAGTGCAAATTGAACCGGAACGGGGTCGAACCTGTCGTCGCCGCATATAACAACGGCGGGCTTTTTGGCGGATAAAATGGGCAGGAATTCTCTTTATTTCCGGCCCACACTGCGCTTATCGGAAGGAGGTCCGCGAGGTTCAGCGTATGCAGGACAACACGCCTTACATTGCGATAACCATCGCCAGGAAGGCTCCCCCTCCACGCCTCGACGCTGTTCACATCTTCGATCCGTGCCGAAAAGCCCAGGTTTTGTACCGTCTTCGCAACCAGGGCAACGGCTTCCTCAACACTGGCTTCATCCGCATCGCCGCAAATCACCGTTGTCGTGTATTGCGCGAAAAGAACATCCCCCGCGGCAGCGACACTCATAGCCTCTTCCGCATCTATACTCATGTCTTGCGCGTGCAGGTTCACGGCGCCAGTCTGCGTCTGCATGATCTGGTCTTTTAGGCCGCGCATCTTCGAACGCCATTTCTTGCGCACCTTATCGAGGAACACACGCGCCTCTTCTGGGTCCATCAGAATTGCCCGCGTATTCCAGCGATATTCGATCGGCAACGTATCAAGTGCTGCGAGAATTCCCGGCACACTCGCTTTGGGAAATCCATCGATTGCTACCACGCGCAAATGTTTTCGGCCAATGCGTGGTGTCAAACCGCCCACGAAATCCTCCGTCGCGAGCATATCGTTCAGATACACGGGGAATTCGGGAAGACGGAGAGGATGATCTTTCCATGACACGCAGCGATGTACGTACCGCAGGAGTTCGTCGTGAAGCACAGGATTGCCAACAGAGTTTTTCGTGCGCAGCGCACTCAAGCGTGTTACTTCGAACAGGGACTTGAAAACATCCTCGAAAGACGCAATTCGGCTCTTGAAATAATCCACGATACGCGCGGCATTCCCCCTCCGGTCCTTAATGCCCTCGAACATCCATCCTTTGATCTTTTCTTCCCGTGCAACAGGGGGAAGGTAGGTTAGCGAAAGATAATAGTCGCTATCGAAATGCACGCCTTCGGACATGAACTGCTCGCGACGCTCATCGTCGATGATCTTTGTAACCGAATCCGGGAACTCTTGATTTTCGGGATAGCCGGGAGCCGGCGCGCGAACGCTGTCACACTGGACCATCCAGCCTCCGCCAAGCCGGAGCAGAGCTCCCAAGCGCCCGCTCAGCGCGGCCATTTCTCCGTTCGTCGCTGAACCGAGATCCGGCCCCCGAAACTTCCAAGCTGCCAGGAGCCCGCCGTCCTGTAGCAGAAGAATCCCATCCTCAATCAGGGAGTCATACAGTAAGAGGTCGGCTAGTCCAATCGCGTGACGGCGCTGCTCAATTAGTGGCATGTCTTATCTCCATTTAGCAGGAGTGGTAGTGGGAGGAGCGGACATCCGACTCTTGGCGGGATAGAAATCTCGATAGCGAATGTGCCGGATATAAACATGACGCAAGAGGGGGTCCACCTTCGCCATTCGCGCGAGAACCCCCACCGCGATTAGCCAGAGAATGAGTCCGGCAATAATGCTCCACCATTTCATGACTGCAAAAACCAGCATCGCAGCCAAGATGGCAGAGACCAGAATCAGTTCCCGATCCCCGCCCATCAACAATTGGGGGCGGTTCGCTGATTCGTGAAACGGAACTTCTCGTGGAGCATCCATGGCTACACAATCGCCGCACCGACTTGAAAGAGGCCTGCCAACAGAGTGCCCGCAGAAACGATAAACGCGATGGCGCAAACCGCGTAGACGGAGCGGCGGGCAAACTCGTTCCATTCACCGCCGAAGACCAGGACCACCCCGATCGCGACCAGTGCGATAACCGCGATGGCCCCGGCCACGGGGCCGCTCAACGACTGTTGCAGACGTGTGAGCGGGGCTTCCCAAGGCAATGCTTGACCGCCAGATGCCGCGAATGTGGGCAAACTGAAAACCAGAGACGCCACCGCGAGCAAACCTGTGTGCACCGCGAAACCGCACCATCCCGCTCTTTTCCTGAATACCTTCATTTGGTTTTTCCTTTCCTGTTTAGATTCACACGCAACTACTCGCTCCACTGACGGCAAACCAACCCACCAGTGCAACGAATCCTGAACAGAGAAGCGCTGTCGCAAACAAAACCACCACCGTCACTCGCGTTGTGTCCGGCAAATTCAACAGCGTGCTCAGGAGCACGCCCGAGAAAGCCAACGACATAACCATCACGACCAATGCGACGCGGTCCGGTGCTGGCAAAACCGTCTGCGGTGCACCCAGCCCCGGAAGGAGGCTAACCGCGGCCGCCGCAACCATTGCGGCAACCGCAACAAAGAAACCGCACGAAAAAAGACTTGTGCCGCTCGGAGAAACCATCCCCCTTGATTGTGCAGAGTTATCCACAAGGCCCCCTATACGTACTCCATCTCGTAATTTCCGTCGCGATATCCCATGACGACGCACACCTCACGGACCTTGCGCCCCGCACGAATGCTTGGTTCTGCGTCCACGAAGACCACCACATTCACCGCTTCTGCGATCAATTGCTGTTGAGGCGCGGCTGTCGCTTCGGCCACTAGGCTTTCCAGCCGAATCAGCGCTCCGTGTGCATCGTTTGCGTGTACGCTTGCCGCGCCCCCTGGGTGTCCGG
>QHZB01000437.1 GCA_003224525.1 Acidobacteriota bacterium | reverse complement strand
TGAGTCAACCGCCGGAACACAGCTGGTTGCATTGGCGGAGAGTAAACAATGAGGAGAGTGCGCATCGGATTCCTGCTGCCACATTACTCGCAAAAGAGCAGAAGCTTTATGCCCGATGTTGTGCGAATCCTCGCGGAATCCGGAGCCGTGGTCGACGTCATACATCCCCCGGTTGGGATGCTCGATGTATCGAGGGTCCGGGTCGAGCACGACATCTATGTATTGCGCCACACGAGCGGGCTCTCCCTCAGCTTGGCTGGCGTGCTCCATGAGCTGGGCGCCGTCATCGTAAATCCGTATCCCGTGTCTGCCGCGCTGCGCGACAAGATCATCGCCTCTCGAATTCTGCAGGCCGCAGGCGTTCGTACACCTGATACGTACGTGGTATCGCATCCCTATCAGTTGCTTCCGCTGTTGGACTCGGGGTCTCTGGTCATAAAGCCATATCAGGGAGCGGGGGGCCATCATGTCCGCATTATCCGGACCGCTGCGGAACTCGCGGACGTGAATTGTGGCCGTGAGCCCGTGTTTGCTCAGCGCTACCACCCGAACGACGGCCGCGATCGCAAGATTTACGGGATCGGGGGCCGGCTCTTTGGCGTCAAGAAGATCTTTCCTCGCCGGACGGAAGAAGAAAAACATGGGGAGCCCTTCACGCTCACGCCGGAGTTGTGTGAGCTTGCCGCGAACTGCGGTAGTGCCTTCGGCATTGACCTGTACGGGGTGGACATTATCGAAAGCGAAGGAACACCCTACGTCGTGGACATGTGCAGCATTCCAGGTTTCAAGGGTGTCCCCGACGCGCCACAACTGCTGGCGCAGTACTTCTACGCAGCGGCGGAGCGCGCCGCCCGGGGAGAGCCACTGTCCCCAATGGCTCCTTGGGCCGTGGCAAACCGGGCTGTCCTATGATGTTGCTGGTCAAAGTGCGGGACCTGAGGCCATGCTGCTTGGGCACATTCCTGGTGTTTCATCCGGGCGAACCTTGGCATTGCAGGGCGAGGAGCCGTGCCTATGTCTAGGACAGCGACTCCTGAAATTATGACCGAAGGCGTGCAGGCGCATCCAGCCGTCCAAGCTTGGCTTCAGGTCCAATCAGACTCCTGGGAGCCCAGCAGCCTTGAACTTCTGCAGGGCAGAAGGTACAGCACGGTGTATCGGCTCAACCATGTCAGGCAGGATGGTGCGAGAGTCATTGCCAAGAGATGCCGAACTGCGACAGCACGTATCGAACATGCGATTTACGAGGAACTGCTGCCGCTCACTAGAATGCCGGCGCTGCATTGCTATGGACTACTGGAAGAGCCAGAAGGAGAGTTCTGCTGGCTTTTCCTTGAAGATGCTGCGGGTGCTCGGTATTCGGAGCAGCTTCCCCACAATCGTGCGCTTGCGGGCTGTTGGTTGGCGGAAACACAGTTGACCGCCTTGGCGCACGATCTCAAGTCCTGCCTCCCAGGCCGCGGCCTCGATCATTACCTGCGCTTGCTGCGCGGCTGCCGGGGCATGTTACTACATCACTCGGGTGGCAGTGCATTGTCGGTCGAGGATGCCACGCTGTTCCGCAATATCGCTGCACACCTCGACGCGCTGGAATTGTTGTGGGACGAGTTGGAGGAAATTTGCGACGTGATGCCCCGGACGCTGGTGCACGGCGATTTCGTCAACAAGAATCTCCGCATCCGCGACGTCGCCACCGGCCCTGCGCTGCTGGTATTCGACTGGGAATTCGCCGGCTGGGGTGTGCCGGCCGCCGATCTGGCTCAGCTCATTGATCGCGTGGCCAGTCCAGACCTGGAGTTCTACTGCTCAATCTTAAACCGTGAGTATTCGCGCCTGGATTTGCGCGATATTCAAGCCGTCGCTGCCTGCGGCAACCTTCTCCGCATGGTCGACCAAATGAGTTGGGCCACAGCCGGCCAAGAGTTCATTGATTCAACCCAACTGGTTAAGGCCATAGCCCTGCTACGATCTTACGAACTCTCCATCAGCGAAGCGTTAGGCGCCTTCCAACGGAGCTGCACATGATTGAAGGCCTGGACAAGGTGCTCGAAGGCCGGGACCAGCCAGGCCTGACCGAAGTGCGAGCCTTGCTACAGCGGTTGCTTGGCGGCCACGAGGCAGAGGGCCGTTTGATTGAGGAGCAAACGCTGCAGCCTCGGGCCTCGCGCGTTTTCCGGCTCAACTTCGTCATCAATGGTCAAACTCGTCAGTTGATCGTCAAGCGTCTGAAACCAGAAATCGGTCGGCGCAGCGAATTGGTAGAGAAACGCTGGTTGCCCGCGGTGGGCATGAGTGACAACGGTCCAGCGCTGTTGGGGAGTGTCGTAGAGCCCCGCGGTAATAGTGCCTGGCATGTCTATGACGACCTCGGTCCCTGTGGACTCGATGTCCATCGATTCGATCATGAGAGCGTGGGTGCGGCGACCAAGTTCATAGCACGGCTTCACACACAGTTCGCGCGGAACCCCCTATTGGGAGAAGTTCGGCTTCACGGTTGCGATCTGGGTATTCACTTCTACGATACGAACGTGCGCGACGCTATCTACGCATTGGAAGCATGTCAGCCGTCTTCCCAGCAAACCCCAGTACTCGACAGCCTGCTCCAGCGGCTGTCCACACTGCGCCAAGAACTGCCGCAACGTGCAGAAGCTCTGGACGCCTGGGGTGGCCCGGAGACTTTGCTGCATGGCGATTTGTGGCATATCAACATTTTTGTTATCCCCACTGCCCATGGGCTCCACGTGCGCCTTATCGACTGGGACCATGCTTCTGTTGGACCGGCAAGCTACGACCTCTCGACCTTTCTCTTGCGCTTACCGCCTCAGGAACGGCCCTGGGTCGTGGACTTGTATCGGGCAGAAATCTCGCGCGCAGGTTGGTGCCTGCCGCCGATGCCAATGTTGAACTTCCTATTCGAGACCGCCGAGTATGCGCGCTTGGCCAATCGCATTATTTGGCCCGCCATCGCGCTCGTGCAGGATCAGGCCCCTTGGGCCTGGGAGTCCTTGGCCGAAGTGGACCAATGGTTTAAAGATCTTGTCCCGGTGCTGCCTTGCGAAACCGAAATGCTGGACGCGAAATCTTGAAAACTCCGGCCTCGCTGCTCCCTGATTCGCCGACTCTGACACTCCGGCTCACCGCTGCCTTGGGCCGCGAGCGCCATGAGCGGCGTCCGGTGAAAATCCTCAGAAGAACGCTTCCGCCGTTCATGTGCACTTTCCCGAATGAAATCGTCACCTGTCAGTTGCCGGACGGTCGCAAACGCCGAGTCTTTATCAAGTATCAGGCGGGGCAAAGCCACGAGTGCTACGGGCATCGCGGCGATGTCCCTTATGAGACCGAGGTGTATCGCCGTGTGCTCCATTCGCTGCCAAATTTCAAACCGAAGTTCCTGGGAGCGCACACGGATCCGCACACCGGCGATATTTCCCTATTTCTGGAATACGTGTATCGCAGCGTCCGTTTGAGTGACATCGTCTGGAAACGGTTGTCGCGTCAACCCCGGGGGATGGCCC
>QHZB01000069.1 GCA_003224525.1 Acidobacteriota bacterium | reverse complement strand
GACGCTGATCAGCCCTCGGAGAAAGCCCTCGCTTTGTCGAAGCAGGCTGCGCTGCGCGCACTCGCCATTAATCCGGATTTGCCGGAGGCCCACGTCTCTCTGGCCGACGTGCTGTTCTTTAATGAATGGAAGTGGGCCGAAGCAGATCGCGAGTACAAGCGTGCGCTTCAGCTGAAACCGACGTACGAAGAAGGCCACCACTCGTACTCTCATTACCTCACGTTGGCGGGGCGCCACGGGGAAGCGATTGAGGAGTCTCAACTGTTGTTGCGATTAGATCCGCTCTCGTCGCACATGAACGCACACCTTGGGGCGGCGTACCTAAGGGCGGGGCGTTTCGACGACGCGGTGACGCAGCTTAAGAAGACGATCGCGCTCGATCCGAACTACATGCGCGCGTACCTTTTCCTGGGCGTGGTTTATGAGTCGCAGAAGCTTTACCCGGAGGCAATTGCGGCACTCAAGAAGGCCGTAAGTCTTGCAGGAGAAACGCTCGAAGGACAAGCAAAGCTCGCTCGGGTACTCATAGAAAGCGACGACAAGAAGGAAGGGCTTTTGATGTTAAAGCACCTGGAAATAGAAGCGCAGCGGCGTTTTGTCTCGCCGGTCGAATTGGCCAGCATCTATACCGCGCTAGGAGATCACGAAAAAGCCCTGACCCTTCTGGAAAATGCTTTGCAGCAGCACAATGTGAGATTGCTGTTCATCCATCAGGGTCACGAATTTGATCCGCTGCGAAATGCGCCGCGTTTTTTGCGCATCTTGCAGGCGGTAGGAGCACCAGGCGCCCTGTAGTTTCCGCTTCAGTTCCAAACCGGGACGCTTCCTTCCCTCATGGGGCGTCTTTAGACGCGATGAATTCAAGCACCATTCGATGTCCTGGGGGTGGCCGAAATGTTCTTCGATCTTTCTGCCCATGTGCTCGAACTGCAAAATCTGCTCATCCGTGAGCGCTTGCCTATTCTGCCGCTCAGGCTCAATCTCCTGTTCTTTCGTGCCGCCATCTTGTGAGGCACATACAGCCAGCTTCTTGGTGGATATCTTCTTAGCGCTAACCTTGCCGTTGCGCACTTTATAGACATCAGCGTTCACTAGGCCGGAGACCAAGGCCTCACCAAGGCCGAACTGGCGTCAATGGACGACACCTTCCTGTTGGAAGTGACGGGATCGGCAGTAAACAAAATTCCTGCCGCCTGCGGGAAGATCATCTTCTGCACCACCACAGCCAGGTGGACTTTGCGGTGATCGAAGCCGTTTTGAATGCGGTAGGTGACCGCCCTCTCGGCATACAACGATGCCCAGCACTTACTGACGTGCTCTAGGATTACCTCCTTCCCAATGATGTTCAAATACGTATCCTGCTGGCCCGCAAAGGAGGCCGCCGGTAGATCCTCAGCAGTTGCGCTGGATCGTACTGCATAGGCATTTTCTTCTCCAAGCCTGGAGAGATGGCGGACGAGCTCTTCATGAATGTCTTCAGGGATGGCTATCCCTTCGATGAGTCTGCGAATCTCACCGCTGAGCTCACTGATTTTATTCCGGTCTTCCACCTTTAGAATCGATAACTGATCAAGTAGTTCGTTAGTCGACGGCGTTTCCCCAATGATTCTCTTAAAGGCTTCGGTGGAAATACAAAAGCCATCTGGAACGCGTATTCCTTCAACCTTGGAGATTTCCCCCAGGTTCGCGCCTTTACCACCAACCACCATGATTTTTGTTTTGTCGATGTCCTCAAAACCAAGCACATAGGAACTCATACGTTTACCCCCTTTGACAATTCGGGACGTGGGCGAACCCCGCGACCTGCATCGCTTGGCCCTCCCATTTCCGTAGGTTCTGGCTTCCGCTGGCAATTGTGCGGCACGACTCGGGTCTTGCCGCAAGCCCCCCGGTGTGCTTTATACTGGGAGTAGAAAGGAGGGGTACTCTCCTTTCGCCTGGCCAAAGGTGGCAAACAGCACTGTAAAGCTCGAATTTAGGTTGCTCGCGACTCCCCAGAAACTCAGAAAACTCTCGGTTTTTAGGCTGCCGGAATTGGGATGACTTGGTATCCCAGGCTAGCGGCTTTCCACTTGAGCTGCTTAACCTTCAACTGCCGGTGTTGAAGTTGGTAGAAGTCGGCTCCTTTGTCCACGTATTTCATCCCGTAGCGCAGCATGCGGTAAACCAAGCGGGCCAGCTTGGCCGCCATGGCCTTAATGGCCACCGGAGCCCCTAGCTTGGTCCGCAGGCGGCGGAACTGCGCGCCCAAATACGTGTCGCTTAGCCGCAAGCTGCTGGCCGCCATCTTCAACGCGATACTGATGGGATTATTGGTGGGCAGCCGGCCTTTGCCAATGACCTTGGCCCCGCTGATGCGATTGTCCGGACACAGCCGCAGCCAGGAAACGAAATGGTGCTCGGTCTCCCATTTGCTCATGTCGTATCCAGCTTCGCTGACGATCGTCGTCGCGGTCATGACATCGATGGAGTCGATCCGGGTTAGGTCCGTACCGGTCAGGTGAAACAACCCTTCGCGCAAGTCGAACTGCGGCTTATTGCCCTTCTTCTTCTTGAGCCGCTCCTTGCGCTTCTCTTCCGGCAGAGGGGCACCCTGGCTGCGATCCTCTCTCTGTTGGAGATACTGCGCGAGCTGCCGATCGCACTCCGCCATCTGCTTCTGGCAGAACTCATAGCCATCCTGTTCCTGTTTGAGCACAAACAGCAAATCTGGTTGCCAGTTGCCTTCCAGACTTTGCGCGATCTGCTCCTCGCTCGCCTTCACGTGAGGATCCCGAAGCTCAGCCAGCTTATGGGGATCGCGTTCGCCTCTCAGAATGGCCGTAATGATCGCTTGTCCGGTCGTTCCGCTCACATCGCTCAACACATTGGCCAACTGGATATTCATCTGCGTCAGCGCCTTCTGCATCCGCTGAATATGCCGGCCCGCACTCTGTACCAGATCATTCCGCTGCCGCCAGTAAGTCCGCATTGTGCGAATCTCCTGCGGCGGCCGAAACGAATTTCGCAACAGTCCATAGGTGTGCAGCTTCATCAACCATTGACTCTCCTGCACGTCGCTCTTACGGCCCGGAAGGTTCTTCGTGTCCCGGGCATTCACCAAGTACACTTCCAAGCCCGCTTGTTCGAGAATATCGAATACCGCAATCCAGTAGACCCCGGTGGATTGCATCGCGACAGTTCGAATCCCGCACTGCTTCAGCCAATCGGCCATGGCTTTTAGCTCGGCGGTGGTGCAGCCGAAGCGCCGTACCGGTTGGCCGTCGCGGCTCGGCGGTACCGCCACGTAATGGAATTCGTTGCCGATATCAATGCCCGCGGCATCGGGATGTATCACCTCCAAACTGATATCTTCGCTCTGGATCTTCCGCGTCATCTCCCGCCGTTGCTTGCGGTTCATCTCGTGCCAATGCCGCTGCGTTAGGTGCTCGGCTGATTTCTTGTTTTTCTCCTGTGGCTTGGCTTTCATGCTAACCTCCCTACGTTCGAATTCAACTTGGCCCGGCCCGGTTGGTGAATCTACTCAAACTCCCCAGCGGGGTCGGGTCGCTCTCCTTTTCAAGACAACGCCCGCCACCATCTACATAATCGCCAATACCGGAACCATGCTTCAATTCGGGCAGTAACGCACCAGAGTGCAAGCGGCCTTAGCTGCCGAGCCAGGTTGTAAGCGGGATTCTAATGGCGCAAGTCTGCCTGCTCCAGCGTTAGGAGAGTTTCAGGGTGGCATAACCGCCCCCAAACGGGGGTGGCTCGTGCTTCAATGGCGAGCAGGCTCGAACAGTTCAATCGGATTGCTGTCGGGATCTTCAATTTGAATTTGTTTGCCGCCAGGGCCTACCTCCATTTCATTTTTAAAACGCAGACCCGCCTCTTTCAGGTCAGCGACGCGCAGGCAAATCCTGCACCTGAAGAAGCGTACGGTTCTCGCGAGCCTGCTGAATAGTTTTTCTGTTCTTATCCCTTACTGGATAGTTTAGCTTTTCCTATTTTCGCTTAGCCCCTCGCTGAGCAAAATAGCGTTTGCCAAACCGATACAAAAACACCGAAGTTGTACGTGTTGTCCGCAAAATGAAGTAGAACTCGTAGTCGAGAACGCTGTGTAACGCATTGAATTGAAAAAACAAACACTGGTTGAGGCAAATAGATTTCAACCAGTGGCATCTTGGCCTTGTACTAGGCGCTCAAATGGACTTCCGCATTTTGTAAGTTGCTGATTCTAAAAGATTGGTCGGGGCGAATGGATTTGAACCATCGACCTCCTGGTCCCGAACCAGGCGCGCTAGCCAGGCTGCGCTACGCCCCGACCGATGACCCCGGGCAGAACCTGCCGTCCCAAGGGACATTATCAGATTAACACAGCTCTGCCGCTGAAAGTAGGCTGCCTCTTTCTATGCTTTCTATGCTTTCTATGGCGGCAGAACACACCTCCAAACCAAGACGTTTCGCTCTCGTCAGTCTCTTCCCAGCAAACGATGACCAACTCCTAGAACTCGTAGCGCAATGCGAACTGCATCACGCGCGGGTTGGTGAGCATCCCGCTGTAAGTACCGAACGAACTTGAAGAGATATCTGTCGTAATTGTCTGAACGTCGAAGCGCTTCAAGTTCGGGACGTTATAGACCTCCCCTCGAAATATCAGATTGTGGGATTCCCCAAATGGCATCTTCCAGCGCTTGCTGAGCCCGGCGTCCAGCCCAGCAAATCCCGGGCCCCGAAGAGTGTTGCGCGTCCCGCTCTCGCCCGGTAAGTCATGCCGGAACGGGCCAAGACCGATGTCCGTTATAGGCAAATCTTGCGGAAAGAGATTCACCGTGCCGTCCGGGCGCAATGTCGTGTGGGGCTGAGCAGGACCTATCTGGGTTGCGGCGCCGCCCAACTGCCAGTTGGTAGGCCATGTAGCGCCGTTGGAGATTGTCACTGGAAACCCGCTAGTCCAACGGGCCAGCCCAGAGAGCTGCCAGCCGCCGATGACTGCCTCGGCAAATCCATGGGCGTTCCGGGCAATCCACCTGCCCTTGCCAAACGGCAGTTCGACAATCCAGTTGGTGTTGAACTGGTGCGTTATGTCGTAGTCAGACACGGCGCGCAATGCATTGGGTGACCATGAGTTGATGATCTGGCCGCCGAGGCCGCCATAAGCGTCGATACGTTCCGCATCCGACGAAATGTCGATCGACTTGGAGAAGGTGTAGTTAAAATCGAATTGTACACCGTGAGTCAACTTCTTTCGCAGACTGACTTGCATGGCGTGGTAATTCGCATTGCCCACTGACCTCCACGCATACAGCGAGTGAAACTGGCTATTGAAGTAGGCGTTCGGGCCGTAGATCGAGGGATAGTAAGTGCCGGACTCGCCGAGGATGCCGGCGTTTCCGCTGAAATCAGAGCCCCAGTAATCCAAGTTGGCGAGAGGGGTTGTCTCATCACCGAAGCCGAATACGGGTCCTCCGCCGCAGGCGAAAAGGCTATACATGGCCTGCGTAACGTCGGTTGTGAATATCGGCTTACCGAGGTTATCCGCATCGCACGCCTCTATATACCGGTCGCCGGCCTTCAGCGGCGCAACCATATTTTGCCAGTAGGTTGCTGTGGGACCCACTACGCTCGCGCTGATAGCCGAAGTGGGCGTGCCCTGGAACCCCAGCTCACTGAGACGTCTAGCCGCCGTGAAGTAATCCACTTTGGACTTCGGATCCACAATGTTGAGCGGCATCGCCAGGTCTTGCTGCGACAGCAACCTGTGCGCGAGTCGTCCTACATAAGAGACTTCCAGGCTGACATTCCCGGGTAGCTCGCGCCCGACCGCGAAGTCGATTGTGTACGCGTAGGGTGTCTTGATCCCGTCGTCTAATCCCCATTGAATCGCCAAACCCGTACCAGCAGGAGGGTAGGTGAACGGGAAACCTCCCTTTGGAGTCGCGGGAAAATAGGGATTACCAGACCCGTCGACCTGAGGGATAGTGTTTAGATCGGTGAGTCGCGGTGCGATAGGAGTACCCGTGCAGGGATCAAGACTGGTGGGTCCTACGCATGGCACTGGTGCCGTTATCCCCGTGGAAAGACCGAAGGAGCCCCGCCGGTCGAAAGTATCCAGAAGGCCCGCGCCAATGCGATCGAATACTATCCCGAAACCTCCGCGGATGACCGTCTTATCCCTATTGCCAAACAAAGCGCCGAGCAAACCCCCGCTGCTCCGGGGCGTATAGGCAAAAGCCAAGTGCGGCCCAAAATTCTTACGGTCCCAATTGTAATAGCCGGGTTTTCCGTTGGCCGGCCCGGCCAGGTTGTAAGTGAGGAGCGGATCCGTAACCGAGGAACCGCCCGTAAGCATCTTGCTCGCACGCTGTTGGAACCACTGTCCCAGAGTTACGGGGCCTCCGCCACCGGCTGGAAACCCTTGGGGAGTCACCTCGGTTCCAGTAGCCTCCCAGGGCGGAGAGAACAAGGAGTAACGCAAGCCATAGGTGATGGTTAGATTTGGCCGGATCCGGTAGGAGTCCTGGAGATAGAGCTCGTACTCGTCCGCCGCGAACCGCCGCTTCAGCGGTGCCCCTTGTTGCAGCGCCGTGCCGGTCTTATCGAAGTTGAAAGTCGCATCCACTTCGCTGACGATTCCCATCATGGCCATAATGGGCCAGTTGTATCCGAGCCTGAATCCCGGAGTAACTGCCGGTAACCCATCGCTAGAGTGGTTCCGCGGATCAAGCGGAGACTTGGAACCTACTATTCCCGCTGTGTCCAGCCCCGAGGAGTTAGTCGAGGCCGAGGAGAAGGAGCTGAGAAAGTTCTGGCGAGGATTCCGTATGAATCGGATGTTCGTGCCGAACTGGAAAGTGTGTTTACCCCTCGTCCAAGACAGGTCATCCACGAAGTTATGCACCGGGGTCTGGAATGAACTGCTGCGAGTGACGGCGAGCTCGGAGTTGTTGGCTCCCTCGTCGTCGTTTAGGCCTCGGAAGAAAATGAACGGCTTGCTATCATTATTGCCGATATTGCCAAAACTCTGCCGCGTGAAGCCCCAGTGGAAGTTATTGACCAGTGTGGGCTTGAGTAGTGCCGTGTAGCCCGCGCTAAACCCCTTGCTGTAGTCCGCAAACGTATGTTCGGGAGCGGTGCCTGGAAGGTAAGGTGCCGTGGCGTGGATATCGTTTCGTAAAGCACCGCGCCAGAACAGCGTATGGCTCCCGCTCGACGTGAGTTTATAATCGGACCGCGCGATGTACCAATTGTTGTTGGTTGGAATTGGCCCACGGAAGCGGTATCCCAGAAAATTCAGCTTGTCACCCTGGCCAAAATCATTCGGCTCAGGGAACGTATTGAAGTATGTCAGCATCGCCGGGTTGACGCCAAGATTCAAGGGATCCATCGCCTTGATCTGATCCGAAGTCAAGGTCGCGACAAGACCGAGGTCTGGATCGTCAACAACATTCACTTTGGAGTTTCCTGTCGAGCAATTGGGATCGCTCGTGGCGCAACGATACTGAATCATGCCCTTGCGAAGATTGTCGCTGGGCACGATGCGAATGACGCTGGCCTCCTCGCGTTGCCGAGAGCCCTCATAATTGACAAAGAAGAAAAGACGATCCTTGCGGATGGGCCCACCGAGGGAGCCCCCGAAGATATTGCGGATGAGCTTGGGAGGTACATTCGCCTGACCAGACTGCAATTCCGCCGTCTTTACGAAATAATCGTTGGCGCTGGTGGCGGTGTTGCGGTGATATTCGTAGAGCGAACCGTGAAGATTGTTGGTGCCACTCTTGGTAACGAGAGACACCTGTGCGCCCGAGGAGCGTCCCTGGTCGGCATTGGCATTCGTGGTTATGACTCGGAACTCCTGGACGGAGTCCAGTGTGACTGGCAAGACGGAAGTAAAAGCGCTGCCCTTTATCTGGTCGTTGACATCAACGCCATCCAGCGTGATGTTGCTCTGGTCACTGCGAGCTCCATTCACGGCCCCGCTTCGCGTATCAACATCTCGGTTGACATCGGAGCGATTGCCCGTATAGGCAACGCCAGCCTGCAGTGTCAACAGGTCTGGTACGTTCCGCCCCTCAAGGGGCAACTGCTTAATCTGATTTTCTCCAAACGCATTTCCGATTGAGGCATCGGTCGTGTTCAGTGCGACCGCAGAGGCTGAGACTTCTACAGTCTGCGACGTTGCTCCGACTTCGAGTGTCGCATTAACCGTCGCCGGCAGGTTCACCAGTAATTGCAGGTTTTTCTGCTCATACCTCCGGAATCCCGCCTTTTCGATCGTCAGCGCGTAGGTGCCCGGTGGCAGCGCCACAAAATCATATTCACCGGTCGTACTCGTCTGCGTCTCGCGGTGGAAGGCCTGGCTCAAATTATCCAGCGACACGTTGGCCTCTCCCACGCTTGCGCCCGTCTTGTCCGTGACCGTGCCGCGCAGTGAAGTTGTGCCGGTCTGTGCCCAAGCGCACGTTACCGCGAACATGAGGACTACAAAACCAGCCAGAAGATTGCGCTTCATTGAAGACCAATCCATAGACTTCCCCTTTCGCGCACCATGAATGAAGATCGAACCAAACTCAAAAGGAAGGTGCCGGACAAATGAAAAGTGGTGCCGACTCATCGCCGCCTCAAGACCCTCAGCGAACTGTAAATGAACCCCGGACAACCTCACCCACCGCTCGACCGAATTCATCGTTGGCGTAGCTTTTACGTAAGTCAGGTTGCCCCAGTATGTCAAGTCAAGTTGTTTCGATTGTCAAGTTGTTTCGATTTCAGTTTCGATCTTTCGATCTCGTTCGATCTGTGTTTCGATTCAATTCAGCCCTTTCTGATGCTTCGTACCGAAAGCCCAGTACTTGCCTACTTCCTTCGCCCCCCAAGCTCTCCGACACCACCGAGGGGACATTTTTATCGAGGCTTGACATCCCTTTTCTTTGTACTCCCCCGCTCCCACTGAAATGTAATGAAGTACCCGCAGAACCGAATGGATGCCACCTGCGGCACACCAAGTACATTCTATCTAGCCTAAACGCAAGAGCTTGGCCTCGGTAATGGCGGGAATCGCCCGGATCGGCCCAAGGACCGAGGCAGACACCTCGCCGTCCACGCGAACAAGCGAGACGGCGTCGGCCCCGCTCTGGGCTTCGCGGCGCCCGAGAGCAAACGTAGCGATATTCACTCCGAGCTTTCCAAGAGTGCTTCCAATCTGGCCAATGACGCCAGGTTCATCGCGGTTCCTCAGATAAAGAATGGTGCCTTCCAGTTGGGCCTCTAGCGGAATACCTTGAATCTGGAGAACGCGGGGCGAACCATCATGCAGGACCGTGCCTTCAGCGGTAAAACCTGGCGCTGATCCGGTCTTTTCCGGCAGTGCGGAGACCTCCATGGTGTTTGGGAAGCCATGTTCGCGCCGGCGAGTCTCTTCTTCCACGGTCAAGCCCCTTGCCGCAGCCACCGCCGGCGCATTGACAACGTTCACCTTTTCGTCCAGCACGGCGTTCAGCACGCCCGCAAGCACAGCGCTGCGAAGCAGATGCGTGCCCACCTCGGCCACCTCGCCCGCATACCGGATGCGAATCCGCGCCGGCCTTGACGCCGCCGCCTGCGAAACCAGCGACCCCAGCCGCTCCGCCAATTCCAGGTACGGTCGCACGCGCCGATACTGGTCCGCCGAAAGAGCCGGCAAGTTCACCGCGTTACGAATAATCCCCTCGGCCAGGTAATCCTTGATCTGCAACGCCACCTGCGTACCCAATTCTTCCTGCGCCTCAGCCGTGGAACCCGCGACATGCGGCGTTGTGATCACGTTCGGAAGCCCAATCAGCGGGCATTTTTTCGGCGGCTCTTCCGCAAAGACGTCGAGGGCAGCTCCGGCGACGCGTCCTCCCTTGATCGCCGCCGCCAGGTCAGCTTCGTTGATGAGCTCCCCACGGGCGGCATTGACGATGCGAACGCCCTTCTTCATTTTCGCAATGGACTCGGCGTTGATCATCTCCCGCGTTTGCGCACTTACGGCCGTGTGGAGCGAGATGAAATCGCATTCGGCCAGAAGTTGATCGAGCGGCACCAGTTCCACGGACAGCTCTCGTGCTGCCGCTTCGCTGATGAATGGATCAAACGCAACAACGCGCATATCGAAGGCTTCTGCCCGGGATGCCACCTCGCTGCCGATGCGACCGAGACCAATGAGACCCAGCGTTTTGCCGCGCACCTCGGCGCCCGACGACGATTTTTCCCAACGGCCCTCGCGCATGGCGGCATCGAATTTTGGAAGCTGCCGGACAAGCGCCAATAAAAGCGCAAAGGTATGTTCGGCGACGCTGACGGAACTCCCGCCTGGTGTGCTCATGACCAGCACGCCGCGCTTGGTGGCCGCTTCCAGATCAATATTGTCCACGCCCACGCCCGCGCGGCCTACCGCGCGCAATTTTTTCGCCTGGTCCAGCAATTCCGCGGTGACTTTCGTCGCGCTGCGCACAATCAGAGCATCTGCATCGGCGATCTCCTTGATCAGCGTATCGTTCGTCGTCAGGACGACGTTCCAGCCTGGCTGCTCCTTCAGCAGTTGCACGCCCCTTTCGCTGATTTTGTCCGCTACGATGACTTTCATTAGCCCCGTCGTCTCCTCCAGCGGGTTTGCACCGCAGAGTATAAGAGATCAAAAGTAGCGAGCCGCTCGCGCTCTGTCAAATAAGTACGGTGGCACGGTGTGGCCGCCGCACCGCGTCATTCTCGCCTGTCCCCTTTCCTGGTCTGCTATATTCAAGGAAGTGAGGAGCTGAAGATGAGTTTTGCCGAAAAAATACAGAAGGACCTGGTCGACGCCATGCGCTCCAAAGACGAACTGCGCCTCAGCGTCCTGCGGGGAATCAAGGCGGCCATCAAGCACAAGGAAGTCGAAAAGATTCGCGTACTCGACGAGCCGGAGTCCATGCAGATCCTGCAAACGCTCGTAAAACAGCGCAAGGAGTCGATCGAACAGTTCACCAAGGGCAACCGGCCGGAACTCGCTGAAAAAGAAACCAAAGAGCTCGCCATCATCGAATCTTATCTCCCTGCCGGCGCCAGCGAGGCCGAAATGGACGCGGCGATTGCCAAGGCGATCTCCGAATCCGGTGCGAGCTCCATCAAGCAGATGGGCGCGGTCGTGAAGGCTGCCAAGTCGGCCCTGGAAGGCAAGACCGTTGACGGCAAGGCGCTCAGCGATCGCGTGCGCGAGCGCCTCTCAAAACTGGGCTGAGAATTCGCTTCCTTCATTTTGCATGCCGCTCCCGGAAACCATCGCGATGCGCTTCACGGAAGATGACGCAGGCTATGTGACCGTGCGTCCGGTCGTGAAGCAAACGTTTCGCCTTGCCGAACTTGCGGATATGGTCGTGAGCGTGACGGGAAAGAATGCCGTGCGTGTGCAGAAAATTTTCCGCGCAGGCACTGTCGTCTATAACGGTTATCGCTACTGGTGGGACGGTTTCGCTGCCAAAGAGGATGAAATTACGGGACTTCTTGCTCTTTTTCCGGACGACGATCCCGCACGCCTTTTCAACCCTGCCAATGTAATCGCAGTCTCACTCGAAATCGGCGGGGGCCCACAGCGTTCTCTGGTTGGCATCATGCGCCGCGAAGCTTCGGCCAAGAAGTTATTCCGCAAGCGGAGTCCCTGGGAAATCTTGCTCAAGGCAGCGCAAGATTCAACTCCGCGCTACGAGAAGTACTCCCATGCAGATCGCGCCGATGTCTATCGTGTCCACCTCTCTTTCGAGATGGCTGCCTCGCTCTTGAAACAAATAGTCGACGCATCTTCACGCGTCCTGCGCAAAAAATTGGCAGCGCTACAGCCTCCTGCCGCCCTTCTATTCTTCAGCCCTCGTACGAATTCTGTTAGAGCGGGAACTCCGTCATAGAATGGTCATCGCGATGACCCTTCCTTCAAATGCCGGCACGCGGAACAGCTATTCGCTCGCCTTGCTCCGCATCAGCGTGGGTATTCTTTTCTTGATCTTCGGTGAATACAAAGTCTTCAGCACAACATTTACTCTTCACGGTGGTTTTCAATTCTGGATCAACAAATTCCTCGAGGGAGGCGCTTATCCTTTCATGGCGCCCGTCCTCCGCGGCTTCGTCCTTCCGCACGCCACCAGCATCGCTTTCCTGGTCGCCTACGGTGAATTGGCGATCGGGCTCGCGCTCGTTCTCGGCATCCTGGTGCGTTCCGCAAGTTTCTGCGGCCTGATCTTCATGCTCACCATGCTTTTCTCTTCGGACTATCCCGGGGCTGGAGCGCCCGTTTGGCAATACTTCGGCGCAAGCCTGAGCCACTCGGTATTTGGGCTCTGCTTCGCCGCGTTTTTTGTCGGGCGCGCGGACTCCGTCTTGTCGGTTGCGGCCTTGCGGAAAAATCGCGCGAGCATTAGTGGGGACAGAAATCAGTGAGTGGCGGGTTTTAGCACCGCGGTATTCCGTTCGTCGCCCGCGATCACACGATAGAGTTTCTTCAGGTCCTCGACCTTGCTGAGCGGCACGCTCAGTTCTTTCACTTCAAATGTCCGCGTGTACTTCAGCGTGTTTCCGTTCACTTCCGTCTTGCTGTGGTAGCTCGCGAAACTGTAGTCCGCGTTCACCGGCGGCGGTAGGTCGTCAACCTCGTAACCCGTCGGCAGCGTAATTTCAAAAGTGTCCGTGTCTCGCGACGGCCCGTCGAATTCCACCGGATACTTTCGCGGCTCCTTTGTTTCCAGCAGGTCAGTCGATTTGTTGCCAATGAACCGCGGGCGAAGCAGCAGCAAGTTTCCCGCCGTCTTGGCGTAATTCTGAGCAACAACCGAGTAATTGTACATAAACGGTTGATCCGTCAGTTGCAAATTTCCAACGCTTGCCTTCGTAATCTGGAAAGTCCCAAGCGAGTGGGAAAGCAGAGTTTCAATCGGCTTGATCCTGTCCGCATCCTTCGTGACCGTTCGCAGCGCCCAGCGCTGCGACCAGGCACGGTCGCCGACTCGTGTTTCCTGCACCTCGCCGCTCACCGTCCCTGTTGCGCTCAGGCTCAGCTTTGCGGTCCGCCGAACTCCGTTCATCGCTGGCGGCAATTCTGGAAGTTCGACCAACTCACCGCCATCCGGCGTTACCAACAGGCCGTAATTCGCTTGCAGCGCGCCGTTGAGCTGACCAAATGGCGTCAATTCGTCTGTGGGGTCAAAAAATAATATCTTGCCGAACTTTGGGTGCGCCATGGTGGCCGCCAGTGAGCTATCCGCGGTTCCCTCAGGCAATTTGATGGCGATGATGGCGTGATCGAAACCACCCACGTGAGCGGGCGTCTCCGGCGTAACCGAACCGCGTTCGGAATTTATGACCACATAGTACGAATCGATACCGATCTCGTGCAGCATCGCTCCCATCAGCGTCGCTTTGTCCTTGCAGTCGCCGTAATGATGGGTGAACACTTCCGCAGCGGGATGCGGTTGCCATCCGCCGATTCCCAACTCGATGGCCACGTAGCGAATGTCCCGCTGCGTGAAATCCCCGAGGACCTTCATCTTCGCAAATGGAGTGCTCG
Organism: Acidobacteriota bacterium; assembly: GCA_003224525.1. Taxonomy (GTDB): domain Bacteria; phylum Acidobacteriota; class Terriglobia; order Acidiferrales; family UBA7541; genus Acidiferrum. The sequence continues at coordinate 2,935 of QHZB01000069.1, read as the reverse complement.
CGGAAGAAGTCAGCGACGCCACTTTCTGCTTGAGTTCTGGAGAAGCATCTCGCCGCCCGCTCGTCAGGCCCTGGTACCAAATTCCCATTTGTTTCCAGTCCTGAAATCCCTGGTTCTGCGCCGAACCACCCGGCGGGAAAAACGAAACGATCATCTGGCCGGCAACGCCCTGCCAGGGCGGCATATTATCTTCGTGCTTGATCCCTCTGACCTCGCTCACGACCCATTGCGACTGGTTCCCCGCCTGGGCTGGCTTTGCTTCCGGATAATTCATCCACATGGCTTTGTACTCCCAGCCCGATGGAAGCTGCAGCGTGTAGTGCGCTTCTCGAACGGGGTTCGTTTCCTGAAAATGCCAAGCGTCTTGCAAGACGAGTGGCTGTTCTTCCTCTTCGTATTCGTACCCCACGATGTTTCCCGGATCTGCGGCGGGGATGCGTAGCAGTTTGTCTTTTACATCGGAGACGAGTTCGCTTCCGTCTATTTTCGGCAGCGAAATCTCAATCGCCTCTTTATCTTTCACTTCATAGTCTTTGCCCTGCGCGGGAATGCACCAGCCGCGCATGCCCGTGATTTTCTTGCGGGAATTGTAAGAAACGGACACCGTGCCATACTCGCGGCCGCCGGGGCGCAGAATCTTGTAGGCTTCACGAACTGTTATCTTGATTTTGTCCGCGGATTGAACCGTTATGATCCGATCCGAATAGAGCAGCACCACGTCCGTCTTCTCATCGTGCGCCGGGAGAGGCACATTCACAAGGGCGTGCATCCATCCGGGCGCTTCTCCAGCGGCGGACCGCGACACTCCGGCAAGGCAGCCCATCGTGCAGAGTGTGAAATAAATCAGCATGCGCCGCATCTTAATTACTAGCCGCCGCTGCGCCAGGTTGCAACACGATCTGCTGTTCATCTCCCGTCCTCACTACTTGAAAGAAATTCCGGAGCGTCGGATAGAACTTCACTTCCACCATTAACAGATCCATATTCAGCCGCCGTGTCAGGTGGAGCGTGCCCTTGTTGTTTTCCACCTTTAGGCTGTACACAGCAGCCTTGGCGTCCAAGTCCTGCACGCTTGGCAAGCTGCTCACCTGCCAGCCCAGCGGCAGGTCAATCGTCACGTCATCGATCTTTGATGACGGATAAGAAAAATAGATCGGGTGGACGCGGTTGGCATGTTCGAACGCGTGCTTCTCGGGCGCGCTAAAGAGCGCCACCGGCACAAGGGCTCGCCGCCCCGCCCCCGAGACCCAGCCTGGCACTTTCAGTTCGAACTCGGCTACCAGCGTCTGCGTCGAGCTACCCCAATCCGGTTGGTTCGTCAAATCCACGTCGATCCCCGCTGGGATGTACTCCTTCACCTGGTCCTCGAGGAACTTCTTCCGGTTGGCCGCATCTTCGTTTCGTTCTTCGATTCTCCGCCAAAGCGCTTCCAACCCCGAGAACGTAACTGCCAGCTTCCCCTCCAGCGATCCCGTTTCCGTAAGCTTCAAATCAGCTTTCCGCTCGATCCGCGAATCGGAGCTCGGAGGCAGTGTGGTGATCACCCAGCCTCCGCCCTCTTTATCGAGTCGCAGTCCCTGTACACCGGTTTCGGGCCACGACAGCAATCCAAACGGCGCGAAGGCCGTTGCCGGGTCGCAGTACACTTCTTTCCCGTTCAACTTCACCAGCACGACGTCACCGTTCAACTGGAACGCATTCATTATTTGCGGTTTGAAGAAATACTCGCTGCGCGACGAAATATATACGGAGTAGGCCTCGAATCCCGCTGCCCTGGCCAAGGCGAGAAACAGCCAGTTGATCTGGCGGCCATCCCCGTAACCGCGCTTCCAGAGATCTTCTACGTTATTTATGTCTTTTTGCTTTTCCCTCTTCTGCTCCTGCTCAGTCTTCTCCATCTCCCAGGAAGTATTCCGGAACTTTTGTACCTTCGCGTAGATCTTCTCCAGCTTCACTTCCGGCGTATCATTGGGCGCTACGATTTCCGCCACTGCCTGCTCCATCGCTTTGCGTTTCCCAGTAAAGCTTTCCACCCTGTCGTTCAGCTTCTTCCCTTCTTTTTTCCAGAATTTGTCCGGTTCTTTTTCCGGAACACCCTCGCTATAAACGAAATCAACGCGAAATTTCAGCTCGTTCTGCGGCGGCATGTAGTCTTCGATCTGAAATGCGGGAATATTCTGCGATTCCAGACGGACGAAGCCTCCTTCATCTTTCGGCGGTGTGGTACCCGTCGGCAGCCCGGCCGGCCAGCTCCAGCGAAGCGCAAAATCCGAATTCGGTTTCAGACTGAACTTGCCGCGCTTGGTGAAGAGTTCCTCGCTCAGAATCCAGTGCGAGTTGTAAACGTAACCCTCATTCAGGTCATAGGTGTAGTGATACTCGATGATGCTGCCCACCTGCACGTCGGGCAATGTGAAGGTTTTCGCCAGGAACTTCACGCCCTTCGCCTTCACGATGGTCTTGTCAAAAGCCTTTCCTTCGAAATTCATAATCGAGCCATCCGGCCGGATTGTCCGGGCCTTAACGCCGTGGATGTTTCCTTCTTCCTTAAAAAAAGGAATCTCCACGTCGGCGTACTTTCGGCCTTCCTCCGTCAGGATCTTGATCCTCGCGTAGTTGTATTCGTGCGGCGTATGGTTGCTGTCATCTCTGTCCACCTGCCGGTACAGATACAGCGCCAGCGCTCCCGGCGCTTCCGGCACGCTGGTCATCTTCAACTCCTCCTGGGAGATCGGCTGCCATTCGTCCCCTGCACTTGCCGGCTGCGTGCGTCGCACGGCGGCCCCCACGAATAGCAGCAAAACGAGCACGAACAGGCGGCGATAGCTCACTATGGGCCTCCCATTTTGAATTGACGGAATGCGAAATTTCGAATCAATGCAGGAAGAGCGCCGGAGCCCGCACCTCGGAGAAATGACCGCTTTGCGGTCACCAG
>QHZB01000436.1 GCA_003224525.1 Acidobacteriota bacterium | reverse complement strand
TCCAAAGGCAGTGGCGCGAAGGGTTGAAGCGGATCCAAGAGCAGGCTGCAAAATCATCTCTCGCAGAGGCGCTAGCGGAATCAGCAGCCAACGAAGGCCATGCGACAACCGAAATCGAACGCTTCTTTCGAGACCTCAAGCATATGACGGTGAACGGATACTATACGTCGGCCATCGGCATCCACAAGGACTTGCAGTATCAGGGAAACGCTTACCTTACTGCTTTTCCGGGCTGCACTCACACTCAGATCCTAACCAATCAAGCCGGGGAGCAAAGGGAAAAGACGAGACAGGCTCCACAGCCCAAGGAGTCGGGGAACCTTTCAGAGCAAGCAAACCGAACGAATGGCCGCAGAGGATTGAGGACATGAAATACGGCGTGAATACCATGGTGTGGACCACGCACGTGAGCGAGCGACATTCGCCGCTGTTTTCTCGCATCCAGGAGTGGGGGTTCGACTGCATCGAGCTTTTCCTGTCACCAAGTGAGCCTGCCAGCATTCCTGCCGTCAGGCGTATCCTTGATGAAATGCATCTCGAGCTCACTGCGTGTAGTGTCTTACCAAGAGAAGCGAACTTGATAGATGTCGATCCAAAGGTACGCGCGCGAGGGGCCGAATTCTTGAAGCAATGCATTGAACGGACAGCAGAACTCGGAGGAAAGCTCATTTGTGGCCCGCTCTATGCAGGCTTGGGCGTAATGAGCGGTCGCCGCAGAACGGAGGACGAATGGAAACGGGGAGTAGAAGGCCTGCAAGTGGCCGCGCGACAAGCCGTCAAACTCGGTGTCACCCTCTGTATTGAGCCCCTCAATCGTTTCGAGACGTATTTCCTCAACACCCTGAGCGATGCGGCCCAATTGGTCCACGACGTGGGCGAGCCGAATGTGCTGGTGCATTTCGACACCTTCCATGCAAACATTGAAGAAAAGCATCCGGCCGATTCGCTTCGCGCGGTGGCCAAGAAACTCGGCCATGTGCATATTTCCGAAAACGACCGAAGCATTCCTGGCACGGGGCATAATGATTGGCCAGGTATTCTCAAAGCCCTAAGAGAGATCGGCTACGAGGGCTGGATGACCATTGAATCCTTCGCGCAGCCCGAGCCGGAGCTTGCTGCTGCGGCCGCCATCTGGCGCGACTTAGCCACTTCAGGCGACCAGCTTGCACGGGAAGGGCTTCGATTCATCAAGGCGCTGAGCCAGGAGATCGATGTCCATACTAAACATACCCGGCGCAAGGCAGGGGTGGATTAACGTTGGACGAGGGCAGAAAGCACGGACGAAGGCAGTTCCTGAAATCAGTGGGCGCGGGCGTCCCTGCCGGCGTGTTGGCTAATACGCGATGCAGGGATACGACACAGAGCCGATCCGTCGTCTCGCGGAGACAAGAATTAGCTCGTTACATCAATATTGAAACGGTAGCGGCAGGAGATGATGCCATCCCTTTCCGCAAGCACACGCTCGATCTGGGGATCAGCGAAACTGTGGCGGTCGTTGACATGAATGGCGACGGCAGGCTCGATATCATTTCAGGAGAGAACTGGTACGAGCAAGGACCGCCCGAGGCTAGCGCCGGCCCGCGCTTTATCAAGCACAAATTCCGCGATCTGCCCTACACTTTTGACTACCAGGAAAACCTCACCGATTTAGCTATCGATGTCGACGGAGACGGCTATCCGGACGTCGTCAGTTGCTCTTATTGGTCGAAGCCTTTGACCTGGTGGGAGAATCCAGGCAGATCCGGGCGGCCTTGGCGGGAACACCTGATCGAGTCAGGTTCTCCGGTGGAGTTCGCTTTTTTGGTGGACATTATGAATACCGGCCGGCCGCTTCAGCTTCTGCCTCAGTTCGGCAAGCATGACTTCCCCTTGACGTGGTATGAACTGGCAGGCCCGGGCGCTCGGGACCCGTGGGTGCGTCATGTAATCAGCCCTCGAAGTTACGGACACGGCATCGGCGCGGGCGATGTCAACGGGGATGGGCGTACTGACATCATCACACCCCAGGGCTGGTTCGAGGCGCCGCCCGACCCTAGGAATGGTGAGTGGATCTTTCACGCGGAGTTCGAGTTAGGCGCCACCGGATTCATCCATGTGGAAGACGTGAATGACGATGGATTGCCCGACCTAATCACTAGCTTGGCACACGATTACGGCATCTTCTGGTATGAGCAAAAAAAGGATGCTCGAGGTAACCGTGCATGGATCAAGCACGTGATCGACAATAGCTGGTCGCAGGCGCACACGTTGACTTTGGCGGACTTGAACGGCGACGGGAGACGCGAACTAATCACGGGCAAACGCTACTACGCGCACGACCATGATCCAGGTGCGAACGAGCCGCTGGGAGTCTATTGGTACGAGCGAATCATGGTGGACGGCGCCATGCAATGGAAGAGGCATGTCCTGGACTACAGCACGCGCACTGGCGCAGGAATGCAAATCGTCGTTGTGGATGTTGATGGCGACGGCAATCAGGAAATAGTCGTCGCTGGGAAATCCGGTCTCTTCCTCTTCGAGAACATGTCGGCGCAACGCTAAGGCCATACACGTAAGTTAAGTTACAGAAAAAAAGTACGTCACGCATACTACAAGTTGCTGCAGGCAAGCTTTCAAAGATTAAGGCAGCTCGCGCAGCGAGATTAATGAGTTTATGCGCGGCATGGAGGAGGATTCATGGTTTACCGTAAGGAAGAAATCGAGGCAGCTAATGAACGGGCTGCTGCCCGTTTGGGAAGGACAGCCACGGTGGCGGCTGCGCATTACGACCGCCGCACAGGGCGTGTGGTCATTGATCTTAGTAGCGGCCTGTCAATTGCATTCAAACCGCAGGATGCTCAGGGCTTTGAGCACGCTAAACCGGAACAATTAAGGAAGATAGAAATTTCTCCGCCGGGACTTGGACTACATTTTCCCGTTATTGACGCGGATATTTATTTGCCGGCCCTGTTGGAGGGTTTTCTTGGTTCCCGCCGCTGGATGGCAGCGCGACTTGGTAAGGCGGGTGGCAGTGTCAAGTCCCACACCAAAACCGCCGCGGTTCGCGCGAACGGCAAGCTCGGCGGCCGACCGAGGAAAGTTCATCACGTTACCGCCGACATGGCATGACTGAAAAAGCCGCTAATTCCGAGGAGACACAATGCCACTAACTCGGCGCGAATTATGTTCGGCCTTTCCCGTTGCCCTGCTGCCTGCATTGCTCTCGGTGGAGGATCCATCTGCACGGCAAGGCTCTCTCCCCTCGACTATGTATGTGTTCGAGAATTTGCCCGTTCGAACGGCGAACAATGCTCAGTTCCGGGATGTGCTGAAAGGCAGACTCGCGACAGGGGAGTCGTCTGCCACCACGCTGGTGAAGGAGATTTCAGTGAGCAAGGCAATAGAAAACCTGGAAGCAGCCCAACAGCGCGACGACACCCAGTGACCGAAGTGCCTGTGGAAGCGTAGTTACCCCAACCGCGGCGAAAAATCCGTCAACGTCAAAAACGTTGAGTCAATCTTCTCCACCAATTTCCCATTCTCTTCCGATTTCGCCTTCACGCTCTTCCACTCTGGATCGTCCTGGAAGGCCTTCCAGTTCGCTGCCGCCGCTTCCCGGCTCGGATGTTCCAGAATGTAAAAGAAGGTGCTGCTTTTCACCGGTTCGTCCAGCGCAGTCCAATACGCAACACTCTTGATTCCATGGTCCGCAAAAAGCCTCATCGTGTGGTCCCGGAAGCGGGTTACCAGGTTCTCTATCTTTCCGGGGATCACGTGATAAATCCGCAGTTCATACACCACCGGTGATACTCCCATCGCGGCGCTACCTTGCTCTCTCTCCCCCCTTGCAAAACTCTCATGCGCAACCGAAGCGAACGTCGATTTCATCGCTTCTGCTATCTCGCAGGGCACCAGCACCGCCAATGGCGCCGCTATCAGCAATGTTCGTCTCTTCATTCCGGAAATTCTACCAGATCGCTAGAAACCAAGGACAGTCGGAACGTCGCCCGCTCCTGTAAGCGGCTATTCCTAGAGCTGACCAACCTCACGACTTCAACACCGGACCCGGCGGGCAGTATTTGCCGGCATTTCAAATTTTCAAATTGACGGGATCGCTGTTTCTCAGGAGTTGACATTGCAGAGAACATGGTTTTTGCGACAACAGTCAGATAAGTTTGTGGCCCTTGTTTTTTGGTCTCTCTGAAAGCGTGGATTTGTCCACCAAGAATTTGCACAACGCAAGGAAAGCCGTCAGTTTGCGTTTCCCATGGTCATAGGACGGAGCGCACCACCGCACTGCAACATGGTATTTGCCTTGCGAAACGCCTTCAATAATCCACTCGTCGCCATCCATACCTCTAACGTCGTCTTCCGTGGATATCTGGAAGAAGTCCAGATTCTGAATTAGTACCGCAAGCGTTTTTGAATCATCCGCACCCAGTGCAATATCTTTTGACTCGACCAATTTGCCAGGGTTATATCCGGCCTGCCCGTCTAATCGGCGAGCCGACAGGCTGTATAATTCCCCATGTTTTTGGACCCTGACTGCAATGGAATTCCCCCAAGTGGGCAAAATTGTGATGCGGTATACTTCAGCATTAGCATCCTTGGCGAACTCGGGTAACCGAGGTTCCTTCATTCGTTCCAGAGACTGGCCATACCATTTGGACTCAAACTCAGTTACACCTTCACCGCCAGTCTTTGTCTTGATAGGAAAATATGAATCGTCGGCAACTGCCGAGGCTGTGGCGCACAAAAGCGCCGAAACTAAAAGAATGGAGTTCATTGGATTGGCTCACCATGACATCGATGTTAGGTCTGTCCCGAAAGTGAGGATGCGAACTGAAATCTACCACAATTCGATGGTTGTGCCTGATTAGTAGTTCGCGAACAAGTGGTTTCGGATCGGTTCCACATCTACGATTACGCTGTGACCTTGGCATTGTGAGTGTAATGGCGATATTTCAACAGTTGACCGGGGCCGGTCGCTCGCACGTCGGAAAGGCGGGCCGGCGCGTCTGTGTTGTAGCTGTCCGTGGCACTAACTTTTGGGACGCGGTTGCGTGCATAATGAGTGCGCAGACTTCTTTGAATCACAAGGAGGCGGCATGAATCAAGACAGGCCCCGCAATACACAGAGCGTGGCAGCCGGTTCTTCGTTCGTGTCAGTGGAATCTATCTGGCGCGATATTCGATTTGCTGTGCGATCGCTGCTGAAAGCTCCGGGATTCACGGTCGTCGCGATTCTGGTGATGGCGGTCGGGATCGGTGCGAATACAGCCGTCTTCTCCGTCATTAATACAGTTCTGCTCAAGCCACTCACTTATCCTGATCCGCAATCGCTGGTGCATCTGATGAACACCGGCGATCAAGGTTCCTTCCCCGGCGCGAACGTGCCCAAGTTCAATATCTGGCGGCAG
>QHZB01000510.1 GCA_003224525.1 Acidobacteriota bacterium | reverse complement strand
CGACGCCGGCATCGCCGTAGATCGTGAGCGCCACTTCTCCCGGTTTCCGCGACCAATCGAGATACGCCTCCGCCCTCGCCGCCCATTCCGCGTAGTGCTCGGTAGGAACGAAAACTTGCGTCTCACCGAGTGCCGAAGGCCGCCAACTGTCATGCCAGCGGAACTTCTCCACCGGCACTCCCAGGTATCGAGCCACAACAGAGGGATATCGATTCGCCCATGCCGCGATGTCCGAGGGAAGAAGAATGATCGCGGCAGGAGCGCTGGGGTTCACCTGTGTCACAAACTCGTTGAGCTTTTGTTGCAAAGATTGTTTTGCTCGCGCGTCGGCATCCTCGCAAATGCACAGTCGGTACGCATAGCCCTTGATGATCAGGTCCCGCGCGTACTGCTTGCTCGCTCCGAGAATCTCTTCGCGAACATCGGCCTCGGTAACGTCAGCAAACCTGCGGCCTTTGAATTGCCATACCGTTGGGCCAGCGAGATGGCCTTCTGGGTCGTTGCCTTGATCGATTTGTGTGTCGACACCACCGTCGGCAAGGTTAACTCTTAGATTGGTATGCACTTGCGCGGGCGTGACGCCAAGCTTTGCGGGCGTCGCGCGCAATACGCGATCCATAAACTCAGCGAACGGTTTGCCTGTCCCGTCAAGCAACAATCGGAAGTGGTCGGCTGTTATGAACGGGAGCATTTGGGCAGTTCCAGACAATCGTCAGCCGCCACTGTACCAGTTTTGGTTCGAGGGCGCACCCGTGGTCATCGCAACCATCGCAACCCACGGTTTGAATCTCTGTTTTTCCTTCTACTTTGGCTCTTTCGTTTCACCTTCAACCATCCTCGGAAATACACCGAACACCGAGTCCGGCGACGCAGGACTGCTGCCCGCGGCAAGTCAGGGTCGTGGATCGGATCTGTTCCCCGCAAATCGCGACTTGTCGTAGTCATTCACGCAAAGTGCGGACCGGATTTTAGGAAGCAGTTCGCGACCTCACGATACCGCAGAGGTTCACAGCGTTTGTGTCTGTGCTGTTCTTTAGGCTGAGGGCATTTGATGTATCCTCGTTAGCTGCACGAGAACCTATAATGGAAATCCTGGTTTGTCTCGAACAGCGGAGTCGGGATGCGATATTGGTGGGTCAACCAGAATCAAACATTCCGCCAAGAGATCGCGGGTGGCTACCTCTGGTCTCCTAAGCGCAACGCCAATGGCGCGCGCAATCCATTCTACGAGTGCATGCGAGAAGTCTCACCTGGAGACCTGATATTTTCCTTCGTAGATACTCGGGTTGCCGCTATTGGCATCTCTAAGTCCTATTGTTGGGAGTGCCCGAAACCAATTGAGTTTGGTTCTGTGGGGCAGAACTGGGAAAATGTCGGATGGAGACTGAACACATCGTTTACTCAATTGCTGAACAAGATCCGTCCCAAGGATCATATGGGAGTATTGAGAGAAGTTTTACCGGATCGCTATTCACCTCTCCAGCCTAACGGAAACGGAATCCAGTCAATCTACCTGACAGAACTCTCTGAGGAGTTCACGGAAGTCCTCGGCGGTTTGATTGGAGAAGAGGCTCGCTCACTGATCGCCGCAGCCGAGGCTTATGCCGCCGTTGAGAATGACAGAATCGTGATAGGCGACGAACTGGATGTCTGGGAGAGCAGGATCGAACAGCAAGTTGAGACTGATCCATCGGTGAATGAAACAGACCGAGAGGCAATCGTCCGAGCACGGCGTGGCCAAGGCCTTTTCAAGCAGCGTGTCATTGGGAAAGCAGGATCGAACAGCAAATTGAGACTGATCCGTCGGTGAATGAGACAGACCGAGAGGCAATTGTCCGAGCACGGCGTGGCCAGGGCCTTTTCAAGCAGCGTGTCATGCGAATTGAAACTCACTGCCGCATCACGGGTGTCGATAACCCGAGTTACCTTCTGGCCAGCCACTGTAAGCCCTGGCGAGATTCTTCAAATGAAGAGCGATTGAACGGTGAAAACGGCTTACCCTTGACGCCTAGTATTGACCTTTTGTTCGACCGCGGATTTATCGGGTTTGAGGATTCCGGAAATCTCATCATCTCGCCGGTCGCCCACAAGCCTTCCTTGCAAAGGATGGGCCTCGAAACGAAGGGGACCACCAACGTCGGTACCTTTACTGATGGCCAGCGACAATTTCTTGAGTTTCACCGCAACGCCATTTTGCTGAGAGTCGCTCGATGAATTTCTTCGTCGCGGTCACCGATTACGATTGGTTCCAATTACACGCTTCCAAGTCTTCCCTGGTTGAAGTAAATTTCTGGGCGCCCATCTCCTGAGGCGTCATTCAAAGCTCTCAACGCCGGTGAAATGCTGCTATTCAAGCTTCATTCGCCGCGCAATTTTATCGTCGGTGGCGGGTTCTTCACCCGCTTTGTCCATTTGCCGATCTCGCTCTCATGGGAAGCTTTCGGTGAAGGCAACGGAGTTCGATCTCTTTCGGAAATGCGTGAAAGGATCGCGAAGTACAGACGCGTACCCATCGCACCGATGGAGAACCCAAAGAGCGGTTGCATACTCTTGGCCGAACCATTCTTTTTTGGAGAAGGAGAATGGATTCCGGTACCCTCGGATTTCAGCCTTAATATTGTCCAGGGAAAAGGATACGACAGCGAAGACGGGACCACCGGAAAGGCCCTGTGGGGAGCTGTCACCGAAAGATTGGCGACACGGGCTACTGCGAACCTTGACCCCGGCCCAGCGACTATCGCAGCGGTCCAGAGTATCCGCTACGGCGATCCTATGGTCGTTCGACCGCGACTCGGCCAGGGCACATTTAGGGTGATTGTGACCGACGCTTATGAGCGTAGATGTGCGATCACGGGCGAGCGTACGCTTCCGGTGCTGGAGGCTGCGCACATCAAGCCTTACAGCTCGGGCGGTCCGCATGAACCCGAAAATGGTCTGCTTTTGCGAAGTGACCTGCACACATTGTTCGATCAGGGATAC
>QHZB01000435.1:10200-10656 GCA_003224525.1 Acidobacteriota bacterium | reverse complement strand
GTGTCGGTACCGTTGCTCGTCGTCAGTACGACATCGGCCCAGCCAGGTGTCCCGGCCGGGACCGGTACCGTAACTGCCTGCTCTGGGTAGTCGTTGGACGCATACGAATTCAATGTGGCGCTTGCCATATTGACCTGCGTGCCACCAATCGTCACGCGAATGTCCGACAGATCGAAAAACCCAAGCCCGTACGCGTAAATCGTGATTTGGTCTCCGGCCACCGCTGCATTCGGTTGCACTCGCAGAATATGCGGTCCATAGGTAAATGCATCCGGCAACAGCACCGTGTTGTTGTTGGCGTCGGTCAACACGACGGACACCGGCCCCGGATTTTTGGCTGGCGGCGTCGTGGCTGTCAGAAAGTTCTCGCCATCCGAGGAGGAAGGGTACGGGCCGACAACGTCGTTCGTCGCTGGCACCGTTCCAAAATACGCTTCCATCGAGTTCGCAATACCA